>JAKFFN010000163.1:0-2482 GCA_036675025.1 Candidatus Sumerlaeales bacterium | reverse complement strand
CATGCCGCAGAAGATTCACGGTCTGCTTACGGTGAACCAAGGTATTGGGGGCGATTCCATCGGCACGTCCACTACGACTGTTGGCGTGGCGTCTCGCCTTGACCAGGTGACAAAGGCGCGTCCGGCAATTGTGTTTCTGATGATCGGCATCAATGAACTCTGGAACCGCGAGACGGTTCCGGCTACGGTCATTAAGAAGTATGAGGACCTGGTCCCGATGCTTAAGGCAGCGGCGCCGAATGCGAAGCTGGTTTTTCAGAGCGTATTGCCTACGCGGGATGATTTAAATTACACGAATGCGCCGGTGGAAAAGTTGAATGCCCGGATACAGCAACAGGCGAAGGAAAATGGGGCAACGTGGCTGGATGTTGGTGCGCTGATGAAGGATGAAAAGGGCGAGCTTAAGGCGGAGTATACCGGCGACAAAGTTCATCTCACGCCGGAGGCTTATAAGGTGTGGCTGGAAGAAGTGGAGAAGACGGCAGCGGGGCTGCTGGAGAAGTAGATGTAAGTTCGTTTTCATTTTGACGTTATCTCTGCAACCCCTGCCGGGGTAGGGATCGTGGGGGGAGGTTTACCGGAGGTGGCGGACCCCAGCCGCTACTGCGTCTGTGCTCCTGACCTCCGGCTGGCGCTGTTTTTTCCTCCGGGAAAGGCGGGTGGTGGAGATGCGTGTAATGGCGCTTCGCGGGTTGGGATGGGGAGTGTCCTGGCGGCGGCCCGGGTGGGGGCACCCGGGTTACCTGGTTGGGTGGCGGTGGTTGGCGCTTCGCGGGTTGGGGATGTGGAGTGTCCTGGAGGCCCGGGTGAGGGCACCCGTGTTACCTGGTTGGGTGGCGGTGGCTGGCGCTTCGCGGGTTGGGGATGTGCTTTTCCATTCGAGAAAGGCGGGTGGTGAAGAAGCGCGTAATTGCGCTTCGCGGGTTGGGGTGTGGCGTAGATGGGACGTCCACTTTACGGAATAAATTCCGCGCTACCCCGCGCGACACCGATTTGTTTTGGTTCAGGATTTCGGGTCGCGTTTTTAATTCTACCTTTTTGCCCGTCCGCCAGCGGGGCATAGAGATTTCTTCTAAGTGTGCCTCTGGTTTTCAATCTGGGGTAACAGGTACCATGCACATGCGACGATTGCAATTGCTGCAGTTGTTATTTCTTCAAATTCGAGGGCCTTTGATCCTGTCATATTATTGATGGCGTACACGAGTCCGCAAAGGCCGGCGGCTATTGCTGTCAGCCCGTAAAAGCCGGGATGTGCATTGGCAAAGGTACCAATGGAAAGAGATGTGGCGCAGATGCACGCCATGAGGGAAAGCTGAGCGATGGCGCTGGCTAGCAGTGTATTATAAGTATGCCCCAAATAGGCTGCCCGCGCCATCAGAAGCAATAGGGTCGGCATATAGAGGAGCGCAAGGGCAGCGAGAGCAAAAAACAGCCGTAGCCTCTGAGCCCTCTTGCGCGGTAGTGGCAACGCCCATCTGAACTGAATCGACTTTGTGTTACCCTCCACCATGGCGGTCACCGCGCCAAGTAGTGCGGCGCAGATACACATCAGGGCTGTCAGTGGCCAGAGCGAGACATTGGAGAAAATGAGTTCTGAGAACAGCTGCCTGGTTTGGGAGAAGTTTCCCTGGAAGCCTACTGCGAGAAATTGCACTATGAGGAGAAGCGGAACGGGCAGAAGCAAAAGAATGATAACCGGCCGGGTGCGTCGCCAGTGAAGCCAGATCCATGCGCCGTCACTGCTGAACCTCCGGAGATTGACTCTCCCCTTCAGTCGCCACTGAGGCAATGGCGAATCGGCTGTCAGAACCGGTGCTGCCAAGATTACGGCTGCCATGCTGATAGCAGAGATGGCAATATTCCAGATGGTTGAACTCCAGCTAATGGAGCGGGCGCTGACCTGCATAGAGAAAATAAAAGCGGCAATCATGGCAAAGCTTGCAATGGCACGCAACCCCAGCCATTCGCCCCAGTCGAGAGAATCCAATAGCAAGAGAATGGACATAAGCATTACGGCCCCTGCCACATGCAGACAAATCCATTGCGGCAGGCCAACCTGGATTAGTGTAGTTTCCATGCGGGTGATGGGATACCAGGAGATTGCCGATGACAGCGTCATAAAAATTATCCCCAGCCCGAGAGGCACCATCCACTTGGTGAAGACTATTTTTCTGCGGGAAATGGGCAGTGCGAGGAGGTATTCCCAGGTGCCATTGCGCCGCTCCATAAAGAATGGAGCGCATGCGAGCAGGAGCATGGTAAGCCCCGGCGCAAGCATGGCAGCACCAGTCAAGACGGCCTTTGGAATTGCGGGTACAGGAACGTTTGCCCACTGAAGCCAGAATAGTACGGGAGCTACTACCCAGATTAAGCCTATTACCATGGCTATGCGGTTTTCGCGAAGTTCCTTTTTAGGCAGCGGGTAAATCATTGGTGAGAGCCGGCCCTTCCAGTGGCTGCAAATCCGGATTGCGCATGGTTG
>JAKFFN010000302.1:0-15324 GCA_036675025.1 Candidatus Sumerlaeales bacterium | reverse complement strand
CGACATTTACTGTCTTCCAGTCCGCCGCCAAAGGCAGCCATGGTTCGCCGGTTGTAAATCCAGCGTTCCGGGTTCCACCCTCCCACTGCATCGGCGTGCGCTGCGGATCACGCCCCTGGCCCTTGCCGGGGTCCAGCTGTTCAAACGGGTCTTTACGCTGGTCCATCGGAATGTCCACATTCGTCATGCCGATCTCGTCGCCGTAATACATCGTCGGAGTGCCGTGCAGGGTCAGCAGCAGCATCATAGCCACCCGCGCCTGCGCCGGCGTTTCTACCCGGGTTGCAATCCGCGGCTTGTCATGGTTTCCCAGCACCCAGTTCGGCCAGCACTTCTCCGGCAGGCTTCCCAGGTATTGCTCTATAGCATCCCGCAGCTTCGTTGCCTCCCAGGGCAGCAGGATAAGCTGCTGGTTATGGGGCATCTGCGCAGCTGAGCAGTCTGGTCCATAGAAATCTACCAGCGCTGCTCCCGACTGGTAGAGTTCACCAATCATCAGGCGGTTGCCTTCATATTCCTGGAGCACGTTCCGCATCCGTACTACGAAATCGATCGTCTCCGGCCGCGATGCATTATAGATTTCCCGCAGCTTATTGTTAGACGGCATCTTTTCATCATAGTCCGGGTTCGGCGGGTTGTCCCGAAACCTCTCATCCTTAAAGAGATGCCACATCACATCGATTCGAAAGCCATCCACTCCGCGATCCAGCCAGAATCTTAAAGCATCGAAGATGGCTTGCTCTACGTCCGGATTTCTGGGGTTCAAATCCGGCTGTTCGGTTAAGAAAGCGTGATAATAATACTGCCCCCGTTCCTCCACAAATTCCCAGGCGCTTTTGCCGCCGAAGGCACTCACCCAGTTGTTGGGAGGTCCGCCATCCGGGGCAGGATCTTTCCAGATATACCAGTCGTGCTTGGGGTTGTCTTTGGATAAGCGCGACTCCTTGAACCAGTCGTGGTCACTGGACGTGTGGTTCGGTACGAAATCGAGGACGATTCGGAGGCCGCGGCTATGGGCTTCTGCCACGAGATTATCGAAATCCTCCATGGTGCCGAAAAGCGGCTCAACAGCTACGTAATCCGATGTATCGTATCCAAACTCGCGCTGCGGGCTCTTATAGATTGGCGGGATCCAGATGATGTCAATCCCCAGCCACTGGAGATAGTCGAGCCGCTGACGCAGGCCATTGATGTCGCCGATACCGTCGCCGTTTGAATCTTGAAACGACCGGATATAGGCTTCATAGATAATGCCCTTTTGCCACCAGGTATGCTCCATCAAAGTTCACCGCCCTTGGATTGTCACCAAAGGCAGTGGCAAGAACAATACCGGCTACGGCGTAGCGTCTGTTACTACGGGGCAGGCCATAGCCCATCAGAACCGCTACGGCGTACCCACACACGGGGCACATCTGATCTTCTTTTCCTTGAATGACCCCGGGAGGGGTCTCACAGCGGTAGCCCCGGGTCAGGAGCGAAGCGACGCCACCCGGGGTACGCCGCCCTCTTTACGCCCGTACCCCGGCAGGGGTACCACAACGCAGCGACCGAGCGACTACGGCGTAGCCACCATGGCCAGCCACTCGCCGCCGCGTTCGGTTTCGGCGCAGCGCAGTGCCACTTCCGGACGCGCCAGCCACCCGCGAACATTATCTTCTTCTTCCAACAGCATCCCGCTTAAGATCAACTTCCCCGAACCCGCCTTTAACCTTTTAGCCAACTCAGGCAGCAGAGGCTCAAACTCATGGCTCAACATGTTACAGAAGATCACATCATACGCTTCGAGCGGAATTGCGTCAAGCTCGGCGATACGGATTTCCACCACATCAGCTGGAACACGGTTCAGCTTAATGTTATCCGCCGAGTTTTCAGAGACATCCGGGTCCAGGTCGAACCCGAGCACGTGTGATGCGCCAAGCTTGGCGGCGGCAATAGCCAGGATGGCACTGCCGGTTCCGGCGTCGAGTACCTTATCACCCGGGCGAATGAGCCGCTCGGCGATCTTGAGGCAAAGCTGCGTGGTAGCATGGGTACCGGTACCAAAGGCCATCCCTGGCTCAATTCGCAGCACCAGGCGGTTCAACTGCTCATAGGCCGTGGCGAGATGCTCTTCCCACGAAGGGACAATCACTGTGCGGGAGGTGATCTCCACAGGCCGGAAATACTGCCTCCAGGCGTCATGCCAGTTCTCGCGGGGGCTCTCAAAGGGACCGTGCACACCCGCCGTCTTCAGGCCGAACTGCTGAGCGGCATCGGTAAAGGTGACTGAAAAATCACGCGGAGCCGTTTCCGGGTCGAAATACACGTGCCACTCCGGGCCTTCTGTTTCCGAGCCGAGCTTAGCCTCGAAATAACCGCAATGGTCGTAGGCTGCAAGGGCGTTGCCCAGCATCTCTTCTTCCATATCACCGGCCCCGGGGGCCAACCGCACCTTATAGACGCTCCAGATCTGGCTCATGGAGCCGGTTACCGGCAGCACGGAAACTTGTTCCCGACGATTCTGGTTGTGGACAATGCCACCCCTACATCGTTCATTCCACATTGCGGGCCTTCAATTGTCGTCCGCGCAGCGGACACCACAATTCGTAATTCGTAATTCATAATTCGTAATTGCGCCGAAGGCGCGTTTTTGTGTTGCCATCCTCCCCGCCGCACCGCTGAATTTGTTGAAAATGCCTGATCTCCCCCATGGAGTTTGGGAAAACATTGTAATGCCGTGAGGGTCGCGCGCCGCCGCGCGCGCTGTCCCGCGCCATTTTATTTCCACGGAAAGAGCGCCACGCCGATGGCTGACAGCCTGAACAAGAAAAAGACGATACGCCCCTATGAGGACGAATCCCCCGCTGCTAAAGGCGAAACCGTTACCGTTTCTGACATTGAAAAGCTGTTTTCGCTGATGCGCGAAAACGACATCGCCGAACTGGAAATCGAGCAGTACAAGACGAAAATCCACATAGTGAGCAAAGGCACACCGGCAAACCAGCCGCAGATGGTTCAGTACATGCCAGCCCAGATGCCGATGATGCCCATGCAGAGCCAGCAGCAGCCGGCTCCGCAGGAAGCGGGTCAGGCGCAATCTGCAGCTCCCGCAAAGCAGCCGGCTTCGGCTGAAGGCGCCGGCGCTGAAGTTGGCGATTCTCTCCCGCCCAATGCCCGCACCGTACTTTCGCCAATGGTCGGCACCTTCTACCGCTCCCCCAGCCCGGAAGCCCCGTCTTTTGTGCATGAGGGTGACGTCGTTAATGAAGAGACCGTTCTTTGCATCATCGAAGCCATGAAACTCATGAACGAGATTAAAGCCGAGACCCGCGGTAAAATCCTGCGTGTTCTCGTTGAAAACGGCATGCCTGTCGAATTCAACCAGCCCCTTTTCGTTCTCGAATCCTGAGCCTCTAACTTTCAAACTAATACCTGGAACTTTGCTGCCACTGAATGTTTAAGAAAATCCTCATCGCCAACCGGGGCGAAATCGCCCTCCGCGTCATTCGCGCCTGCCGCGAACTGGGCATCCGTACTGTCGCTGTCTACTCCGAGGCTGACGCCAACTCCCTGCATCGCCGACTGGCTGATGAAGACGTGTGTATCGGCCCCGGCCCCAGCCGCGACAGCTACCTGAACGTTTCGCGCATCATGAGCGCCGCCGAAATCACCGATGCCGACGCCATCCATCCCGGCTACGGCTTCATGGCGGAAAACGCAGAGTTTGCTGAGTTGTGCGCCAAGTGCCGGATTAAGTTTATCGGGCCCTCGCCCGAGGTCATCGCCAAGATGGGCGACAAGTCTGAAGCCAAGAAAGCCATGCGCAAAGCCGGCGTGCCGGTTACCCCTGGCAGCCAGGGTCTGATTTCTGACCTGGATGAAGCCACACGGCTCGCTGACGAAATGGGATACCCGGTAATCGTAAAGGCCTCGGCAGGCGGCGGTGGTCGCGGTATGCGCGTCGCCCATACCCAGATCGCCCTTTCCACAGCCCTCGCTACGGCCCAGGCCGAGGCGGAAAAGGCTTTCGGCAACGCCGGCGTCTACATCGAAAAGTATATCGAAAACCCGAAGCACGTGGAAGTGCAGATCCTGGCTGATGAGCACGGCAACGTCATCCACCTGGGCGAGCGCGACTGCAGCGTTCAGCGCCGCCACCAGAAACTCATTGAGGAAAGCCCCTGCCCGGTCCTCGACGAAAAGGGCCGCAAGAAACTTGGTGAAGCCGCCGTTCGCGCGGCGAAGGCTGTTGGCTACTCCAACGCCGGAACCATCGAGTTCCTCATGGATAAGGACAAAAACTTTTACTTCATGGAGATGAACACCCGCATCCAGGTGGAGCATCCGGTAACCGAGCAGGTGACAAACATCGACCTGGTGAAGGAGCAGATCCGCGTAGCCGCCGGCGAAAAGCTGCGTTACAAGCAGGACGATATCAAGCTGGTCGGCCACGCCATCGAGGTGCGCGTGAATGCCGAAGACCCTTCGCGCAATTTCATGCCCTCGCCAGGTATGGTACAAACGTACCACGTCCCCGGCGGCCCGGGCGTGCGGGTCGACAGCCATGTTTACGAGGAATACGTGATTCCGCCGTTTTATGACAGTATGATCGCCAAGCTGATCGTAACCGGCGAAGACCGCGAAGAAGCCATCCGCCGCATGGACCGCGCACTTGGCGAGTTTGTGATCGAAGGCGTCGCCACGACTATCCCCTTCCACCAGAAGGTCATCCGCAGTGAAGAATTCCGCCGCGGCGATTTCGGCACGGGCTTTGTGGAGAACTTCTGGAAATAACGCCCTTTGGGATGGTTGTGCTATTCGGCAGCTCTTTTGTGACGAATACGGCTACATGGTAGTTGGCCACAAAGAGACACAAAAATCACAAAAGAGGGCAGAGACATACTTACTCTGACTCGCTTTCGAGAGCTGCGGTCAGTTGTGCTTTCAGTTTTAACGCTTTCCTGTGTCTAGGCTCGCGTTCCAGAACAGTGTCCAGCAACATATTAGCGTACGTAAACTCTCCTACAGCCACAAATGCTTCTGCGCACTGATATGGCGCAGAGACCTGTCGATTAAGCGCTGTCGCAGATAAAAAGTTCGGTATCGCCTTACGCGGCATATTCAGGGCCATGAGGCACTGCCCCAGTCGCTCATACGTTTTGTAGTGAATGTCTGTTGTTAAAGGTTCGGCAAAAAGCGCAGCAGCTGCACTGTAATCGCCAATGTCCAATAGAGCATTAGCTTCAAACTATAGCTCGGTTCCTACGGACTCGCCTGTTACAGGATTGAATTCCCATGTCGCCTTGTTAAAACTGAGAAATTCACCTTTGGTATTTTTGCTGTTTATGATCTTCGGTCATTCATTAAATCCTAAAGTGTTTTAATCCTAAGTTCGGTCGTGCATAGCATAACGGCGTAAGCACTTTCGACGCATCTTTTGTGTTATAACAAATAGTAGCCTCCGATTTTCAAACGCAAGCATAACATCTAGTAGCATACTAGATAAATAGAATATCTTCTCTCGCAAAAGCATAGTTTGCGGAAACTTAATCTCCGGAGGGCAACAATGATCACTCGCTGCAATTACCTAACATTATCTTTTCTAAACTGCGCCCTCTGTTGTTGTTAACACGATAACTTTTTAAGTTCGAGCATTAGTCTCGCATAGGCAGGGCGCTCTCCATGCGCTTACGGCATCGGCCCACATCCCGGAGTGGCGGTGCCACATCCATCTCTATTGTCCGGGCTCCCCTCTTTATAGAAAAAGGTTATCCCATGTTCAACAAGGCGTTTACGCTCATTGAGTTGCTTATTGTCGTCGCCATCATAGCGATCCTGGCTGCAGTTGCAGTTCCCAACTTCCTCGAAGCCCAGGTACGGGCTAAAGTGGCCCGGGCAAAAGCCGATCACCGCACCATCGCAACGGGCCTCGAAACTTACCAGGTCGATAACAACGTGTTTCCCTCTACAAATTGGCAATCCTGGGCCCTGACATTCGGGGCCATAGATCCCCGGATGCTGCCAACGCTTGAACGGCTCACCACACCCATAGCGTATCTCACAGGCGAGTCTACCTTTTATGATCCATTCAAAGCCAAGGCACAATATAGTGGAGCCAACCTGAACGTTGAAACTCCGCTTGAAGACGTTAATGAACTGGTAGGTGCCCCGGCCGACGCCAAGTCTGACAGTGTCTATCGCTACATTGCACGCGGTGCCAGGGTCTCGGCCATCTGGAATGCCGGTGCCACGATCAGTCAAACTGAACGCCCGACCTGGTACCTTCTCGAATCGGCTGGCCCGGATCAGCATTTTCACCGCATTGCCGGCGGAACCAATACCTGGTTAGCCGGGCAGGATAGCAGCGCACGAAGAGGTGTGCTTGCAAAAGCCGTGTACGATGCAACCAATGGAACCGTTAGCCGCGGAAGCATCTGGAGAGGCGGTGGGGGCTCAGGCCAGGGGTCGTACTTCAAAGAAGTCATCAGTCAGGCGAAGTAAAGATCAATTCACCACTGCATATACTCACTGCTACATCAGCCCCGGCGGGGAAAGTTGCAAACAACTGCGCTACAGCGTTGACAGCAATACGCGAAAAGCGTGTTGCTGTCAGCGCAGTTTTAAAGATGCGACCAACTTCCATTTCGAAAAGCGATTGCTACCCATGAAAAAAATCCTTATGTCCCTGGCACTAGTCGCCACGCTGGCTCCCGCCGCCGCAGATGTACTCCCCTCGCAAGCTGGTACTTACGAAGGCGTCTATTCCACAGTTAGCGTCAGCACGCAGTCCAAAGAGAAGATAAAGGAAAAAGAAAGAGTACTCTGCACCATAGCGCCCGACGGCACCACCTTCATTACCAGTGACACGGGTCTTGAAATCGACGGCACCCTAAATGCAGGTGAGGACTACGGCTTCTTTTCTTTCGCGGACGAGTTCGTCACCAACACCGGCATCTGGAAGTTTAAAAAGAACGGCAAAATCAAAGCCGACATGCTATATGGCGTGACCCCGGGCGGGAACGTGACATTTATAGTGCAGGGCAAATTAAAGCTAAAGAAGCTTAAAGATGAGGTGCGGTAGCGAGCGGGCAGGAGAGAACTTCAAGTAATCCACGGGCCTGCCCTTAAGTTAACGTTTATTCTGCGAAGCGTAGCAGAGGCGGTTCACTGTTGCTGTTAGTCACTATAACCATCTGTACGGGAATAGTGTTCTATTTTTTATCTGCTGGAGGGTTGATGTGGAACCAGATAGATTATTGGCAAGCCCAATAAAAGCTGCAGGATATTTCAGTAGGCTTTTAAAACCTCCGCGGAGTATCAGTTTGCTAAAGGCATTTTATGGTTTGGCTACATGCGCTGCAGCTTTGTTTTGTGTGCCGACGGTAGCCGCGGCTGAGACAACCGTGACGGAGCCCGCTGCTCAGCCAGCCCCGGATATTACCGTGGCCGCTTACTACTACCCGTGCACTCATCCCCACCCGCGCTGGGATAAGGCGGAGTACCCCGGGTTTACGGAATGGGACCTGGTGAAGAAGGCGAAGCCTCGCTTCCCCGGCCACAAACAGCCGAAGGTACCGGTGTGGGGATATGTGGATGAGTCGGACCCAAAGGTGATGGCGCAGAAGATAGACCTGGCTGCTGATCATGCGGTGGATGCGTTCATCTTTGACTGGTACTACTATGACGACGGACCCTACCTGGAGCGGGCGCTGGATGAGGGCTTCCTTAACGCGCCGAACAATAGCCGGATAAAGTTCGGCCTGATGTGGGCCAATCATGACTGGTATGATATCCAGGGCTATAATCCTGCAGACCCGGTTAAGCTGCTTTACCCGGGAAAGGTAACGACGGGTACCTGGGAGCGGATTACCGACCTGGTGATCGAGCGATACTTCAAACATCCGAGCTACTGGACTATCGATGGAGAGCCGTATTTTTCCATTTACGAGATGAGTCTGTTCCTCGAGAGTTTCGGCTCTGTAGAGGCAGCACGGGCGGCAATGGACCGGTTCAGGGAGAAGGCAATTGCAGCGGGATTCCCGGGTTTGCATCTCAATGCGATCCTGTGGGGACAGCCGAATCTGCCCGGCGGGAAAACGCCGGCTGATTGGCCTAAGCTGTGTAAGGACCTGGCATTGGATAGTGTGACCGGCTATACCTGGGTGCACCACAGCGCGCTCAACTACGAAACGTTTCCGGTGTCTGATTACGTGGAGGGGCGGAACAAGTATCTGAAGTTCTGGGAAGAGGCGGTGACGAAGCTACCGGTGCCGTACTTCCCGAACGCCACGATCAATTGGGATAACTCTCCGCGTGCCCACCCGGATGCCAGCTGGGAGGGGCCGGCGCCGCACGTGGTAAACCCGGTGATGACGGGCAATTCCCCGGAAGCGTTTGAGGAGGCGTGCCGGATTATCAAGAAACGGCTACTGGCAGCGCCGACGAAGCCGAAGATCGTGACGATTAATGCGTGGAACGAATGGCCGGAAGGATCCATGCTGGAACCAGAGCAGGAACATGGGTACGGATACGTAAAAGCACTGGAGGCGGTATTCGGAAACAACCGTAATCGCGGCGACAAAAAATAGCACCGAACGTTGAGCAGGCGAATGTTTACCTGCCGCTGAAGTGCTTCCGGTGGAGAAGGAATTCCGCGGCCAATTCTTTCACGGATGGTCGCCAGTCATGGTTGGGCAGATTACCGGTTTTCCTGAGAAGCGCCATGCCGAGCTTGTCAGTGGTGGGCAGGTTCATTACTTCGTAGGCGTCGTTGAGTTTTGCATCACGAAGACGTTCTAGCAGGAAACGCGGTCCCATCCATCCGGAGGCCGCGGGGTCGGTATCGTGGAGGACGATGATGCCGCCGGGAGCCAGGTGTTTATCCACGGCCCGAAAATCTTCGACACAGCCCCGGATGAAGTGGTCGCCGTCGATAAAGGCGAGGTCAATTTTGGCGGCGACGGGGTCGGGAACCGGGACAGTGGCGTCATTGTTTACATCGAAATACGCTGCGATTGTTTGCGGCGAGTTTCCCTGCTGAAGTGTAATGGTATCCGAAAGGCCGGCTTGCGCAACAATACCGGAGACGTACTCGAAGCCAGTCTGCCCGGGAGCAAGGGCGGGGTAGTTCTTATCTGGAAAGAGATCAAACGCAACGAGGCGCCCGCCATCACCGTTGTCTTTTAGCGCCTGGCCGAGACACAGGCAGGAAAAGCCAAACAGAGTGCCGGTTTCGATGACAAGCCTGGGAGCTAGCAGCCGCACTAATGAGTACAGAATATTCCCCGCGGCGGGGCAGACGCTGCCGGGAAAGACGTGGCTTTCTTTCTGGAGCTGAAAAAGCGTAAGGTTCGTAAAGAATACGGGGGCCGGCTGCACGGGGACTCCGCTGGCGACGCGAAGGGCTGACTGGCAAGCGGCTATAATGTGGGTCGGAGTTTCTTCGCCGGGGAGAATGTCGAGAGCGCAACAGGCGGCGCGAATGGACGCATCGAGATCGCCAGCGCGAAAGGCGGCTTCCGCGTCGGCAATGTGTTCTTTATAGGCAGTTTCGCGATTGTTCACGCAGACTGGTTACAGCCGGTGCGGGCATTGCGTCCAGCAATTAATGTCCAGTGTAATCATGGGCCGCTCCAACCGGTTTGCTCTCGGCAGAATCTTTTGCCCGAAGCCAGATGGAGAGAACAACAACGGCAAACACCGCGAGGAATTCGCTCTGCCAGTTCTGCATGGATTCAAACCAGAGTTCGCTGGATGTGAAGTGATCAAAAAGACCGGGAACCGGGCCATTGTGTTCTAATGCTTCAGCCCGGGTTTTCACATAGCTGGCTATGAGATGCCCAATAAACGACAAGACGAACAGAAACATAAACACAATGAGCAGGGAATTGCTATAAAGTTTCAGCTTCCATCCGCCCTGCTTCACCGGTGCCGGCACTTTGCCTTCTTTGCGCGCACGCTCTTCGATTTCATCGTCGCGCTGGTGATCTTCAGATTCCTCGTCATACAATTTTCGCGACTGTGCAGAGCCGAGTTGGCGGAGGCGCTCCGACATGACAACGAGGATGCCCATCTGCAGGAATTCGCTTTCCCAGTTCTCAAACAAGGCTGTCCAGAAGTGAGACTCACCAAGGTACTTGCCCAGCGATACCATTGCTTCGCCGTGAAGCCGCTGTTCTTCGTTGTAAGCGCCATGGCCAGCAATTACCTGCAGTATCATAAAAACAAGGAACAGCCCGATAGCTGTCAGCGACAGGCCGTTTTCGTAAAAGAAACTGCGCTTTTTCATCAGGTCATCCGTTAACGATCTCGCCACCGTTTACGTGGATTATCTGCCCGGTGATGTAGGCTGCATCACTGCTTGCAAGGAACACAAATGCCGGCGCCACTTCTTCCGGCTGACCAGGCCGGCCAAGCGGAACATCACTTCCGAATTCCTTCACTTTTTCTTCCGGAAAGGTTGAGGGGATGAGGGGTGTCCAGATCGGTCCGGGGGCGACAGCATTGACGCGGATTTTCTTTTCTGCGAGAGAGCCGGACAGGGACCGGGTGAATGCGACAATCGCGCCTTTTGTGCTGCTGTAATCAAGCAATTGGGGGCTGCCACGATACGCGGTGACCGACGTGGTGTTAATGATGGAGGCACCGGCCTTGAGATACGGCATCGCCGCCTTTACGAGAAAGAACATGGCAAAGATGTTTGTGCGGAAGGTGCGCTCCAGCTGTTCTTCGCTGATATCTTCAATGGATTCCTGCGGGTGCTGTTCGGCTGCGTTGTTGACAATGATATCGATCCTGCCCATCTCCTTTACCGCACGCTCTACCAGGGCGCGGCAATGGTTTTCGCGGCCGATGTCGCCCTTTAAAATCATGCACTTGCGGCCTTCGGCCTCCACATGCTCTTTGGTGGTGTTGGCGTCTTTATCTTCGTTGAGATACGCGATGACTATTTCTGCCCCTTCGCGGGCGTAAAGAACGGCGACGCTTCGGCCAATGCCGCTATCGCCGCCGGTAATGATAGCGACTTTGCCCTGCAGCTTCCCTGCCGCCTTATACTTCTCTCCTTCAAACGCCGGATCGGGAGTCATGGGCTCTTCAAGCCCCGGCCGGCGGTCCTGGTGCTGCGGCGGCAGTGTAGCGTTTGTATCCTGTTTTTTGGATTTGTTAGCCATGATAGTTTCCTCAAAAGTTGACTCGCTAAAGAAGGCTAATGCAATCAGCGAGCCAAACGGCACGGCATAACGGGTTCGAAAGGCAAAACCGGATCCCCCTGTTGGAGGATCCGGTTAAAGCTAAGTTAACGGGAAATCAGCTGGCGGCTTTCAGGTTGATTTCCTTCTCGGCCAGAGTCGTGAGCTTCTTATCTGTTTCGCCCTCTTCATCCAGAGTGGTCTGAAGCAGTTTCTGTGCATCGTCCATGTTTAGGTGCATGGCGTACGTGCGCAGGCATCCATACGCTGCCATTTCATAATGTTCTACCCGCTGGGCGGCAGCAATAAGGGCAGCATCCAGAACTTCAGGGTCAGGTTTCTCTTTGATCATTTCTTCGCCTTCTTCAATCAGGCCCTTCATGCCTTTGCAGGGTTTTCGGCTGGGTTTCTTGCCGATTATGTCGAAGACCTTATCAAGACGGTTGATGTGCTCTTCAGTCTGCTTCAGATGCTCTTCAAAGGCGGCTTTCAGCTTGGGAGATGTCGCAGCCTTTGCCATCTTAGGAAGCGCCTTTGTAATCTGGTGCTCTGCGTCGTAAGTGTCTTTCAATTCATCGTGAAACAGATCATGTAAATCTTCCATCTTCATTGTGATGTTCCTCTTTTGTATGATGTGGCCGCGGTGCGGCTCTGCCGCAGATAAAGCAAAGGGCAGGCCAAGGCAGCGCCCACTCAGGACATGGCACAAAACCGGCTGAAAGCCTATAGTCAGAGGCTACTACTGATGAAACAGAACACTGGAACTACTGAATCTGCCTGGCTGCACACGGCTGAAACTCCTGCATCGAACGCACTGCCCGCTGACGTTTCTTCGTTTGACGTCTGCATCATCGGAGCAGGTATTGCGGGACTAAGCTGCGCTTACAACCTGGCAAATGCGGGCAGAAAAGTGCTGGTGCTTGATGCGGGAGGTGTTGCAGGCGGAGAAACGTGTCGCACCACCGCGCACCTGTCATCAGTTGTAGATGACCGGTTCATGGAGGTGGAGCGGATACATGGGGAAGAGGGATCACGATTAGCCTATGAAAGCCATGCGGCAGCGATTGATTGGATCGAGTCGACTATCGCGCGCGAAAACATAGACTGCGATTTCACACGGCTGGATGGTTTCCTGTTCACTGGGGAGAACTCCAAAGATTTCTTAAAAGATGAGTTTGAGGCAGCCGTTCGCGCAGGGGTACGCGATGTAACATACCCAGCTGCGTGCCCCGTTCAGGGGCTTACAGATAAGCCATGTATCCGGTTTCCGCACCAGGCGCAGTTCAATCCGCTTAAGTACCTGGCAAGGCTTTCGAAGCTTATCGCGGAGAAGTCAGGCGAGATTGTCACAGGACAGTTTGTAGCAAGTGTGACTGAGAAGAATGGTGAAGTGGTCGTCGCGATGGAGAGCGGCACGGAACTGACATTCCCTCGATGTATTGTGGCTACTAACAATCCGATTGTGAGCCTGGTTGCCCAGCTAAAGCAGGCGCCATAC
Organism: Candidatus Sumerlaeales bacterium; assembly: GCA_036675025.1. Classification (GTDB taxonomy): domain Bacteria; phylum Sumerlaeota; class Sumerlaeia; order Sumerlaeales; family Sumerlaeaceae; genus JAKFFN01. The sequence goes on along the minus strand of JAKFFN010000302.1, from coordinate 2,658 downwards.
CGCACCTATGCAATTGCGATTGATGTGCCTGCAGGTGTTGTGCCCCTGGGGCTTTATTGGGACACGGAAGATGCTTACCACTACATTCGCCTGATGGCGGGCGAAAGCCAGGGCGGATCCGACCTTTTGATAGTTGGCGGCGAGGATCACCGGACCGGGATGGACAGCGATCCATCGGAACGGTTTAACAATCTTTACCAGTGGGCCAGAACGCGGTTTCCACAACTCGGAGAAGTCCGCTATAAGTGGAGCGGCCAGGTTATGGAGCCGGTAGATGGTATAGCTTACATTGGCGTGCCCGCAGGATTTAAAAATGTGTACATGGTGACCGGCGACAGCGGAATGGGAATGACCCACGGTACGCTTTCCGGAATGATCCTTACTGATCTCATCCAGGGACGTGAAAACCAGTTCGCTACGCTTTATGATCCGAAACGAAAATCGCTGCGCGCGCTGAAAGGAATTGTGAAGGAGCACCTGCCTGATACTGCACGACTCGCGGCAATGCTAACGCCGGGTGAATTCAAACACAAAGAGGATATCCCGCTGGATCACGGCGGAGTTATCAGGCATGGGCTTAAGAAGGTGGCCACCTACCGCGATAGTGATGGCAATTATCACGAGCGCTCTGCTTCTTGCACGCACCTTGGGTGCATCGTAAGCTGGAATGATGTTGAGAAGTCGTGGGATTGCCCGTGCCATGGCTCCAGGTTTTCTACCGACGGCAACGTGTTGAGCGGACCAGCGACTAAGCCGCTGGCGGAACACAAATAGCTGTACGGCGGATGCGAACATTCCTTGAAGTGCGCGCCTACTTGAGTGGTGAGATAATTCATGTCGACCACGTCATCAAACCCATCCGCTCATCCCACTGCTCCACAGGGGGGCATGAATAACATCCAGGCACTTCATCGCATCGGCCTTGCGATGGCTTCTACTCTCAGCGCGCATAACATCATGGAGATTGTGCTGAACGAAGTTCAGAGTCTCACCAATGCCCAATGTGCCACGATTTTTATCCTCGACCGCACCAGTCATCTACTGGTTCCGCGCCTGAGCAAGGGCGAGCGTGTAGAGCGTTCGCCGCTAGACCTGGAGATTAGTACGGACCTTGCGGTGCAGGTTGCCCATACCGGAAAGGTGGGACAGCTTGTCCACTCAGGCGAACCCTGCCACGGCCACTGTGAAGCTTCGCTTAAGCCAGGCGACGACCGGACCTTTTGCCGGCTGTGCCTTCCGCTGATTGCCGGCGATGAAGTTATGGGTGTAATTGATGTGCAGGCTCGCGGCTGCACTTCTTTTGACCGGTCGCTGGAAGAGCTGCTGACCACTATTGCCAGCCAGGCGGCGATGGTATTGCAGAACGCGGAAACTCACGAAGACCTGGAACAACACTACCGCGAGTTGTCGCTGCTGTTTGAGATCCAGCAGGAGGTTTCGTCGACACTTGAATACCAGACAGTGCTGGCGCTGATCGTAGACCGGACGCGCCGCCTGATGGATGGCGCTGAGTGCACCATACGACTGGTGGAAGATCGCGGGCTGCAGAAGATGATCCGGGTTGCCGCGACTACAGCCAGCAATGTTATCGGGCCGGAAGTGATGAAGCTTGAGGATTCACTGATCGACCGGCAGGTATTCGGCGGAGAGCTGATTGCAATTGAAGATGTGCGGGTTGATCCACGGTTTCCGTCGCGGTCGGATGCGCAAGAGTCCGGAATTGTTTCCATGCTGTGCGCTCCGCTGACTGCCCGACGCCACGTGCTGGGGTCTATTCGTCTTTATACGCGGGAGCGGCGCGACTTTAATCTGTCCGATCGCAAGATGTTCCTGGCAGTAGCCGGCATGGCTGCCACGGCTATTGATAACGCAAGGCTCTACAGTGAAGTCGAAACCATGAACAAGGAACTTGTTCAGACCAACAAGGCGCTGCGCAGCACGCAAAAGCAGCTGGTGCAGAAAGAGAAGCTTGCGGCTCTTGGTGAAATGGCTGCCACGGTAGCTCACGAAATCCGAAATCCGCTGACGTCAGTTCGAGGTTTCGCGCAGAGAATCGCACGAAAGTATTCTGCGCTTGGCGACGGTCGCCTGGTAGAGTACACCAGCATCATCATTGAAGAAGTCGACCGGCTGAACAAGTTCATCAAGGATGTTCTGGATTTTGCCCGACGCGCAAAACCGGAGTTTAAGCGGGTTAACGTCAACCATCTTGTCAGTGACATTATTAACCTGATGCGGGATGAACTGACCGCGCAGAGTATCGTGGTGGTGCCCGATCTGGATATGAATCTGCCAGAGGTATTCGCAGACCAACTCCTGCTTAAACAGGCTTTTCTAAACATCCTGCAGAACTCCCGGCAGGCCATGGGTAAGGGGGGCATCCTGATGATTCGAACGCAGAGCTTTCCCCACGAGGTTCGCGTCCGAATTGCCGATGATGGCCATGGGATTCCCCGCGAGCTGCTTCAAAAAGTCTGGACGCCTTTCTATACGACAAAGGTTCAGGGGACAGGTTTGGGACTGAGCCTGGTGCTGCGGATTGTGGATGATCACCACGGTAAGTTGTTTATCCGCAGTCGTGTAGGGCAGGGAACAGTGATAGATATCCGGCTGCCGATTCTCAGCGACCCGGAAGAATTACTACTCCACTCCAGCGGA
>JAKFFN010000366.1:0-2555 GCA_036675025.1 Candidatus Sumerlaeales bacterium | reverse complement strand
AAAACATTTTTCTGGGCCATACTCCCCGCCGCGGAGCCCTCGTCAGCTGGGGCCAGCTCCACCAGCGCACCCGCGAAATCCTCGCGATGCTCGGTGAAGAGTTTGACTCACGCACGCCGGTTGGTCGGCTCTCCATTGGTCAGCGCCAGATGGTCGAGATCGGCAAAGCGCTCAGCAGAAACGCCGGCATCATCGCCTTTGATGAACCGACCTCCAGCCTTTCAGACCGCGAGGTCGACCGCCTCTTCGCTGTCATCCGCGATCTCAAATCCCGCGGCCACGTCATCCTTTATGTGTCCCACCGCATGAAAGAAATCTTTGAGCTCTGCGACGCCGCCACAGTCCTTCGAGATGGTCGTCATGTGGAGACATTCACCAGTCTCGACGGAGTTACGCCCGAGACGCTCATCCAGAAAATGGTGGGCAGAAGCCTGACTGATATCTATAACTGGAAGCCGCGCGTTAAGGGCCCTGTACGCGCCAGTATCAAGCATGTTGAAGGGCCAGGGCTTTCCACCCCCGCAAGCTTCGACGTATCGGGCGGAGAGATTGTCGGTATCTTCGGTCTGGTAGGCGCCGGAAGATCTGAACTCATGCAACTTATCTATGGCGGCGAAAAACGCACTGCCGGCTCCGTCACTATTGACGGATTGGAAGTTCAAAATTTTGCACCAGCCGACGCCATCAGCAAAGGCCTGGTTTTCTGTCCGGAAGATCGTAAAAAAGAAGGCATTTTCCCTATACTGTCCGTGCAGGAAAACGTAAACATCAGCGCACGCCGCAGCCACTCCCTCGCTCGCTTTTTTATCCGCGACGGTTGGGAAAAAAATAACGCCATCAATTTTGTCAAAAAGCTTGGCGTCCGCACGCCCTCCCTCTCCCAGGCCATCATGAACTTGTCCGGCGGCAACCAGCAGAAAGTCATCCTGGCCCGCTGGCTATCCGAAGACATCAACGCCATCATCCTTGACGAGCCGACCCGCGGCATCGATGTCGGCGCAAAAAGTGAAATCTATAACATCATCTACGCCCTTGCCGAAGCCGGCATCGCGGTCATCGTCGTCAGCAGCGAACTGCCGGAGGTTCTCGGCATCAGCGACCGAATCCTTGTAATGAACAGCGGTCGCATCGTCCGTGATCTGCCGCGCGACCAGGCGAACCAGGAACTCCTTCTCAGCCTGGCACTGCCTCATTCCGAAGAGCCTGCCGCATGATTCGCATCGCACTCTCCCCTCTATCAACAACTTTAGAAAGACCTCTTAATCCGTGACCGAAACCACTGCCACCACTGCCGCCGGCACCATTCCCAAGCGATCAACCTTGTGGACCATTATTGACAAAGCCGGAATGCTCCTCGTCCTCCTGGTCCTGATCGTCCTCTGTTCTATCTTCGTTCCCAATTTTGCCTCGTTTATCAATTTCAAAAACGTGGGCCTCGCCGTAACCACCATCGGCATAATCAGCTGCACGATGCTTCTCTGCCTGGCCTCTGGCGACTTTGATCTTTCTATCGGCTCCATTGTCGGATTTGCAGGCATCATCGCCGCCACAGTTATGACGAAGTACGAAAGCGTGGCCGCAGGCGTTGCCCTTGCTCTTGCTCTTGGCGCACTGGCCGGGTTCGTCAATGGGTTCGTCGTAGCGAAGCTGGGCATCAATGCGCTTATCACCACCCTCGCTACAATGCAGATCGTCCGCGGTCTGGCATACATCACCACCGGCGGCAGTACCGTCGGCGTCAGCCAGGAAAGCTTTTTCTATCTTGGTACCGGCGCCATCCTTGGAATCCCCGTTCCCATCTGGATCATGGTGATCAGTTTTATTATTTTCGGCTTCCTCCTCAGCCGCACCACTTTCGGCCGCAACACCCTGGCCATAGGCGGTAATGCCGAAGCGGCCCGTCTCGCCGGCATACCCGTTGTTCGCACCAAGATCATTATCTTCACGCTGCAGGGGCTCATTGCAGCTTTCGCGGGTATCATCCTCGCATCACGCATGGCCAGCGGCCAGCCCACCACCGGCCTCGGCCTGGAACTGGAAGTTATCTCTGCATGCGTGTTGGGAGGCGTTAGCCTGACCGGCGGCGTGGGTAGCATCTGGTACGTCATCGCCGGCGTTCTGATTATCGGGGTTGTTCAAAACGCCATGAGCCTGCTCAACCTTCCCCCGTTTTACCAGTACGTTGTAAGAGGCAGCATATTACTCGCAGCCGTCCTGCTTGATCGCCTGAAACAGAAACATCTGGGACGTCGGTAAACCGCGTCTGTGCATTAGACACGGTCGCCCCAGGAACCAGTTAAATACAAAAGAGGAGTTCTTGTGAAAAATAGAATCCCCGAATGGTGTTTTGCAATTATGCTTTCAACCACTGCTGTAATAGCCCCAGCCTCGCCCACCGGCCCCGCCGACGAATGGAACGGCAAGATCGAACAGTTCCAGGTCAACCGCCTTCCCGCTCATGCCACCATGATGCCGTGGTCCACCCGCGAAGGAGCCATTGGCAGCGACATGGACCTCTCCTCCGCCGCCCTCTCCCTCGACGGAACGTGGAAATT
>JAKFFN010000394.1:0-2559 GCA_036675025.1 Candidatus Sumerlaeales bacterium | reverse complement strand
AAACAGATCAATGCTGAAGGTCGATATATTAAGTACATAACTACCGGGCAATTTGCCAGCAGCTGTTCACGTTCGGCGGGGAAATGACTCTCTAAAACGTTGCGGTGTTTCATGGTTCGGAATCTTCCTTTATTAAGATGATGGCTAGACTTCTAGCGCATCAGATTTCAGAAAGGAATTCCCGCATGACCCCTTAGAGACCCTTAAGACATCAAAATCCTTTAAGGGTAACCGGTGACAGGGCCGGGGCACTTCACTTGTGCGCAAGCTGTACGTTCGACATTCTCCACTAATAAACATAAAAGCTATTGACCTGGAAAGCCGTTCCCCCCAACAATCTGCCGGTCTATTTTTCAATTTTCATTACCGCAGGGGGGACCAGATGAACCTGTTCCAGGCACTAGGATTAGTTTGCGGTGCAGTATACATACTAACTACGGCGAGCACGCACGCCGCCACATGGTCTGTGCCGCGCGCACTAAACCCCACCGCAACCAGCGACGGCCGCGACGACAACAGCAGCCCTGCCATTGCTACCGATGGCAAAGATAACTGGGTGGGCGTGTGGGGAAGCAACCCCGTCGGCGCCCTCGATTACGAGACCTACTCAGCGCGCTCCTTCAACAACGGCACCACCTGGACCGGCCTGACCCCGGTAAACTCTGACGCCCCCATCACCGCCGACGGTCAGGATATCACGTCGCACCTCGCCACCGACACCAGCGGAACCTGGATAGCCGCCTGGATGAAAAACAGCGGCCTCGACACAGGCAGTGACGACGATATCTTCTACGCCCGCTCTACCAACAACGGCACAACCTGGTCCCAGATTGGCGCCATTGACTCCGGCTTCACAACTGACACCAGAATCGACATGTACCCGCACATTGCCGCCGACGGCAAGGGCACTTTCGTCGCCCTGTGGGGATCGGTCGACGGCGCGACAGGGCGCTACTATATGAAATCCGCCCGGTCTCATGATAGCGGTATAACCTGGGAAAAGGCAGTGCACGTATCGCCCTACGACATCTATAACAGGCACACCATAAACACCTGCTTCAAGATAGCTACCAACCGCCAGGGCCAGTGGATAGCCATTGCCCACTCCGACAACCTCACCAGCCCATCCACCGGCGTCGACCTGGACATCGTCGGCTTCCGTTCCACAGACAACGGCGCCACGTGGAGCGCACCGTTTGTCATCAACTCCGATGCCACCACCGATGGCCTGGTCCAGTCGTATCCCTACATTGCTTCCGATGGAAATAAGACCTGGGTGGCCGCCTGGTCTAACCAGCTCGCTACCGGCGTGGCATCCATCAACATTTCTCGTTCCACAGACAACGGCCTGACCTGGTCGCCCAGCAGGAATATCAGCTCCACTGCCTCACCGCAGGATACAAATCCTGTCATTGAAACCGACGAACACGGCAGCTGGATCATCGCGTGGGCGAACCGGAAAATAGCCACTCCCGCCCGTGTCGAATATGCAGAGTCGCGAGACAACGGCGCCACCTGGGCATCTGGCGGTCTTATTGCCAACTACCGTCATGACGAAGTCCACGAGGCAACGCCCCAGGTAAAAAGTGATCGCCGTGGAAGATGGATAGCCGCCTGGCCGTCCAGAAGCAGTCTTCCCTCCGGCGGTGGCGGCGACACGGAAATTGTTTACTCCATCGCAGAGTTTGGAAACATCAACGTCGACATCAGCTCCAGAACCCTCGATTTCGGGACCCATCAGTTCGACTCCGGCGCAAGCGCTACCCTTGAGCTGAACCTTGCCAACACCGGCATTGGTCCAATCCTGTTTGATACTAATGGCATCCAGATAACGGGACCCAGCTCCAATGCTTTCGCTTTCACGGAACCGCCGTCACTGGACCCGCTGCCGCAAGACGGAACCCGAGTGCTTCGGATCAGCTTCGATCCGACCAACATCGGCGCTCACCTGGCCCTGCTGCGGCTCTACACAAACGCGCCGGAGTCGCCCATCTTCATCGACTTGCAAGGCTACGGTTCCAGCGCGCCGTCATCGGTAAACGACTGGTCGATCTACTAGCTCTGGACTCAGCGACGAGGTTCAATACCTGGTGAAAGCACACAAGAAGCTGGCGGCTTACATCTGGCAGATGTAAGCCGCCATTGTTGATTTACCTAATGCTAAACCGTCACATGCTCGACCGGTGGATCCGGTCGGACCCGGAAGTCTTTACTATCTTGTTATAAATCCCCAGCAACAGGAACGGCGCCACCCACTGGCCTACAAACCGGCTCTTGTCAGAGTTCCCCATGAACTCCAGGTACGCTGACAATGCGCCGGAACCCACGGCGGCCCATAGATACACGTCAGAGGGTATTTTGGCGGTCTGTTCCTCGATAGCCATTGCCACGCGGCCCTCGGTGTGCTGCTGGGCTTCTGTAGAATTTGGGTATCTAGATGATAGACTCATTTATTTTCTCCTAAGGTTGGTTAGATGCTGACTGTCCACCAAAGGATGAAGCAAGCCATGGGCCCGAATCAGTATCAGCTAGCAGGAAGACGGAGGACTTTCACCCCTC
>JAKFFN010000345.1:0-15429 GCA_036675025.1 Candidatus Sumerlaeales bacterium | reverse complement strand
GCTCTTCGACGACAACTGCTTCTGGTATCCGCTTTCCAGGTCTGCAGGCGTATGATGAGTGGATGTACGTAACGGCAAAAATTACTCCGATAGTTGGCACATACGAAGTCTGGATCAACGACATTAAGCTGAAACGCCACGACGGCAAAGACTACTTCTCGGTGCGTAACAAGAGCTCGTTCCTCCAGTTCACGTTCCAGCAGTTCTATAACAAGAGCTCCGGCACGGACCCCGTACACTTTGATGACCTGATCTACGTGGAAGATCCGCCCCTTGCAAAAGTGGAAGACTGGCAGCTGTTCTAAGTCATCACAAAATAGTAGTTTCGTAAAACGGCCCGGACCATTGGTCCGGGCAGTTTTATTTGTGGCTACACACCAGCAGACTATCCAAAGCTGGCACAGCGATTGCACTTAACCTCTTCACGCACCTTAAACCGGTGCCAAATCATTGAAAACAAAGAGGTTTGTTATGAAGAAGTTTACCGCTATGGCATTGGCACTCATGGTTGGCGTTGCGGCGCAGGCCCAGGTGACCACGTCAGAAAAGACAGTGAAAACTGAGACCAATACTAATGGGGCTGTCCGGTCGACAACTGAGCATCGCAGCGAGACGAACGTAAACGCTGGCACTGCAACTACAGTAAATACCGACAGCAGCGCCTACGTAACGCGTCTGGAATCTGCCTATAAATACGCAGGCGTACCGCAGGCCGACATTGTGCGGCTGCGGGATATCGACCGCAAAGTATGGGAAGTGCGGCGTACCGACCCTAACGTAAAAATCGATGAGTATTACGTGCAGCAGAGCAAAATCCTTGCTCCTGCGCAGGTAACAAAGGTTCGCACATACCTGAAAGAGCATCCTGCCCCGGCAACCGTTCCGGCTCATGTTGTAACGACCTATGAGGCCGTGCCTGCCAAGGCTGGCGTAGAAATCAATACCCCGCTTGGCAGCGTTGGAGTTGGGGTGCCTGCTGGTTCTACCGTCGTCGAAAAGAAGACTGTTGTTCCTGCTCAGCCCTAACGGCTGATAGAGAAAACTAACCATGCGGGCGGCTGATTACCCATCAGTCGCCCGCTTTGCGTTTGGAACACCAAACGAGGATCTTACTTAGGATAAGAAAAGGCGAAGACCACTCCGGCCTTCGCCCTTTTTACAATCGCGCGGTGATGAGGTTAGTAGCTGATGCTACCTGAAGCGCTAGCGTCAACGTTGCCATAGGCGCTGGAGTTAACACTTCCGTAAGCGTCCTGACCATAACTGGCAGCCTGGTTAGCATAGCCCTGCGCATTGCCATACGCCTGCTGGCTATAGTTCTGGTTGTAGTCATAGGCGCTCTGCCCGTATGAGCGGGCCTGGTTGGCGTAGTTTTGTCCATAGCCATAAGCCTGCTGACCATACTGTGAGCCTGTCTGATAGACCTGTGCTTCTCCAGTGCGAACGCGGTCAACATCGCCCCTTACGCGGGACTGAATGCGGGCACGTGAATCGGCAGTACGAACGCGAGTTTCACCACGATCCGAAACATTTACGCGTGCTCCACGATATTGATCGGCACCCGCTGCCCATGGCTGCTGTGCATACTGAGCACCGTATTGGCCCTGGCCATAGCTTCCATAGGCAGCCTGCTGTCCATGATATCCGTGGCCATAAGCGGACGGTGAGGAATACTGGGATCCCCAGGCCGACTGCCCGGCATAAGGCGAAGCTGCATAGCTGCCGTAGGCGGACTGATGCCCCCACCCCGTGGCACATTGTGCTGAAGCCGAAGAAGTTGATGCTGCAAACAGTGCCGCAGCCGCAACTGCGGCAAGCGTATAACGAGTTAACATGTGAATCTCCTTAGTTTGCGTGTGCTTTCGTGCATACGGCCCACTTGTGTCACAAACCGCGTGCCACGCCATGCCCGCATTAGCGCAAGCGCGCTGGAGACAGTCTTCTATGTAACGCCTGCAATTGTACGTAATGTAGCGGAGAGGAAATTACCAGGTGCGTGACGTGCGTACCGATTCAATTGCCTCTTCAGGTTCCACGGGGCGTGAGATGAAATAGCCCTGCACCGAGTCGCAGCCTATCTCGCGCACGATTTCAAGCTGTCGCTCAGTCTCTACGCCCTCGGCCACCACTCTCAGGTTCAACTTGCCGGCCAGCACCAGGATGGCTTCCACGATTTCCCGCTCGGGCCCCTGCTCCTGCATCCTCGCCACGAAATGTCGGTCAATCTTCACCATATCAAATGGGAAGTTATGCAGGTACGACAAAGACGAATAGCCTTTGCCGAAATCATCCAGGTAGAGAGTAAAGCCGGCCTGCTTCAGTTCCTTAAGAGAATTCGTAGTCTCATTCTGGAATGACAGCAGTGCATTCTCTGTGATCTCCAGACCAAATACATCTGGCTCCATACCGTTATCTCGCACGAGTTTGCTGAAGCGTTCCGCCAGGTTCATGTGTCGCAGGAAGTGTCGCGGAGACAGGTTCACGTTTACGCGCAACGGCGTTTCGGCGCGGTCGACTTCTGCCAGGCTTTCCTGCCACTTGCGCAGCCAGCGGCAGGATTCCTGGATTACCCACTCGTCCAGAGAAAACACCAGCCCGGTCTCCTCGGCCACGTTCATAAAATGGTCCGGCATTAGCATGCCCCACTCAGGATGCTGCCAACGCAGCAGCGCTTCAAACCGTTCAACCAGGCCCGTCTCCACGTTCACGATCGGCTGGAAGTGAAGGCGCAGCTGATTCCGTTCGACGGCACGGCGTAAATCAGCTTCGAGGCGAAGCATTTTCACGGCGTGCTCATGCATACTGGAATCAAACGTGCAGTACCGGCCGACACCAATGCTCTTGGATTTGTACAAGGCGTTATCGGCGTCGCGAACGATGTCTTCCGGATTTTTATAAGCGGGTGAACCAAGAGCAATGCCCGCGCTCATCGTCGTAATAATTTCCGTATCGCCCATGGAGATGGGTTCAGCAATTACGGATTGAACGCGCGCGACGATGTCGGCAAATTCAAGATCATCATCCACCTGCTCGAGAACCATGGCAAATTCGTCACCGGCAAAACGCGCAACAATATCCACCGGGCGGATGCAGTTCTTGATTCGCTGGGCCACCGTTACAAGGACGTGGTCACCCATAAGATGGCCGAGGCTGTCGTTGATAGTCTTGAAGCGATCAAGGTCCATAAACACCAGCGCGAAATGGAAGCCGGATCGCCGGCGAACATGCTCAAGGCAACGCGCGAGGTGTTCCATCAGCAGCGTTCGGTTCGGCAGCCCGGTGAGCGGGTCATGCAGGGCGTTATGAAGCAGCCGCTCCTGGGTGTGGATGCGCTCGGTAATGTCTGTCTGGCTGCCGGCGATGCGCGTAGGGCGGTTGTACTCATCACGAACGGCGATACCGCGGATCAGCATCCACCGGTACGCGCCGTCTTCGTGGCGCATTCGCACTTCGCTTTCGAAGTGGCGGGTCTCGCCAGCAAGGTGTTTGTCGATTTGTTCATTGAACAGCTTGATCTCATCCGGATGGACGCGGTCAAACCACTCCTCCGGACTGTCGCTGATGGTGCGCGGCGCGATGCCGAGCATTTGCGCCCAACGCTCGCTGAAGTGGATGGTATTCGAGATCAGGTCCCAATCCCACAGGCCGTCATTTGCGCCGCGCGCGGCAATAGCATACCGTTCTTCGCTGGCTCGCAGCGCCAGTTCCACGCGCTTCTGTTCCGTAATATCACGGATGATGCCAAGGGTGCCGACAGCAGTACCGGCAGAGTTATGGATCTGCACGGCCTGGTCGCTGATCCAGCGCTCAGTACCGTCTTTCCGTTTAATCAGCAACTCCGCGCGCCATTCGTCAAACACCTTGCGTCCGGTCTCATCATAGGAGACTTCACAGGTCGGATCCATCTGGATGTGGAGAGTTATCCGCTTCCACAATTCGTGGCCAAGTTCACTGGCCTTGTATCCTGTAATGTTTTCGATCTGCGCCCCGATGAAAATATAGGCATTCTGCGTATAATCGAGCTGGTAGGCGACAGCGCCTGTGCTCTCGATGGCGAGCTGGTAGCGCTCTTCCCGGTAACGCAGAAGGGCTTGCGATGCGGTACGGTTGAGTGCTGCGCCGCAGTGTTCCGCAAGGGCCTGAATGCTTTCGAGGTCTTCTTCATCAAACGCATTGTAGGCATAGCTGTGAAGACTGATAAGACCGGTAGGTCCGTCTTCGCCCGGGATCGGCACCCACAGCATAGATAGCGATGGACGCGTCCCCTGGGTCAGCGGCACATAATCGCCAGCCTCAGGCGGTGCATCACGCAGCACCATAAACGCGCCTTCGTTCAGAACCCTTTCCGCATAATGGCGGGGCCGCTTATACGGGTAAGGTTCATAAATCCGCCGGCGCTGACCTGCTACGATGTCGGCGAGATATATGTAGGTAAGGCTGTCTTCTGCTTTCGAGTAAAGGGCGATCACGCAGCAGTCCCAGCCGGTCAGTTCATCGGCCATCGCGGCAATAACCTGCGCTACATCATCAGCGGTGCGTGCGGCACCAAGCTGATGACCCAGGCGCGCAAATACTGAACCTCTGCGGTTGGCCAGTGCACTTTCCAGGGCGGGTGCGGCCATGTCGGCCATGCGCTGAACAGTGTCGAGGTCATCGTGGTTGTAGGCGTTTAGCTGATAACTCTGCGCAGACAAAGTGGCAATAACGCGCCCACCGAGCGTAACTGGAACAAAGATGAGGCTGCGAGAAACCTGCTCCACGTTTCCAAACCGGTTATAGCCAGCCTGCGGTATTTCATCAGGCGCGCGCAGGATAAGCTTGGGCCTGCCCTGGTAGAAGTCCGGCAATGGCGTGTCCGGAGAAACCTCGAAATCGAAATCCGGGAAATAATGCATTTCGCCGTGGACAGTATCAATGGTTACGACATTCCGGAAACGGGATCTGCCGCTGATGCGCGTGGCGAAGAAGAAAGCGTCAATGGGTAACGTGGACCGGATTGCTTCGAAGATTGATTGCCCGATTTCAGAGGGGCCACGCGATCCTCCCAGGTCCACGCCCAGCCGCGATAGGGTGGTGCGCTCGCGCTCGGCGCGCAGGCGTTCAGTTATATCGCGAAGCTCTGCCAGGTATGAACCGTTGTCTTCGCCCGGCAACTTTCCCACCCGGATCTCCACGGGCACTTCCTGCCCACTTGTGCTGTGAAGAACCATCTGGAAAGAAGCGCCGGCCTGGTAAATGGGCGGACGAGCCCGCAGGATTTCCGTTACGTTTCCGCCAACAAGCACTTCCAGAAGGTTGCGGTTCAGGAGCTGCTCACGCGAACGCCCCAGCAGCTGGCAGGCGCGTTCGTTTACGAGGGTAACATTTCCGTCGCGTCCATAAACAAACAAGGCATCCAGCGAGTGGTCAACTAGCGCGCCCACCCGCTCCTGCACTTTCGACATTTCCTTTTCGTACTTAAGCCGCTCGGTAATGTCGGTAGCAACTCCGAGCACAGCCACACGATTCTCTGTGGTTGTGCGAAACGGAATCTTTGTAACCTGGAACACCCGCTCGCAGCCTTCTTTATCGCGCATGGGCTGACACGGGCGAAACACAGTCGTACCCTGTTCCAGCACTTCTGCGTCCTGGCTCACAATTTCAGGCGCCGCCCGGGGATCGGGAAGGATTTCTTCGGCAGTTTTACCGATAATCTGGTCTGACGCCAGGCCATGAAAGCGACTGAACGCTTCATTAGCCATAATATAGCGGCCCTCATCATCTTTCGCGAATACGAAATTCGGTATAAGATCAATGATCTGCCGGAGTTCCTGCTTCTGCTGCTGCATACGAATGGTGCTGTGCTTGCGGTCAGAAATATCATAAGCCAGTGCGATCACGCGCACTGGCTGGTCTCCAGCGGAATTAGTGGGGACAAACGTGGCCACAAAGTACCGGACACCGCCGGAGTTGGCCAGTGTCACTTCACCGCTGACAGGCTCGCCGGTACTGATCGCCTTTTCAAGAAGCCGGTTATACTCGGCTACTTCGCTCTTCTTAAAGATTTCTTCACTGTGTTTGCCGATGACTTCCTCGGCCGACAGTTCCGTCAACTGCAGTGCAAAGGTGTTTAGAAACTGAATTCGGCGCTGTTCGTCAAAAATGGCAGTGGGGCCCGGTACCCTTTGGAGAGCGGCGCGCAGGGCACTATCGGTTTCGGCCACCTCTTTCACCAGCACGTTTACCCGTCGCAGATAAATACTCAGCATCCAGAACAGCGCCATGGCAGTAACAAAAATAAAGAGCAGTCCCTTGGCTGTCTGCCCGAATCTTAAATACTCTGATTGCTGCGGGAGGGCAGCGAGATACCAATCGGACACCAGGATGTACGTAGCGCCAACGAGCAAATACGCCGTTGCTAACCCAAATGCAGTCGCTATGGGCCGTCTAAAAAAATGGGCGTCTTGCTGCGGCAACCCTGTTCCCCCGGTAGATGTATTATATTGGTAACCCCTGATGTTGGGATACACCCCAGGCTTTGTCTATCGAAATCTCACCTGATTGCTAGGTTTTATTGCACAAGGGAAAAACTTGTAAACATCCTAACCGAGGTTCACTTTTGTTTCTATAAAGTCTTCAATTTCAGTTACTTCTTCCCGGGTAAGTTGAAAGCCCAAGGCCTCAGATACGCCCTTTACCTGTGCAGCGCTTCTTCCGCCCACAATTGCGCCGGTTACTGCCGGATGCCGCAACACCCAGGCGACTGCCACTGCCGGAACAGATTTGTCGTGCCGGTCACCTATCAGTTTGAGCAGGTTGACGAGCTCGAGGTTGCGCGAGAGCTTAGGTTCCTGGAATTCGGGATTGCGGCTGCGCCAGTCATCTGCCGGGAGAGCAGCCGCACGCTCTTTTGTCATACCTCCGGTTAACATGCCGCTGAGCATTGGCGAGTAGACGATCACTCCAATCCCCTGCTCCTCCGTAAATGGCAAAATGTCTGCTTCTATGCCGCGGCGAAGCATGCTGTAGGGAGGCTGGAGAGAAGTAATTGGTGCTATAGCTTGCGCGCGCCGCATTTGGTCTACATTGAAATTGCTGACGCCTATCCACCGGATCTTGCCCTCTTCCTTAAGGCGCGCAAGTTCCGTCCAGCCCTCTTCGATTTCCTCGTCAGGATTTGGCCAATGAACCTGGTAGAGATCAATTGCGTCGGTCTGCAGTCGCCGCAGACTTGCTTCGCACTCTTTGCGGATGCTGTCTTTTTTCAGACTATTGCTGACTTCACGCTTTTCATTCCATACCATGGAGCACTTGGTAAAAACATACGGTTTCGTGCCCGAGTAGCCCTTCACCGCGCGAGCCACAACTTCTTCTGAGTGGCCAAGGCCATACACTGGAGCGGTATCAATCCAGTTCATTCCCGAATCAAGGGCCTGGTGGATGGCCTCAATTGATTGCTGATCGTCCTGTTCACCCCAGCCGTATACCCAGCCACTACCGCCTACCGCCCATGAACCGAAGCCCACGGCCGTAATCTCCATATCGCTGTTGCCAAGTTTCCGATTTTTCATGCTCCAGGTTCTCCATATCGTTTAAACACAATAGCAGCCGTTTTTTACTAGCTGTCATAATGTAAAGGTAGGAAGCCTAAGCAAGTTACGTGAAAAACAAAAAAAGGCGGATAGAAATCCTACCCGCCCTCAACCTTACGCGGAGCTGCCATTGATCTTGTAGGTTGCTGCCCCGTTGTAGGACCCAACCCCGCCTCAGCTAAACCGGAAAGCTGCTTCCGGAATACGATAACCTTTTTAAGCTACCGCGGAAATGTGTGATTGGGCATCAAACTAAAGGCAAGTGGAATCGCACAAAAAATGTGCTGGAAATTCAGATGGGTGGTTTACACGCCACTACTTACACCTCAAGTTTTCAAACTATTACCGTTGCTTGTGCGGCGGAGAGATTTTTGCTTTTAACTCAGCGAATCCAACTTTTGCAAAAACGGAGTCTCATATGAGGCATTTAATCAGCGGAGCAGGCATGGCAGCTGTCGTATTACACCTTGGTTGCACGCTCGCGTATTCGCAGGACGCAACAACGGCTACCCAGCCAAGGGCCAATACGCAGCGCTTGCTCACTGGAAAAGACGCGCTGGGAGACTGGACGACAGATGCACCGGGGGTAAGACGCAAAATTACTCCTACCGACATGCCGGCGCCTTACGCTACCGAATCAGTCGATAACGGACCCAAGGTTGTAGAGCGCCCGGATGGCGCCGCCCCCAAAGTACCAGACGGCTTTAAGGTAAACGTGTTTGCAGACGACCTGAAGGCCCCGCGCATGATCCGCGTCGCCCCAAATGGAGATTTATTTGTCGCGGAAAGCCGTGCTGACCGGGTAATTGTGCTTCGCGACACGAACAAGGACGGGAAATCTGACCAGAAGGAAGTGTTTGCGGAAAACCTCAAGCAGCCATTCGGCATTGCCTTCTATCCGCCCGGCGCAAACCCTACCCATGTCTATATAGCGAACACCAATTCCGTGGTTCGGTTCCCCTATAAAAATGGTGATATGAAGGCATCTGGCGAACAGGAGATGATCGTAGACACACTCTCCGGCGGCGGACAGCTGAGAGGCGGTGGCCACTGGACCCGCGATATTGTCTTCTCCAAAGATGGCAAAAAGATGTTTGTGTCAGTTGGCTCAAAATCCAACGTAAGCGACGATGAAGTCGAAAAGCGCCGGGCGCGGATATTCGAGTATACCCCGGAAGGAAAGAACGAGAAGGTTTATGCCGACGGAATCCGGAATCCCGTAGGCATCGCCATTCACCCGGATACGGGCGAGCTTTGGACCAGTGTAAATGAGCGCGACGGTCTGGGTGATCACCTCGTTCCCGATTATGTAACATCTGTTAAAGAGGGCGGCTTTTACGGCTGGCCATGGTACTATATCGGCCCGAACCAAGATCCCCGCCATAAGGGTAAGAAACCGGAACTTAAGGATAAGGTCATCGTGCCAGATGTGTTAGTCCAGTCGCACATGGCATCGCTCGGTATGGATTTCTATGACGGCAACCAGTTCCCTGCCGAGTACAAACACGATGCCTTTGCGGCTGAGCATGGATCATGGAACCGCGCACGCCGCACAGGCTACAAGGTTATCCAGGTGCCGGTGGAGAACGGCAAAGCTACCGGCGAATACGTGGATTTTATGACGGGATTTGTGGTCGACAAAGACAAGGTTTGGGGTCGGCCGGTCGCGGTTGACGTCGCCACGGACGGCAGCATGCTCGTCAGCGACGACGGCGCCAACGTGATCTGGCGGGTCAGCTACCAGAACTAGCACTGACTTTGCATCAGAAGAATCAGGGACCACTGGCACTTGCCGGTGGTCCCTTTTAAAATTAAAGTAAGCCCTTCGGCCTTCGCCCCCTGCACAACTCAGCCTACTTCGGCCGGTGCGGGATTTCCTGGAAGGTGATTTCGAAGCTCTTGTCCGGTTTGATTTCGATAATGGCAATGGAGGGCACATCACGAAAGCGGCGCCGGCCTGCGGCGCCCGGATTAAGGATGGAAACGTCCCCCTCCTTTTCGAGCTTGGCGATGTGGGAATGGCCATGAATGATGACCTTGGGGTCTTCACCCTTAAAGAAGTCGATGGCTGACCTGTTATAGCGGGATTCATCCAGCAGATGCCCGTGGGTCATGCAGATCTTTACGCCGCCAATATCGCCGCACCACTTCTGCGGGCGCCGCGCCGTTACTCCAAAATCCACATTGCCAGACACCGCATTGACGGGCGCAATTTCTTCCAGTTCATCAAGAATACGGTCTTCGCCTACATCCCCGGCGTGAAGGATGTGCTGAACTTCGGCAAAGGCATGAAAAACAAACCCGTCAAGGTAGCCATGAGTATCGGAAATCACACCGATCTTCATGGATTAGATCATATCAGGAACAGCTGGGTTGACCTCAGCGGTCTGCGGCAGTTCCTGGTCGGGCGTGATCTGGTACTGCTGGAGAATGGTAGCGATGTTCTGCATGGGCAGGCCAACCTGCACTTCGGTGCGGCCATCAGGAAGCGGCCGGGTGGCAAGCACCTGCGCCGACGCAATCTCCTGGTCCACCGCGTGGCGAACCGTAATGTAAGTGTCCATAATAGACCCGACAGTCTGATCGCTGCCTACAGGCAACCTCTTGACCTGGCTTTTCAGGTTCACTAGCGCATGAGCTTTGGCGGAGTTGCTGGCGGCCAGGTCGCTTTGCGGACCGGTCATGCCGGGCAGTTGGGCGCCGTGGCCGGTCGCCTGCAGGGTCTGCGGTGCCCACTCAAACCCGCTGGGGTGAACGGCAAGCGCACCGTTTTGCTGGCTGGCAAGTGCCGTATTATTCTTGGCTTCCGATACCTCAAGAACTGACCGGCCAGGTGGCAGGGCTGTTGACGAGCAGCCTGCCAAAGTGGCGGCAACCGTAGCAATAAGAGTAAGCCGTGAAGCGAAATTCCAGTACGTCGTTGTCATCGTGTCGCAAATCTCCCTGAGGAACCCCTACAGTCAATAGACGAAATGAATCGCCGCGGGTTTGGATTGCTGTACACGCGAAAGGTTCCGGCACAAACACGCCTTAAATAAATAAAGCTAAAAAAGAAAACGTGCATGTGCACGAGAGTCGTACACGTGCACGAAATTCAGTGCAGTGCTATGCAGGTAAATGCGCCTCGCCTATTCCCACTCAATCGTAGCCGGCGGCTTGCTGCTGATGTCGTAGGTAACCCGGTTCACGCCCGGCACCTCGTTAATGATGCGAGTCGATATTCGGCCGAGAAGTTCCCACGGCAGCTTTGCGAAGTCGGCAGTCATGGCGTCCACGCTTTCCACGGCGCGCACGGCAATAACGTTAGCATAGGTGCGAGTGTCGCCCATCACGCCTACGGCCTTTACGGGCAGCAACACAGCAAAGCTCTGCCAAAGGCTGCGGTAAACGCCCGCCGCCTTGGCTTCATCCAAAACAATCTTGTCAGCACGCTGCAGAATCTCGAGACGTTCCGCCGTAATCTCGCCTAAAATACGAACGGCAAGGCCGGGGCCGGGGAACGGCTGGCGCCAGAGCATTTCTTCCGGGATGCCCAGCTGAGCACCCAGCGCGCGCACCTCGTCTTTAAACAACTCCTTAAGCGGCTCAATAACAAGCCCTTGCTCCATAAGCCGCAGCACTTCTTCCACGCGGTTATGGTGCGTCTTGATGACCTCGCTGGGGCCTTTCTGGCTGACGCTTTCAATTACATCGGGATAAAGCGTGCCCTGCGCCAGGAAATCGCCTTCTTTAATAGTGCGGTAGAACACATCGATAAAGAGCTTGCCGATAATTTTGCGCTTTTGCTCGGGGTCGGTAATGCCTTTCAGGGCATCCAGGAACAGGTCTTTGGCATCGACGGCTTTCAGTTCGATGTTCAGGTGCTCGCGAAAATTACGCTCTACAGCTTCGGCTTCGCCGCCGCGGAGCAGCCCGTTATCTACGAAAATCGGAACAAAGCGATCGCCCACGGCACGGTGAAGCAGCGCGGCCATTACTGTACTGTCTACACCGCCGGAAACGGCACTGACAACACGACTGCCAGGCTTGGCATCAACCTGGGCCCGGATCTCGGCAATGGTCTTCTCGATGAAATCTTCCATTTTCCAGTCGGGCTTGGCGCCGCAAATCTCGAATACGAAGTTGTGGAGAATCTGGGTGCCATTAGGGGAGTGATGAACTTCCGGGTGAAACTGCAGACCATAAAGCGGATGGTTGGTATGACGCACAATGACCTGCTCGCAGCCTTCCGTGCTGGCGAGGGTCTGCCATTCGGCCGGCAGCTTGACCGCCGCATCCATGTGGCTCATCCAGACAACGTCAGTCTCCGGTACTTCTGTCAGCATGGGGTCGCCGCCGGAGTGGGTCATGGTAGCACGGCCATACTCGCTGTGAGCCTGCGGCCGGACTTCTCCGCCCAGCAGATGCACAAGCAGCTGCATGCCGTAGCAGATTCCCAGGATCGGCACTCCAAGTTCGAGAATCGCAGGATCCACTTTAGGGGAACCTTCCGCCGAAACAGAAGCGGGCCCGCCAGAGAAAATAATTCCCACCGGCTTCAGCGCCCGAATTTCATCAAGCGGCGTATTAAACGGCACAATCTGTGAGTAAACGCTGAAAGAGCGTACCTTCCGGGCAATAAGCTGGCTGTACTGGGAGCCGAAATCGAGAATCAGGATCATTTAAAGTGCGACCTTAAAGCGATTGGTGTTTTGACGAATTTTTGACACAAAGACACGAAGACACAAAGAAAAGAAAGAAAGCCATATTAGTTAACGACTCTATGGATTCCGTTCTTTAGTATAGGCTCGCCAAAATTAATCACATATCCGAGCTTCAGCTTGGTGAGGCGGAGATATGTTAGTAGTTGAGATTCAAAAACAGGATTGTAGTTAATGGTCGATTTGCACTCGATGATTATGCTGTTTTCTATAATGAGGTCAGTACGCAACGGCGTTGCCAGAATCGTGTCTTTGTAGTGTACCGGCTGAACCTGTTGTCGAACATATACGAAACCAGCCTTCTCCAACTCATAACAGAGGGCGTCCTCATACAAAGACTCCAGCAAACCACACCCACCTAAAGTTATGTGTGCTTCAAGGGCACATCCTATGACACGATAGCCGAGTTGTTCTATATCCATATCTTGCTTTTGCAGTTCTTTGTGGCTTTGTGCCTTTGTGTCAAATCTTGTTAAGTTTCGGCCTGACGCGGATTATTTACCCATGCCAATTTTTTGAGCGGCCTGGAAGATTTTGCCTTCGGTTTTGATCGCCGGGGCGATGACGAGTTCTGCACGCTGGAGTTCCTTGATATTGGAAGCCCCAATGCTGCCCATGCAGGTGCGCAGGGCGCCTACCAGGTTCTGGCTACCATCATCCAGGCGGGCCGGACCATATAGAATTTCTTCCAGGGAGCCGGTGGTGCCAACCTTTACGCGGGTGCCGCGGGGGAGATTGGCGTGAGGTGTAGCCATGCCCCAGTGGAATCCGCCGCCCGGCGCTTCCTTGGCCTTCGCGAAGGCAGAACCAACGATAACGGCGTCTGCACCTGATGCAAAAGCCTTACAGATATCGCCACCAACGTTCATGCCGCCGTCAGTAATGATTGGCACGTATTTGCCCGTGCGCTTATAGAATTCGTCGCGGGCAGCCGAGCCGTCAACGGTTGCCGTAACCTGGGGAACACCAATGCCAAGAACGCCGCGGCTTGTGCAGGCCGCCCCCGGGCCAATTCCGATAATCACCGCGTCGGGACCAGCTTCCATAAGCTCCATGGATGTTTCATAAGTTACGCAGTTGCCGACCATAACCGACATCTTAGTGCGTTTGCACAGGTCGGCGATGTCCAGCATCTTGTATTCACTGGAGATATGGCGAACCGTGCTGACGGTGCTCTGGATGATAAAGACGTCACAGCCAGACTCTTCACAGATAGCGGCGCTGCGGTCGGCCTTCTGGGGTATGGAGCTGACTACGACAGGAACGCCGGCGCTCTTGATGTACTCCACGCGCTTGCTGACGAGATCTTCGCGAACAGGCGGCTGATAGAGTTGCTGTACCAGTTCCGTGGCGCGTTCAGGAGTTGCCTGGGCAATTTCCTGAAGGATTTCGCGCGGATCGTCATAGCGGAACCAGACGCCCTCCAGGTTGAGAATCGCAAGACCGCCCATTTTTCCCATGGCGATGGAGAAATCCGGATCAACAACGCCATCCATGGCCGCGGCCATGATCGGTAGCTCATAGCGCTTGCCGCCCAGCTCCCACTGAATATCCACTTCGTTGGGATTGATCGTGATAGCGCCGGGAACAATGGCAATCTCGTCGAACCCATAAGCACGCCGTGCCTTACGGCCATGGCCAATCCATTCACCCATCTTAGGTCTTGAACTCCCTCACAATGTTTCTGTCAAAAATTAAAACGGACCAGAAAACTGCCGCAGCCCGTGTAGGAATTTTTTATATGCGCCGGAATGACAAAATTCTTTCAGGAAGTTAAAAGTGTAGGGAGAGTCGCAAGTAACGGCTTAGTAAGCACTTGTACGAGTGGAAGATGTTGCCCGTTAAAAGGGCCATATGACTACCTGTTAAGCAAGGGGCAAGGCGCTCGAAGTGAATGGCCATTACATCTGACGCGGCAAATATGGGTTATAAGAGGTTCAATGACCCGTAAAAGGGTCCACGGCTGCGCCCGAAGCGTATACTTCCGAATCATTTGGTCTACACGCATGAAAAAGCACCTTCACCCGGCACAGCGTTAGCTTACTAGATTTTTGTGGTAAATAGCGAAAAGCTATTGCCATAGAGGCGGCCGAGAGATAATTGGATTATTCCAAAAAAAGCATGTTATATTTCTGATTTGCTTTCAGTTCTGAAACGAAAAGACGGAGAACCCGCAGCGCATGAACCAGGAGAATCCAACCGAGCAGGGTGATCAGCAGGACCCGTACGAGAACGGGTCTGAGATGGACCAGTTCGACGATCTGATGTCTAACTACCTGGAGTCGATGTCTGACCTCGAAGTAGGTCAGGTGGCTCGCGCGTCTGTTGTAGAGATTGGCAAAGACAGCGTATTGCTGGACGTTGGCGACAAGGCAGAGGGGATCTGTCCGCTGAAGGAGTTCCAGGATTTCCGCGGAAACATGCTGGTTCACCCGGGCGACGAAGTGGAAGTCGTTATTGAGAGCCGAGACTCCGATACCGGCCAGGTCAACGTCTCTTACAGGAAGGCGCGTCACCGGGCAGAATGGGGCCGTGTGGTGGAGGCTTTTGAAAAAGGCCAGACCGTTTATGGTCACGTGACCCGCGCGCTGAAAAACGGAGTGCTGGTTGACGTCGGCATACCCTGTTTTCTGCCGGCATCTCAAATCAATCTAACCCGTGTGGAAAACCTGGAAGCACTTGTGGGTGAAACCATGGAGTGCTATATTATTGATCTTGATCGCCAGCGACGCCGCGGTGTGCTCTCACGCCGGCGTGTTCTGGCGGAAGAGCAGCACAAAAAGCGCAGCGAAATGCTGGATCAACTGGAAGTGGGCCAGACCATCGAGGGGCGCGTGAAGAGCGTGGTAGAATTCGGCGCCTTTGTAGACCTCGGCGGTCTGGATGGCCTGGTTCCCCGAGAAGAGGTAGCCTGGGAAAAGCGCGTTAACATGGCCGATGTGCTGAAGCCGGATACGCGATATAGCTTTAAGGTTCTCTCCATTGATAAAGAACGTAGCCGCGTCACCCTGTCGCGGCGCCAGATGAAGCCAGACCCCTGGACCAGCATCGAAAAGGACTATCCGGTAGAGTTAAAAATTAACGGCACCGTTACTAACCTGACCAACAATTGCGCCTATATCGTCCTGGCTGACGGCATCGAAGGCCGCATTCACCGC
>JAKFFN010000318.1:0-2566 GCA_036675025.1 Candidatus Sumerlaeales bacterium | reverse complement strand
CGGAATAAATTCCGCGGTACCCGTCGCGAATACGCCACCCTGGAAAAATAAAGTTACCTGCTCGCGGACTTTGTCCGTGGCGGGTTGAGTGAGTAGTGTGGCCGCGTTACTCCTCGCTGCTGTCCAAATCCAGATCCTCTTCCATGGCCGCGGCTTCTTCGTCGGCCAGTTCTTTGCTGGTTTTCCATTCGCGGGCGGGCGCGGCAAGGGCCTTGCCGACTTCCAGCAGAAGATCATCGCGGCCGGTGCGCTTGAGGGCACTGAACAAGACAATGCCTTCCGGACCCCACGCCTCGAGCCATTTTGCCAGCTTTTGCTTGGCCTGCATCTGCCCACTGCGCGGCAGCTTATCGGCTTTTGTGATGACAGCGAGAAACGGCATCTCGTAATGCTTGAGCCAGTCGAGTAGACTGGCATCTTCATCGGTGGGATCGCGGCGAATGTCGAACAAGGTGCAGACCAGGCGTAGCTGCCGGTTTCCGAGCAGATAGTTGGTGATCATCTTGTCCCAGTGCTTCTTTACGTCTTTAGGCGCCTTAGCAAAACCATAGCCGGGCAGATCGACAAGGCGGGTGTCGCCGTGTTCGCCTTTCACCAGGAAAAAGTTCACCAGCTGAGTGCGGCCGGGAGTGTTGGAAACCTTGGCGATGCGTTTACGGTTTACGAGCACGTTGAGCAGGGAAGATTTACCGACGTTGCTTTTGCCAACAAAGGCAACCTCAGGCAGCACAGGTTCCTTGGGAAAATGCCTGCGCTGGGTGGCAGACTTTTCGAACTGGACATCTTTAATAACCCAAGGCCCGGCGGCTTCACTTTCAGCATTACTCGACTTCTTATCTGTCAAATCTTGATCGTCATTCATTCTATTGGCTGCTCCTTACCACGGCTTCTCTGCAACATCCGTAACCACAAATTATCAGTGTAGCCGTCGTTCCACATTTCGGCATACCGGTACCACTGGCTATTCTGCGGAACGTAGATGGAATCGCTGATGGGGGCGGGCATGGCCTGAACGGGATAGGGCACGGATTCGCCGTCGGGCCCGATGGCGGTTGCCTGGATAAACGAGGGGGCCAGGTCTTCCGGACCGTACAGCACATAAGCCTGCGGCTGCTCATACGGTGTGCGGTAGTAGAGGATATAGTAATCGATGAAGCTCTGGGACGCGCCGTAGATCTGCACGACGAATCCGGCGATGAGCACGGCATCAATGAAGAGCCGGCGTGGCAATCCGCCTCCTCCGATGAAGGCCACGGCGGGGATCATCAGGAGCGCGTGGATGAGGAAGACGTGGCGGGGGCCCCAGCACCAGCCGCCGGCCCAGTTTTGCCAGGTGGAGTGG
This sequence comes from Candidatus Sumerlaeales bacterium, assembly GCA_036675025.1. Lineage (GTDB taxonomy): Bacteria > Sumerlaeota > Sumerlaeia > Sumerlaeales > Sumerlaeaceae > JAKFFN01. Next base: position 1,224 of record JAKFFN010000318.1, on the reverse strand, counting down.
ACGGCAAGCTTCAGGATGATGGAGACCGCGAGGCTTATCGCAAGGGCGCGGTAGGGGCCACTGAACCGGTTCCAGCCGAACAGGCCCAGGAGGATGGCCGGTGAGAAAAGGAACAGGCTCTTGCCGATGCTGAACAGAAAGCCATAAAGCCCAGCGGCGATGGGGGTGGAGAAGTTGATGCCTTCGGGCTGATCGGCATAGGCGCTGGAGAAGGGATGGCCAAAATGAAGGGCGTTCATGCTGAGCTGCCAGATCAAAAAGAAAAGGATAGGTGCGCCAAAACCGGCTACGAGGATAGCATTCGATCCGGATACACGCTGATGAAATGCAGCAATGGGATGGCGTGACGCGGCGATGGGAGTTTGTCCGCGCACGGGCAGGCGCCAGAGGAGCAGAAGGGCTACGCCGGGAGCGGCAAACACTGTGTCGAGCCGGGTAAAGAATGCAAGAGCAAGCGCGGCGCCGGCGGCCGTAACGCGGGCAAGGCTGAGCATGCGGCCAACGGGAATGCTGAGCAGGTAGAAGGACCAGAGCAGACAGAGGGTGGCGAGGGGTTCACTGAAAAAGGTGCGTGCATGGGGAAGAGCCATGGTGGCGCCGGCATAGGCCAGGGCGGTAATGCCGGCGGCAGCATCGCCATAGAGAGGCTCATGATTGCGGCGACCGACCGACAGCCCGCGGCAGAACATAAAGATGAGCATGGCCGTGAGGGCGGCTATTGCGGCACCGGTGAGGGAGACGAAGGCACGCTTAAGAAGCGCGTGACCGCGGCCGGCACCTTCGGGGGCGTAGAGGGTGGTCTTGAAATCGAGTAGGCGGCGGGCGGTGGTATCGGGAATAGCGAAGGATGCGAGGCTTCCGGCCCAGTAGAATGGGACGCCGGCGAGAGAATTGCCGACGCCGTACTGGGCGTACTCGCGACCATTGGTGCCGCGGCGGGAGGCGAAACCGTCGCCATCCGGGCCGGCGAGGGGTTCTACATCAAGACGGGCACGGGTGGCTATGGATTCGGTGACGCGAAACATCACCTCTTCATCAGGCGAGAAGAGGTGACCGCCGGTGGTGAGGAGGCAGAGGAACAGTGTAATGAAAAATATACCGGGGGCTGAGCGGAGAAGCATGGCTAAAGGGTTACTGCGGCCGGGGCGGGGCAATCAAGGGAAAGACGAGGTGAGAAAGTGAGAAGGTGAGAAGGTGAGAAAGTCTCAGATTTATACGCGGGTG
>JAKFFN010000320.1:0-2571 GCA_036675025.1 Candidatus Sumerlaeales bacterium | reverse complement strand
GTCGGCTACGAGCAGGGCGGCCAGCTGACCGAAGCCGTGCGTCGGAAACCTTATAGCGTGGTCCTGTTCGATGAGATCGAGAAGGCACATCCGGATGTTTTCAACGTTCTGCTCCAGATCCTGGAAGACGGCCGCCTTACCGATGGGCAAGGGCGAGTAGTCAACTTCCGCAATACGGTGCTTATTATGACCAGTAACGTGGGCTCGGCGCACATTGAGCAGATGAGCGGCGGAGATGAGCAAATGATCGAGCAGGCTGTGCGGGAGGAACTTCGAAACCAATTCCGCCCGGAGTTTCTCAACCGTATTGACGAGATCATTATCTTCCACAGCCTTAGTCGCGAGCAGATTTCGGATATCGTCGAAATCCAGATGGCGCGGGTATTCCAGCGACTTGAGGATCGCAAGATTACGCTGGAGCTGACCCCGGCGGCGCGCGAGCTGGTAGCAAAGGAAGGCTTCGACCCTACCTACGGTGCGCGGCCGCTGAAACGGGCAATTCAGAAAGAAATCCTGGATCCGCTTTCGCTCCAGTTACTGGAAGGTAAATTTAGCGAGGGCGATCATATAGTTGCGGACGCGGATGGAACCGGTCGGCTCGTCTTCAGAAAATAAGAATCGCCACTGATTGAAAAATCCGTGAAAATTGTTATATTCTCTGTACTTGCAGGTCATGCCTTGTGCAAGTGACGCGTCTATGGTATGGCTTACAACCAGTACACCGAGGTTAGACGCAAAAGTGGCGACATCAAAGGAGTTTATGGGAAGCGGCGCAGGCCGCGCCTCCAGCTTTACCATGGATATAGACGATCAGGCGTATCTCGACCAGATAGAACAGAACATCCTCGGCCGTGAGAATGAACAAAATGTTGCGCAAAAAGAAGCACAGCAGCGTGCCGCGGAAATGGATCGCATCCGTAAAGCCACAGCCAATCTGCCTGCTTCTGCGGCTCCCAAGTCTGCTGCGCCTAAGGCTGCTGAGCCCAAGAAAAACCCTTTAGAAGAAGATCCCCGCTACAAAGAGTATTTCGAACGACTCAGACGGCAAAAGGGGGAGGCGCCTGCACCGTCAACGCCCAGTGCCAAGTCTGCAGACGCAGCTTCGGGGAAAGCCCCTGAGTCACAGGTAGTAGGGCCCGGCGCCATAGTTCGATTTGATGACGGCAGTATCGGTATTTATAAAGATGCCGTTTCCGGCCGTGATTACGCCCTGTTTTACTTCCTCCACCCGCAGGGCCAGTTTGAGCCGGAAGGCGTTTTCCTTCAGTCGTACCAGGCGAAAGTTATCGGGAATCTGCCAGAAAACTATTTCGCGGAACTGCGCGACAAAAGCACGTGGGACCGCGATCTTATCCTGTTTCACCTGTCACGCTATGAGCACGTAAAATTGCTGGATAATGTGGCTGAGCATGAGGAACGGAAGCCAAGAAATACTACGCCTGTGCGGCAGCAAACCCCACCGCCTGCGCAGGAACCGATAGCCTCGGCGCCTCGCGCCGCTGAACCTGCATTGGCCACTGATACAAACTCCCGCCAGGAACAACCTAAAGCGGCGTCTGTGCCTACGCCTGCTGCGGAACCGACCCCTAAAGGAACAAATGCGCTCGTGAAAGGCCGCAAGTTCCAGATCGTATTCGGCGGAAAAAAATGGGAAGCGGTGTACTGGACGAGTGATGAAAACGGTGCAATCGTTGCCCATTCCACCCACGGCGACTGGTCGCTTATGAGGCTTGATCTGGAGCGATTCAAAGATAGCCTGGAACTGGGCGATATCGCAGATTCGGACACGATCAACGCAATTGGTGAGAGCGCGGGAAAAGGCTAAGCAGCGCTACGCATTATTCTGACTCTTTAGCCTGCCTGTAAAGCTCCGTCGCAATGGATATTGTCTGCGCATGAATCTTCACCGTGTCCATCACGTGCCTGGCATAGCCCCCTGCGGTTACAGTAACCACTGGAATCTTCCGTTGTACACATTGGGTTAGTACCATCCTGTCCCTGTCAGCAAGCCCATGCATGGTCAGTTTCAGCCGGCCCAGCACGTCTTCCTGGTAAGGGTCGGCCCCGGCCACGTAAACGACCATGTCCGGCTCATGGGCAAAAACCTGCGGCAACACCTCTTCCAGGTGCGCCAGGTACTCGGTGTCATCGGCAAAGTCATCCAGTCCGACGTCGATGTCGCTGGTTTCCTTCTTCGGGTAATTGTTTTCCTGGTGGATGGAAAGCGTTAGTACGTCGGGATCCCCGTAAAAGATACTGGCAGTGCCATTGCCCTGGTGTAGATCACAATCTATTACGGCTGCCTTTTTGATTCGGCCCTCGGCCTGCATGGTGCGTATGCCCACTGCGATATCGTTGATGTAGCAAAACCCTTCGGCATGATTAGCAAAAGCGTGATGAAACCCGCCGCCGATGTGGCAACAGATTCCGGGTTCATTCGCAAAAGCTCCCCGGCAGGCGAGAAGGGTGCCGCCTGCGGCCAGCTTATAGGCATCGATGATATCCTGCCGTAAAGGGAGCTCACTGTAGAGCGTGCGCTCGCTTCGACGTACGGCATCCAGGTCATCCAGA
>JAKFFN010000134.1:0-15572 GCA_036675025.1 Candidatus Sumerlaeales bacterium | reverse complement strand
CAGCGCGCCGCTTCTTCTTCGGCGGCAGATCCTGCCGCAGCGCCCGATCAAGATAGTAGATCGCCCAGGCCGCCAGCGCCGGCAACAGGTGCTGCGCCCACAAATTCCGCCCCGCGAATACAGAAACCGGAACCACTGCCGCAATCACCGCCGGCAGCAGCGCCAGCCCATCCGACCTGTACCTCCGGCCAAGCAGCGCCAGCGGAAAAATAATCGTACTTGCCAGCAGCCCATGCCACGCCGTCGCCAGCCGCGGGTCCGGTGAAATTAAAAACGCCGGCAGCACCGTCCACGCATACCCGCCGGCATTGCGAAAACCGAGGCTGTTCACAATCCCCGTCAGCGGAAATCCGGCGCCAAACGTCTCCATAGCCCGAAACGCAACTTCCGCCTGGTCATAGCGGAACATCATCAGGTCAAGCCGGTACCACCGCAACACAACGGCGATAATAAACAATACCGTCGTGATGATCCAAAAGATTACATTATGCCTTCGCAAACTGATTGCGTCCATGCGAATAACCAGCCCTCCCAAAATCGCCCATGACAAAATGATTTTCACACCAAAGGTGAAAAGCATTGAACCCGCACCAGTCTGAAGCAATGGAGATAGACAAACCCAAGGGAGGCCGAGATGACATCGCGAATCAGTGCATGGTTCTTTAGCCTGTTTTCGCTCGTGTGCTCCGTAGGGTATTGTATCTGGGTATCAAACAGCACCACCCTGCCTGCTACCGAAGCCAATCTCTATCCTGGCCCTGTCCTCGGCCGCATTTTTTCGCAACTCGCCGAAGCCGCGCCTTTTCTCGACTGGAACATCCCATGGCTCAGCCTGCTTGTCTGGGCCGCATGGCTTTTCGGCACTCTCTGTTTAGGATCAATCCTGCGCATCGTGTTGAAATTCCGCCACCCGGAGGAATCCGCTGCCACTGAGCTTGCCCTGTCTTTCGGCATCGGATTTGTAGTTGTCTCGCTTGCCCAGTTGCTGCTCGGGCTCGTCGGTCTGGCGCGCCTGCCACTCATTCCAGTCCTGGCAGTTGTAAGTTCAATCAGCCTTGTCCTTCCAACTCAGCGCCAAAACCTCACGCTGCTCCCCCGCGCACTCCGCTGGCAATGGAGCCAACTGCCGGGCCCGGCAAAGATACTTTTACTCCTGACAGCTCTCGGATTTTCCCTACTTCTCATCCCGGCCCTAACTCCACCCGTACAGTCCGACGGCGTCCGCTATCACATCGGTGCGGTGCAAGAGTACCTGAAAGCTAGCGCAATTCGCTACCTGCCGTCAAACGCCTACAGCAACATGCCCTTCCTGGTGGAGATGCACTTCATGGCCGCGCTGGCCTGCCGCGCACCAGAGGCCACGCAGCTCATCCATCTTACCCTTGCCTTGTTTACAAGCCTCGGCATCTACGCCCTGTGTTCCAGCCTGGCCGGCCATGCTGATTCCCGCCGCCTTCGCCTCATTCCCCTGGCTGCCGCTGCGCTCTACCTCGCCACGCCCATGTCCGCCGTCCTGGCAACCTGGCCCTTTACTGATCACGGCATATCCTTCTTTCTCATCGCCAGTGCCATCGCTGTCAGTCGGCCCGTGCCATTTTCACGCGCCGCTGCCGTCCAGGCCGGCCTGCTGCTTGGCGGTCTGATCGGCACAAAATACACAGTGGTTCCCATAGCCGGCGCCCTGTTCATCATCCCGTTCTTAGCCGCCAAGTTCGACAATCCCACCGCAGCCACCCGCGCGCGCCTCCCCATCAGTAGTCTACTAACCGCCGCCATCGTCACCGCCCTTGTCGGTGGAGTCTGGTTTATAAAGAATTTCGTCTTCACGGACAACCCATTTTACCCTCTCGCGTCATCCATTTTCCCCGGGGGCGAATGGACCGCCGAGGCTAACGCCTTTCTTCATTCCCGCGCCGACAGCAAAGGTATGGGCAAAGGTGTGCTCCAGCTTCTGCTATCGCCGTGGAACGCCACATTCCACTGGCTGCGCTTCGAATCCCACAACGTCGGCCCTACGCTTTTACTGTCAGTTATTGCATGCTTTGCCGCCGCCGTTTCAATAAAGGTCTCCCCGCGCCGCGGCACTCTCATAGGTCTGCTGCTCGTAATCCTCTTCTCGTATGCCATCTGGTTCTTCAGCTACCAGGCCAACCGGCTCCTGCTACCGACACTCGCTCTCATGCTCGCGGTCACCCCCGCATGGCTCTTTGCCTGTGAACAACGTCGCTTTAGCGTCCGCCTACCTATTGCCTACGCCATTGCCGCCACCTACGGCCTCCTTTGGGCCCTGCAGTGGTCGTTCGTAGTCACTGCCCTCACGCCGCCGCCTCTCCCCTACCTGCTCGGCAACCAGGATCGCAATGTCTACCGCTACCAGAGTCTCACCTACGCCCGGGCCTACGATTACCTGAACCAGCGCGTAAAACCCGGCGAAAAAGTTCTCCTCGTCGGCGAACACCGCATCTATGGCGCCCAATTTGAAGCCGTCTGGAGCGACTGGTTTGATACGCCTATGCTCGCCGAAATTATGCGCACCCAAAAAATCTCCACCCTTGAAAAGCTACTCCAATACCTGGCGTCCCAAAACATCCGCTGGGTTCTCATAAACGAAGCTGAACTCGCTCCGCAGCTGGAAACAGCTTTCCGCCCGCGTCTTAAGCCCGCCGAATGGAAAGTCTTTGAGCAACTGCGCCAACTGGATAGCTCAGATGCAAAACGCATCACCCTCCCCCCCGGCGTCACCATTCTTCATTTAGATAACGCCCGATGAAGCTGCTACACCGCTTCCAATGGCCGTTCCTGTTTCTCGCCATTGCGGCTTACCTCTACTTCCCCGTCTGGAGCCTCTGGACCGCCGGCCTCAGCAGCAACGATTTCAAGCACATCTACCTCGGTATGAAGGCCATCCTCGATAGCAACAGCCCCTACAGCCTGCAAGCCTTGCACCACCAGGCGGCTCGCCAGGGCTACTCGCAAATCTCTTTAAATCCCTACGTCTACCTCCCATTCACTGGCCACACCATGGCCTTCCTGGCCCCCCTCCGGCTTGATCAGGCGGTGTTCGCGTGGTTTCTTCTCAACCACATCTTTACGATCATCTCCCTTACGCTTGTGTCGCGCATTTTCGGCCCCGCCCGCATCGCCGCCCTGGCCTTCATGCTCCTCTCCTTCTCCTTCAGCGCACCATTTTTCCGCAACCTTTCCGCCGGCCAGCTTAACATGGCCCTGTTGCTTTTGATAACGCTGAGCTGGCACGCCCTCCGCGCCGGACGCCCCCGCCTTTCCGGCGCTATCATGGCCTTTGCTACCCTCTACAAGCTGATGCCCGGGCTCTACGGGCTTTACTTCCTCCTCAGGCGCAAATGGCAGGCGCTGCTGTCAATGGCTGCAACGGGCGTCCTGCTCCTGGCTATCTCAATTCTACTGACCGGCCCTGCCATGTACGCCGACTTCATCCCCGTACTCCAGCAGATGAGCTATGGCCGCTCCACCTGGCCTGAGTTCTTTTCCTTCTGGGATGATCCTGCCAACCAGAGCCTCAACGCTCTCTTTTCCCATATTTTTACAACTAATGATCACACCACTCCATGGATCATTCTAGGTCAGCCAACTGCAAACCTGTGCACGAGCCTCATTACCCTCTGGCTCTTGGTGGCCTACAGCACTCAAAACCTGATAAAACTCCCGGCATCCCCCACTACGGGTTCTACTACTGTCAACACAAGCACCGACGAAGCCGCCTGGTGTGCCACCCTCATCCTCGCCCTGCTAATTCCTTCGCTACTTTGGGATCATTATCTGGTCATGCTTGTCCTGCCCGTTGCATGGCTGATACATGCCGCACTTACAACGAAACGCTTTACCACGGCCGGCGTGGTCATCGTATGTTATGCACTCACCTGCCTCCCTTGGAATTTCGATGCCGCCCCCTGGCGTTCCGGCGCCGGCATTCTTTTAATGAGCCTGAAATTATGGCCAACCCTGGTACTCTTCGGGCTCACTCTTTGCTTTATGAGATGGTCTGTGGAATATGTTCCTTTGGCAGAAGGCCATCAGCCAGGGGACTAACTCTACAAGATGTAACGCCGGGAGAGCCTGCTGAATATGAAGAACGTTGTAGCCCTGGTTCTGGCTGGCGGCCAGATGGGCGATTACGGAGTACTAACCCAGAATAGGGCCAAAGGTGCCCTTACAGTGGCTGGAATCTACAGAATCGTCGATTTTGCCCTGTCGAATCTCGTCAATTCCGGCATAAATCACATCGGCTTAATCATCCAGTATTTGCCCGGTTCTCTTATTGAGCACGTAGGCGTTGGCCAGCCCTGGGATCTTGACAACTACGGCAAGAACCTGAAGATCATGCCGCCCTTTGTAGGAATGGCCCACACCGCCTGGTACAAGGGCACCGCAGATGCCATCTTCCAGAACTTGAACTTCCTGCGTGATCTCAAGGCTGAGCACGTAATTGTCCTCAGCGGCGAACATGTTTTTCGCCTGAACTTCAACTCGGTCCTGGAAACCCACTACCGCAACAATGCCGACCTCACAGTGGTCACCCACCAGCTCCCGCCCGAGCGGCAGAGCTTGCGCTTTGGCTACGTTACCACAGACGATGAAGGCCGCGTTGCCGCTTATCACGAAAAGCCCGCAAGCCCGCCCTCAGATATCGCCGCTACAGGCATCTACGTGTTTAAGGCTTCTGCGCTGACGGAACTAATGACGCAGAACGCAACTGACACAGAACACAATCTCGCCAAAGATGTGATACAACGCTTTGCCGCCCAGTGCCGCACCTATGAATATCGCCACGAAGAGTGCTGGGAATACCTGGAAACGGTCCGCGATTACTACGACGCCCACTTTCGTCTCATGACTCATGGACATTTCGAGATTCTCCGCAAATGGGAGCTCATCACCAATCTCAAGTTCCGCAATGTCGGCCACGCGCCGGCTGCTGTCTTCGGGAAAGAATGCCACGTCGAAGCCAGTATGATCAGCCCCCGGTGCAACATCCAGGGTACTGTCACGAATTCAATTCTTTCCCCTGGCGTACGTGTTGAAGCAGGCGCGGTCGTAGCCAACAGCATTATATGGCACGATTGCACCATCGGCAAAAATGCCCGGGTCGACGGCGTCATCGCTGATCGTGATGTAATCATCAACGACGGCGCCGTGGTGGGTCAAATGGAAGATTTCCCCACTGACGAAGCCGTCGATCATCCGCTTACCCTGATCGGCAAGGCAGCAACCATAGGCGAAGGCATTGTTATTCCACCCGGCACCCAGATAAGGGCAGCAAAAATGCTGGCCACTCAGCAGGCCGCCAATCTCGAGATTTAGCCGTAACTCAGCCCGCAGCGGGCCCCAGGCTTAAGCCGATGCCTGCTGCTTCAAGATAACTACCGGCTCCGCCTTATCCTCGATGGTCTCTTTCTGGATGCGGATCTCCTGGATCTCAGAACTGCGCGACGGCAGGTCATACATGATATCCAGCATTACCGCTTCCATGATAGACCGAAGACCACGAGCGCCCGTATCCGATTCCACGGCTTTCTTCGCCATACTTCGCACCGCATCGTCATCGAAGTGCAGTTCCACGTTCTCCATTTCGAAGAACTTCTTATACTGCTTCGTCAGAGCATTACGCGGTTCCGTCAAGATGCGTACCAGGTCGTCTTCACTCAGGCCTTCCAGGCTGGAAATCACCGGCAAGCGCCCGATCAGTTCCGGGATAAACCCGTACTTTAGAAGGTCCTGCACAGTTACGTGCGAGTAAGTGTCTCCGAGCGTCTGCTCACGCTTCGATTTGATTTCCGCGCCAAAGCCCATGGTTTTGGTATGCAAACGACGCTCGATGATTTTCTCTATGCCACTGAAGGCGCCGCCGCAGATAAACAGTATGTTTGTCGTATCGATCTGCACATACTCCTGCTGCGGATGCTTGCGACCGCCGCTCGGTGGCACGTTTGCGACGGTGCCTTCCAGCATCTTCAGCAGAGCCTGCTGCACGCCCTCGCCGCTCACGTCGCGCGTAATCGACCGGTTCTCAGACTTGCGCGCAATCTTATCAATTTCATCGATATAGATGATGCCGCGCTCAGCCTTCTCTTTATCGTTACCCGCGTTCTGCCAGAGCTTCTGCAGAACGTTTTCCACGTCCTCACCCACATAGCCGGCCTCGGTCAGCGTAGTGGCGTCAGCGATGGCAAAAGGTACATCAAGGATGCGTGCAAGCGTCTGCACGATAAGGGTTTTACCGCTGCCGGTAGGCCCGAGTAAAAGAATGTTAGACTTGCTGAGCTCAACGTCATCCGACCCCGTGTTAAACAGGATACGTTTATAGTGGTTGTAAACCGCGACGCTCAACACCTTCTTCGCGCGCTCCTGTGAGATCACGTACTGATCCAGGTAGTCCTTGATCTCACGCGGCGCCGGCAACTGCTTCATGCTGCGCGTTACCGATGAAAGTCGCGTATCGATCTGGTCCTGTTTCAGCCTGTCAGTGCATACATGCACACAGTCATCACAGATATAAACGCTCGTCATGGTTTCCTTGTTCGGCAGACCCCGAAACAGCGTCTTTACCGAATGCTGGTCTTTCCCACAAAACGAGCATTTTAATCGCATGCCTTGATTCTCCAACTTTTATAACCCCACCTTACTAGAAACTGCGGTTTAGTGCAAATGCCACGGAAATAACGGTTTTTACTCTTAGGAAAACTGTACCCGCAGCCGGTAAGGGTGTTCAATTCTTGTCGAACCTCCCATCCCACCAGCCGCCGCGCAGTTCTGAATCAAGGCATAACTTGGACAGGCGCGGTCGCGTTAACCGGCACTACAGCATCGCTGGCGTATGTCGCTGTACCCGTGGAACCCGCATCCACACGTGCAGTCAAAGGTCCGAGAATTTTAACTGAAGCCTGCGCTGAGGCAGCCGTCTCGTTCAGCCCAAGCAGCTCCGTCACCGTCACAAACGTATACCCCTGCGCCCGATACTTCTCCACCGTCTGCTTCGTCGTCTCCAGCACCGTGTCCTTGCCGCCATGCTTGCGGTCATGCATCAGGATGATGGAGCCGTCGCCCGTGAGTTTCGAAATCGTATTCATCATCTGCGCCGTCGACCGCTTCCGCCAGTCTTCCGTATCCACGTCCCACAAGATAATCTTGTAGCCCATGGCCTCACAAACTTCCTTAACTGTGCCGTTCATAGCGCCATAAGGCGGACGCATCGTCTTCACATCGATTCCCGAATACTCTTTAATCAGGTCGTGCGTGTCCTGCAGCTGGCTAAGTACCTTCTCGCGGCTGAGCTTTTGAAGGTTGGGATGATCATAGCTGTGGTTTGCCAGTTCAAATCCCTCCGCAGCCAGCTGCTTTACCGTGTCCGGGTACTCCTTTACCATGTTACCACACAGGTAAAATGTAGCGGGAACGTCATTAGCTTTCAAATACTCGATCAACCGCGAAGTAAACGCCGGGTTAGGTCCATCGTCATATGTCAGCGCAATCAGCTTCTTTCCGGTTTTGTGCTCGGAAAACACCAGCTTGTCATTGGAAGCCGGTTTGGTTGCCGACGCTTCTTCAGACTCTTTAATGGTTGTCTCTTTAGTCTCTCCATCATCTCGGGATTCCGCTGAATCCGTCTTCATTTCTGTGGAGTCTGACTTTGTCGCCGCGGCAGCTTTCGCTATAGCCGTGCTGGCTACGGGTCGCGCAGACGGCTCTGACACAGCTTCTTTCTCAGAAGATGCTTTCTCCGAAACGGATTCCTTTTCTGAAGAGGATTCTTTTTCTGAAGAGTTTTCCTTCTCGGGCGCCACTTCTTGTTTAGCCGTGCTTCTCGTGCTCTTCGCGCTTACGCTTTCCGAACGCCGCGCCGTAGCAGCGCTGCTATCGCTGGATTTCTCACGCGATGCCGGTTTTGCCGGGTTGCTTGTCCTCTGGTTGCTTGTCATGTTGTAAAGCGGCGTCTCTTGCGCGCGCTGTTGCGGTTGTATAGACTGCGGCTGCACAGACTGCTGCTGCGCGCGCTGCCGGACCGGCGCATACACTGGCAGGTTTGCCTCTGGCAGAATCTGCGGAGCTGCCGGGGCCGGTGTAGCACTACCCCCTGCAGAAAAGGTCTGGCCCGGCCGATAATTTGTCTGGGCGAAAGCCCCGGTTGTAAGCAGCAGACACACCACTGCCGCGCTCAACATGTTCTGCAACAATCTCATACTGAAACCACCTGGAAAAAGTAAGTGCTACTGGTACAGCGTAAGACTGCTCGAATTGGTTTGAGTCACCAAAAAACCACTCCCCAAGTCACTATCTTTTCCAACAGGCAGACCTCCGCAAAGAGCCTAAATTACGCAAAAAGGTCTCTTTTTCCCCTTTTTCCACCGTTTTGGGAAGCTAATTGAGGGAAACTTGCGGCATTTTACTGAAAATCGCTGCAACAACAAGACTATCGCAGCCACCCTGCTGTCTCTAAAACCATACTATGACCAAACGTAAAAATACCGAAAAACGCCAGGCTATCGCTACCGAAACTGACAGCGAACTTCTGCCGTTAATTCCTCTAAAAGATATTGTTGTATTCCCCGGCTGCATCACGCCGCTGTTCGTTATGCGGCCCAAAAGCCTGAATGCTCTTGAAGATGCTGTAGCCGCAGATAAGCGGCTGTTTCTCGTAACCCAAAAGTCTGTAGACGTCGAAGCGCCCGCCGCCGCCGACCTGTTCGAACATGGGACTGTTGCTGAAGTTCTTCAGGTTCTGAAAATGCCCGACGGCGCAGCCAAGGTTCTGGTTGAAGGGCAATTCGTAGCCCGTGTCCTCGGTTTCGAGCAGAACGAGCGCATTACCCGCACCCTCGTGGTACCCTACGAAACCCAGGGCAGCGAAGACTCAAGCCTCGAGGCAAAGATCCGCCTCGTTCTCAGTCAGTTTGAGACTTACGTGCGGCTCTATGACAAGATTCCCGATGAGCTGTTTGTGTCGATTCGCAACTACGAAGATCCGATACAGATAGCCAACGCCGTCAGCCACTACGCGAACTTTAAAACCCGCGACAAGCAGCAGCTTCTTGAAACCCAGAATCTGGACAAGAAGCTTGTGCTCCTCAGCCAGTACCTCGCCATGGAAAACGAACTGCTCGAACTGGAAAACCAGATCATGACGCAGGTTCGCAGCCAGATCGGCAAGAGCCAGAAAGAGTATTTCCTCAATGAACAGCTCAAGGTCATTGAGAAAGAACTCGGCCTCAACGGCGAAGAAGACATGGAGATTGAAGAACTCGCCGACAAAATCGATGCCAGCAAGATGAGCGACGAAGCCCGTGAAAAGGCCACCCGCGAACTCAACCGCCTGGCCAAGATGGCTCCCATGTCGCCTGAAGCCACAGTTTCACGCACCTATATCGAATGGCTGCTGGATCTGCCATGGAGCAAAACCACCCGCGATAAGCGTAATCTCCAGGCTGCCCAGGAGATCCTCGATAAGGATCACTATGGCCTGGAAAAAGTTAAAGACCGCATTATCGAGTACCTTGCCGTGCACCAGCTTACCAAGCACGTCAAAGGTTCCATCCTGTGCCTCGTCGGGCCTCCCGGCGTAGGCAAAACATCTTTGGCACGCAGCGTGGCCGATGCCCTCGGCCGCAAGTTCGCCCGCATCAGCCTCGGCGGCGTGCGCGATGAAGCAGAAATCCGTGGCCACCGCCGCACCTATATCGGTTCGCTGCCTGGTAAAATCGTTCAGGCCATGAAAAAGGCCGGCACCAACAACCCGGTCATCCTCCTCGACGAGATCGACAAGATGTCTGCCGATTTCCGTGGTGACCCGGCCAGCGCCTTGCTCGAGGTCCTCGATCCCGAGCAGAACAAGACTTTCAACGATCACTACCTCGAAATCGACTATAGCCTGTCTGACGTGTTCTTTATCACTACGGCCAACACCAGCAGCGGTATTCCCCACCCGCTGCTCGACCGTATGGAACTGATCCGTCTGCCCGGCTATACTGAAGACGAAAAGTTGATGATTGCCGAGCGGTACCTTGTGCCCAAGCAGATTGAAGCCAACGGACTTGCAGATCGTAAGGTAGAGTTCACCCGCCGCGCCATTCAGGTGCTGGTAGCGAACTATACCCGCGAAGCCGGCGTCCGAAACCTCGAGCGCGAAATCGCCAAGGTCTGCCGTCGTATTGCCAAGGAACTGGTGGCCGCAACCAACAAGAAAGCCAAAATAACAAAGCAGAAGGTAACGCCGGAACGTATCCGCGCTTTTCTTGGTCCGCAGAAGTACAAAGACACAGAAACATCTAAAGATCCGGAAGTGGGTGTTGCAACCGGTCTGGCGTGGACGGAAGTCGGCGGCGAAATCCTGCCGGCAGAAGTCACCGTCATGAAGGGCAAAGGTCAGCTTGTCCTGACCGGTCAACTGGGCGACGTGATGAAAGAAAGCGCCACGGCGGCGCTAAGCTACATCCGCTCGCGCAGCAGTGAGCTTAAGGTGCCTGAAGACTTCTACAAAGACCTCGATATCCACGTGCACATACCCGAAGGCGCCATTCCCAAAGACGGCCCCAGCGCAGGCATTACCATGACAACCAGCATGGTAAGCGCACTGACCAACCGGCCCGTCCGCCAGGATATCGCCATGACCGGCGAGATCACTCTGCGCGGCAAGGTGCTGAAGATCGGTGGTCTGAAAGAGAAAGTCCTTGCAGCCCACCGGGCCCATATCCTCGACGTGATCATTCCCAATGACAACGTCGACGACCTGGAAGACATCTCAAAGAAGATTCGCAGAGAGATGAAATTCCACCCGGTAAACAACGTCGATCAGGTATTGGATATGGCGCTTACGCCTAAAGTAAAAGACGGCACAACAAAAGGCCGGCCCACTTCAAGCCGCTCTACCCGCGCTCCGCGAACACCACGCCGTAATTAACCATTAAAAGCACCCAAAAGCCCCGCGGCAAAAAAGCCCGGGGCTTTTTTCGCGGTCATCCCGACAAACGTAAACCGGTCTGGGAAGTAATACCTTCTCCGTTCTCCGTTCTCCGTTCTACGTTCTACGTTATACTTTCTACGTTATACTTTCTACGGTTGCTGCTCCGCAGCAACCAATCCCACCACCGCCTGGCACGCAATGCCCTCTTCCCTGCCTACAAACCCCATCCGCTCATTCGTACCCGCCTTCACACTCACCTGCGACACACCCACCCCAAGCATCGCCGCAATTTTCTCCCGCATCTCCGGGATAATCGGCATCATCTTCGGCCGCTCCGCTATGATCAGCATGTCCGCGTTCCCTACCCCGTAGCCTTGCTCCGCTGCCATACGCACCGCCTCCTTCACAAATACCGAACTGTCGCAGTCCTTCCACCTGGGATCAGTATTCGAAAAGTGCTGCCCGATATCTCCGGCGGCAATGGCGCCCAGGATAGCATCCGCAAGCGCATGAAGCAGCGCATCGGCATCCGAGTGTCCGTCAAGCCCCATTTCAAACGGAATAGTCACACCTCCCAATATCAGGGGGCGGCCTTCCACCAGCCTGTGCACGTCAAATCCCATTCCAATGCGGTATGCCGGCTTTATCATTCAGTTCTGCCTTTCATGATGGCCTCAGCCACGATAAAATCTTCAGGGTAAGTCACCTTCACATTCAGCCGCGAACCCATTACAATAGCCACCGGCCATCCCATATGCTCAAATGCCGAAGCATCATCCGTCACCTCCACTCCTCTTGCGTCACAGGCCGACAGCGCCTCAGCCAGTCGCGCAGTCGCAAATATCTGCGGCGTCTGCGCCGACCACAACCCTGTCCGCGGTACCGTATGCAAAATGCGCTCATCCTCCACCAGCTTCGTGCTGTCCGTAGCCGGCATCGCAAAGATGGCTCCTCCCACCTCCCGCGCCCGTCGTAGCCCCTCGCCGAAGTTCGCCGGCGGGAAAGGGCGGGCCCCATCATGGATGGCAACATAACCGCAGTCAGCAGCCTTCTTAATGCCCGCCATCACGCTGTCCTGCCGCCGAATCCCGCCCTCCGTCACCTCAACAGGAACGTCAAGATTCAGCGACACCAGCAGTTCGCGCGTCCGCGCGATCCAGTCAGCTGGCACCACCACCACAATCTTATCAACCAGTCCGCTCGCCGCAAAAAACTTAAGCGACCATCCAATTACCGGCGTACCCGCCAGCATGCGGAACTGTTTTGGCTCAGCGCCGCCGCCCATCCGGCTGCCTGATCCGCCCGCCACAATTATACAGGCAGTTTTGTCTGGAGCATTTGTCTCATTCATTGTCATACAAGGCATAGAAATGAGCATCCAGAAAAGCTATTTCCAGCGGAATCGCCTTTTACTCGCCGTCCTTGGCGGAGTCTGGGCTCTGCCCTACACGCTTCTCGGCCTTGTCCTCGGCACTCTCGGGCGAAACCGCTGGCAGATGCACAATGGAACCATCGAGATTCTCCTCCGCAACGGCCCCGTACGCTTCTGCTGCAATCGCATAGGCATCTCAGCGTTCACCCTCGGCGACTGCGTTCTCTATAACGTAGAACCCTGTGAAAACCTGCGAGAACACGAAGGCCGACACACCCGCCAATACTGGGTACTTGGGCCGTTCTTTCTTCCCCTCTACTTCATACTGCTGGCCCTCCGCGGCTACTACAACCACCCCCTCGAGAAAGACGCCCGTCACTGGGAGCTAAAAGCCTGCGGCTGCCTCTACGGCAGCAGTATCAGCGCTGGTGCAAAAAAATAAGGTATTCCTTTTTGGGCAATAGTTCACAGGGCCGTTAAATCAAATCGCCCAAATGTGGCATCCATCCCATCAGTCCGCCGTCCACGCCCCCACAAAAAAACCGCCCGGAAGACATTAGTCTCCCGGGCGACTGATAACTTACCTTTTTAACAGAAGCTTACTGCTGCTTTTCCTGCTCAGGATTAGCAGCAACCAGGGTTTCAGAACCTTCTTCTTCTTCCTTGGCAACTTCTTCCTTGGCAACCTCTTCAGCACCCTCTTCACCCGGTGCGAAGTAGTTCACTTCTTCTTCTTCATCGCTCTCAACAACATCGCGATATTTTTTCTCAAGGCTTTCAATATCCACACCCAGCGAACCGGTCGGAACTTCAGCCTGCAGCGGCAGACCGCTGTCAACGCGAGCCTGGAGGCCTTCGGCAACGCTTTCAGCCATCTTCTGGCTGATCAGCTTGACCGCGCGGATAGCGTCGTCATTGCCTGGGATAACCCAGTCGATAACGTCCGGGTCGCAGTTCGTATCAACAATAGCCACAATCGGAATTTTCAGCTTGCGAGCTTCGCGAACAGCAATGTCTTCCTTGTGAGGATCAACGATAAAGATAACACCAGGTAACTGATCCATCTTCTTCACGCCAGCCAGGTTCTTCTCCAGGGCCTGACGTTCCTTGATCAGCATCGACTGCTCTTTTTTCTTATAATGCTGAAGCGTGCCATCCTGCTCCATGCGCTCGATCTCGAGCATGCGTAGAACAGAGCGACGAACCGTACGGAAGTTCGTCAGCATGCCGCCCAGCCAGCGGTTATTTACATAGTACATGTTACAATCGCGAGCAGCTTCAAAGATTGAATCCTTCGCCTGCTTTTTGGTGCCTACGAACATAACGGTTTTGCCGTCAGCAACGGCGTCGCGCACAAATTTGCACGCATCACGAAGAAGCTTAAGAGTCTTCTTCAAATCAATAATGTAAATCCCATTACGCTCAGTATAGATATACTGTTTCATCTTGGGATTCCACCGGCGGCTCTGGTGACCGAAGTGGACACCCGCCTCCAGCAGCTGCTTCATGGTAATGTTAACCACTTATACTGCCTCCAGCTTGGTTAGTTTTCCTCCGCCAGCGTCATCTCGTACCGCATCTGCCCGTTTACCGGCCAGACACCACGGCTGACGATCAGCTGACGTGTGTTTTTCGATCCCGAAAGATCGTTGATGCCATTTAGACAGTCGTAAACCCATTATTCAGGTGAAAGCGCCCATCTTACTTTTATAATGCAGCTTTGTTAGCGCTTTCATACAGCTTCGCCATTGCATTTCAAATTCAGGACCCTGAAACCGTCATCCCGTGAATACCGATACATCATCCCAAAGAACTATACCCGGTGGCTACCTGATTGCATTTGAAGGCATTGACGGCAGCGGCAAAACCACCGCGGCCAGAAATGTAACAATACACCTGCAGCAAAAAGGTTTTAACGCCGTGTACCTGCGCGAGCCCACCGACGGCCCCCATGGTCGCCGCCTGCGCCAGATCATGGTTTCTCCCGATAAACGCGATGCCCAGCTCGAATTTGAACTGTTTCTGTTAGATCGGCAGGACGACGTAGAGCATAACATCAAGCCCGTACTGCAGGCCGGCGGCATCGTCTGTATCGACAGATACTACGTCTCATCCATGGCCTACCAGGGTGCTCTTGGCATCGAAATGGAAGAAATCCGCGCCGAAAACGAGCGCATCGCCCCCCCGCCCGACCTCATACTCCGTTTTGTTGTGGATATAGACACCGCCCTAGCCCGCATCCACGCCTCACGCACCGATGGAGCCAATCAATTTGAGAAGAAAGACTACCTTAAGTTAGTTAACTCCAACTTCGAACGAATGAATTTCCCGCAAATGGTAGACGTGCCCTCGAACGACGAACAGGAAAAAGTGCTTCGCCGCGCATTGGAAATTGTCGCCAGTTGCCTCGATCAGGCCACCGGTACCAATCTCTCTATTGTGTAAGACTTGTCACTTTTTGCTTGCGTAGTCATACCGTTTCCCCGGAAACGGGTTTTCATTATTCATGTGAAACACGAGGTTAGGAGCTTCAAACCATGAAATCAATCATCACAGTCAGCCTGCTGGCTGCACTCGTTGTACCCTTTGCAGGGTGCGACACAACAACCCGTAGCGCCCCTGGCAACACGACTCTCGGCGGTGCTGCTCTTGGCGGCCTCACCGGTGCTGCTATTGGCGCTCACAACAACGGCACAAAGGGCGCCCTCGTTGGCGGCGGTCTTGGTGCTCTTGCCGGTGGCGTTATCGGCAACCAGATGGAAAAGAACCGCGATGCTGCTTACGGCCAGCCTGCACCTTATGGTCAGCCTGCCTATGCACCGGCTCCATCCTACAGCGCACCTGCTGGCGGACCCGGTGGCTACAGCGCCCCGGCCCCTGGCTTCGGAACCCCTCCGCCGCCTCCCCCCACCAGCTACTAAGCTAAACAAAAACAACTCCCGGTCCACAAAGACCGGGAGTTTTTTTATGTAGGGCAGGCGTCCCGCCTGTCACCAAGTGTCGCAGATCCGTAGGGCAGGCGTCCCGCCTGTCACCGTTAGACGCCTCCCCGTCAGGCCAATCATTCGACCTTATCCCTTATCCGTACTTCCGTCTACTCTCCCCGTTCTACGTTCTACGGTCTCGGCTCTACTTTCTCTGTTCTACGTTCTACGTTCTACGTTTCTACGTTTCTACGTTCTACGTTCTCCGTTCTACGTTCTACGTTCTACGTTCTCCGTTCTACGTTCCACTACGCGGCTCCGCCGCGTCTACTTTCTACTTGCG
>JAKFFN010000253.1:0-15614 GCA_036675025.1 Candidatus Sumerlaeales bacterium | reverse complement strand
CCTGGAAGATTTCCTGGCTGCTGAGTATCGCCGGCAACAGCGTAACCTGGGGTGATGGCCACCAGATTCTGCTGGCGGTAAAAGTTTGCTTGCAATTCGGCTGCTAAACCGCACGATCTTATTCTGCAGTTAATCAGCGGCAGCAAATGCGGAGAGTGGAGGGATTCAATGAGGTATGCAATCGGGCAGCTTTCGGTAGGGCAGATTCTTGATCAGAGTCTGAGCCTGTTTAAGAACAGGTTTCCGCTGTTTATGGGCATCGGCGGCATTGTGTATGCACCGGTACTACTGGTTCAATCGATATTAACGCTGGTACTTGTGAATCAGCCCGCTGATGGCGCAACACCGGAAGAGGTGATGAGCGCGGCAATGGAAACCATGTGGGTTGCCATGGGCATCACCATGGTGTTTGTGGGCATACTGCTTATCGTGGCCGGCCCGCTTCTTTACGCTGCCGTGACGTATGCCGTGAGTAAAGAGTATCTGGGCCAGAGGGCGACTATTAAGGAATCAATCGGGAACGCATTCTCCAAGCTTTGGCCGGTGATATATACCGGTTTTATTTCCGGTATCTTTATCATGTTTGGGTTCCTGCTTTTTATCATTCCCGGCATCTATCTGACCTTCAAATACTACCTGGCCCAACAGGTGGTGGTGCTTGAAGACAAGCGCGGCTTTGCAGCCATGGAGCGCAGCGGGCAGTTGATGAAAGGCAGTTATGGGATAGCCTTTGTCCTGGGTTTCCTCGTCTGGATCATTTCGTTTATGATGGGTGTGGTTGGCGGCGTAGTACCTATTCCTTATGTCACCGAGATCATTACTGTCATCGTGCAGACTGCTCTTGTTACCATCTGGACGATCGCCGCGGTTGTGCTTTATTTCCACTGCCGTGCACGCAATGAGAACTATGATCTGCAGTTGCTTGCCGAGCAGGTAGCTGCTGAAGATGATATGCCTCACTCCCAGGTGCCTCCGCCCCTTCCAGCGGCGGAGTAATCATTCATGCCAAAGCAACTGTTGGATTGCATGGGATGATTCTGCCTGAATGTCTGAACAACTAACCCCCGTCGCGGATGCTGATGCCATTCGCGAGACCGCGAAGCAGGTTCTAGCGGATCCGGATTACAAGCTGAGGTCGACAGAGACGTTTCGTCGTGTCTGGGAGTGGCTACTGGATCTGCTGCGCCCGATCTTAGATTTTTTCGATGCGCTTTACGATTTCTCACCGTTCCTGTTTTTTGTCATGGTAGCGGTGCTGCTGATAGTTGTCGTCGCTCTCGTGGTGCATATCATCTATAGCTTCCGCGTGGCCATGCAGCGGCGGGGCCGGGCATCGCTCTACGCTGAACTGGATGAAACCAAAGGGGCAAAGCCCGAAACCTGGGAGCAGCGCGCACAACAGGCTTTTGAAGCTGGCGACTACCTGCACGCCATCCGGTTTATCCTGCATGCGAGCCTCTTGCGGCTTGAGCAGGCGCGAAAATCAAACCTGCGCCGGGGAGCTACAAACCGCGAATACCTGCGCCGTTTCCAGAAGACGGCGGCGTTTGAACCGCTCGCCGAAATGGTGGAAATAACAGACTCGCGGTGGTTTGGCGGCATCGACTGTTCTCGAAGCGATGTAGAAACCTGCTTCCGTGCTCACCAGCAGATCCAGAGCACCATTTCAGGAGGCGGCGCCGTTGCTAAGCACACGTAATGCCATAACGGCTGTCGTCGCCCTCACCGTCCTTTCGATTGGTGCTACAGTTTACAATCTTACCCAGCCACCGGATGGCGGAGGATTGGGCCGAAACTCCTATGGCACACGCGCCCATGGCCATCGCGCCATTTACGAAACCATGGAGAAGTTGAACCTGCCCGTGCGTCGGTCACACTTTCCTCCTCCGGTTGGGCTGGAGGCTGGTGATCATCTCGTGATGATAGGACCGAACCAGCGGCTGGTGGAACACGAACCTGAACATCTGCGCCGAACGGCCGAGTGGGTAAACGCAGGCGGACAAATGCTGGTGGTCCTGAAATCACCAGAGGTCTATTCGTTTACCGAGGACCGTCGCGATCGAACCTGGGAAACATCGGTTTTGGAGGAACTGGGCCTGCCGGGCATTAAAGCTGCCGAGATTTGGCCTCTTCAGATCGCATCCCCTGAAGATGATGCTGCAGAAAAAGATCGTATCGAGCGCGAGAAAGTCCTCAGCATTCAGGTTAATGAAGAGCGTCCGACCGCTGCTACAACGGTCACCCTTGATGGAGCTTTTGCGAGCCTTCGCTCCGACGTAACCAGCTTGCGCCTTCCTCGAGAAGACCTGCACGTTTTGGAGATTACAACCAGCGCGCCCCAGACCACCGGACGCATCACGGTCCAGTCAAACGATGAAGTCAATTACACGCTCGCCGCGGTATTTCCGCGCGGCCAGGGCCGCATTACTGTACTTTCTGACGAAAGTCTCTTTAACAATTACCTGATTACAGCTGAAGATAACCCGGTGCTTGCGGCGAACCTTACAGGCTCTACGCGTGGCCCTGCTGTCTTTGACGAATTCTTCCACGGGCTCAGCTCGCGCGGAAACCCGTTGTGGCTCCTTACCCGCCCTTACTATGGCTGGCTGTTTATTATGGTGATTGCCGCTGCGGCCATCTGGATCTGGCGTCAATCAGCCGCTCTTGGTCCGCCTGTTCCTTATAAAGAACCTACGCGCCGGACGCTTACGGAGTACCTGGATGCCATGGCCACACTCTTTACGCGATCGCGGCAGAAGAAGTTTGTGCTGGAAGAGCTTCGCGATGGCGTATTGTGGGCACTACGGACAGAGCTTCACCTGGCGCCAGCACAGGAAAAAGTGGAAGTGGTAGCTGCCGCCCTTGAACGGCATCATCCGGCCAGGGCCCGAAGAGTTCGGCGTGCAAGTGCTGAGATTGACAAGGCCCTGGCTGAGCGGGAGTCTGTGGACAATGCCAAATTTATAGAACTAACCAGGGAGATAAGCCGGTGTCTTTAAAAGACGTCTACGTTCGCATCAAAGAGCAGATGAACAAGGTAATTTACGGACAGGATGAGGTTGTCGAACTTGCGTTAGTAGCGCTTTTCAGCAGCGGCCATCTACTGCTTGAGGGGGTGCCCGGTACGGCCAAAACGCTGTTGGTGCGTACGCTGGCTTCGGCGGTGAACCTGGATTACAGCCGCGTTCAAATGACGCCTGATCTACTACCGGGTGACATCACCGGTTCCAGTGTCTTTCGCGAAGATACTCGCAGCTTTGAGTTCATCCGTGGAGCCGTGTTCACAAACTTCTTGCTGGCTGACGAGTTGAATCGTGCAAGCGCAAGGACACAGTCTGCCCTGCTGGAGGCCATGCAGGAGCTGCAGATCACCTATGGCGGCAACACGTACAAGCTGCCTGATCCGTTCGTGGTTTTTGCTACGCAGAATCCAGTAGAACAGGAAGGCACATATCCGCTCCCGATTGCGCAGCTTGATCGTTTCATGTTCAAGGTGCTGGTAGATTATCCCGAAGCAGATTCTGAAGAACAGATTCTACGCGGCCACCACGCAACTGCCGGACGCAATAACCCGGTGCAAATGGGCGTGGAGGCTGTTGTTACGCCGGAAGAACTCATTACTGCCCGCGACACGATTCGTGAGACTTTCGTTCGTGACGAAGTGATTACGTATGTACGCAAGCTGGTGCAGGGGACGCGCGACGACGACAGCCTGTCAGTGGGGGCAAGTCCGCGCGCAGGGCTTATGCTCCTCATGGCGGCAAAGAGCATGGCGCGATTTGCGGATCGTGATTACGTGACACCAGACGACGTAAAAAATGTGTTTCTCCCCACAATGCGGCACCGGGTAGTGCTAAGCCCCATGGCCGAAATGGAAGGTGCATCGCCCGACACTCTCCTTGAGAATGTCATGGATATGGTTGAAGTTCCCCGGTGATTTTTCGCCCCGGCCAGACACTCATACTTGGCGCAATTGCGATGGCAGCTTTCGCGGGATTTGCTTTTGTCATGCCTTATGGATTCGAGCTGTCTGCGGGCCTTGGTGTATTGCTGCTTGGTGCTTCCGTGGTCGAAGGCTGGTTTTTACGCAGGGAAATGGATAGGATGGATGTCCGCCGAAACGCCCCCGCCATTGCTGCACGCGGGCGGGCATTTCCAGTTGCACTTGAAGTAAGCAATGGCTCAGGGCGCGCCTGTATGAGCATGCTCCGGGATCTTGTTCCGATGGCGGCAAATCCTTCCGTACTGTCTGCAGAGCAACGTCTTGAACCCGGCGCCACACCCGTTGTTTATAAACTAACCGTGCCTGTGCGCGGCCTCCATGAATTTGGCGATACCTGGCTCCGAATTAGCGGGAGGATGGGTCTCCTCGAGATACAAAAGTCTTTTCCAACATCCCAATCCATCCGGGTGCTCCCGGAAAGCCTGGTTCCTGATGAGGAATTGAGTAAGGATGCCCTTGATGAGCGGCGCCTGCTCGACCAGGTTCGTGAGACACGTCAGCGCGGCGAAGGCACCGAATTCGAGTCGCTTTCTGAGTACCGCGAGGGCGACGACGTTCGCCGCATTGACTGGCGCAGCAGCGCACGGATGAGCCGCCTGATTATCCGCCGCTACCAGCTGGAACAGCATCGGGATGTTGTTGTTCTGATTGATGCCGGGCGGCTTATGGGCACCGCTGTAAATGGCGGCACAAAGCTTGATTGCGCTGTGGATTCAGGTCTGATTATCGCACGAGTAGCGCTGGAAACCGGTGACCGCTGCGGCCTCGGCGTGTTCGACAGCAAGGTGAAAGGCTACCTGTCGCCAGTTGCCGGTGTGGCGTCTCATCGCATTCTCATTGATAGGCTTTATAACGTGCAGCCGGCCTGGGTGGAAACCAACTTCGCACCCATGTTTGCAACCTTGCAAAGCCGCCAGCGCAAACGTGCGCTGCTTGTCATCCTGTCTGATATCATGGAACTGGAAACGACCGAACGTTACCGCGCAGCGTTACTTTCATTGAAGCAACGCCACGAGGTGCTGTTTGCCGCCCTTCGTACACCCCTGCTTCGCCACGCCGCCGACGCCATGGTGGATGAAGCGAAAGACGCTGCCCGCAAAGCCTTCGCCCTGCGCCTTATGCGCGAGCGTGAGCAGACACTTCACGTGCTTCGCCGGAGTGGTGTTCATGTGCTGGATGTTGAACCGCAACAGCTAACGATTCCCCTTCTGAATTCCTTCATCGAACTGCGCCAACGATCAGTGATGTAGCTTTTCGCTGCTGATGCGTAGCAGGAACAGGCATTGCTCTGTTAAGGCAAAGCTGTAGATGAGTACCTCTGTTGCAACGGCCGCTTCAGCAGCAGCGCTCAGCAGCAGGAGAATCTGAATGAACAATGCAATAGCGGGTGGAATCGCCGGATTATTAGCTACCGTTCCAATGACGGTCGCTATGGAATTGATGCACGACCAGTTGCCTCCACAAGAACAATACCCCCTTCCTCCGCGGGAGATAACCGAAAAGATCAGCGAGGAAGCAGGCGTGGACGATGACATGTCTGAAACACAACATCGCCTGGCAACAGTTGCCGCTCATTTCAGCTATGGTTCTGCATGCGGTGCCGTTTATGGTTTTGCCGCGCCCGCATTACCGGGACCGCCCATAGCGCGTGGCGTTGCCTTTGGGCTTGCGGTTTGGACGACCAGCTACCTCGGAGTACTACCTTCTCTCGGCATCCTGCGCCCCGCACAGCAACACCCCAAACGCCGAAATGCACTCATGCTGGCTGCTCACGTAATCTGGGGTGTCGCTACGGGCGTAATAGTCGAAGCACTTATTAACGACGAGTGACGGTCGTGGGAACCTAGTGCCTTAACGCTTTTACCAGTTCACTCTTAGACATGCTGCTGCGTCCGGAAACATCTTTCTTCTTTGCCATGTTGTAGAGTTCCTGTTTGGTGCGTGACTCCAGGCCCTTATTAGGGTTTCCGGTTCCCTGTGTGGTTTTTTGCGGAGTTTTTCCTTCTTCTCTCCGCTCTTTGTTCACGGTGCGGGCTGCAATTTCCTTCGCACGTTTGGTTGATGTGCCGCGCTTTTTCGAGCTGTCTTTAATATGCTCATACATGCGCTCATCTTTGTTTGTCCAGGATGGCATAATCAGTCTCCTTTCCCTGCGTTAAAGCTTTAACAAGAGCAAAACTGACGCCAACGTGCCGGCAATTACACGATTCTTCGCCTACTCGCCCGTAATGTGAATTACAACCGTCCTGTTGTGCGGCGAAGTACGGTGCTCTGCCAGGTAGATGCCCTGCCAGGTGCCGAGAGCCAACTGTCCTCTGCTTACTGGAATGCTTTCGCTCGTCCGGGTGATCAGTGTGCGTATGTGAGCAGCCATGTCATCCGGACCTTCTGTATCATGAACATAACGCGAATCACCATCTGGCGCCACCCGCGCCAGCCAGTTCATCAGGTCAGTCTGCACGGTGGGGTCCGCGTTCTCCTGTATCACCAGGCTGGCCGATGTATGGCAGCAGAACACTACGCACAGCCCCGCCGTCACGCCTGACTCTTTAAGCACACTCTCCACGTTGTTTGTAATCTCATAGAGGCCGCGGCCCTGCGTTTTTATCGTTATCTTCTTTTGAAACTGCTTCATACAGGTCCTATAAAGACAGCCGGGCCCCGTCGCAGCAAGTGGATTACTTATGATTCGCCACACTCAAATCGCGGCGGCATAGGGGCGTTAAGGTTATCCTAACGAGATCAGTTTGATCTCCATCCGTAGCACCTGTCATGCCCGGTACGGTGCCTATTTATGCGACACAAGGTACACGTTATGCTAGTAGCAAAAGCTGGGTGAGATTGGAAAGTCAGCGCCCATCCTGAGATGCAAATATCTTACGGAAATGGGTCTGATAACTACTTAATAAAAACTTGGGAAGAGGTATGACCATGAGAAGATTTCTAATCACCACCGCGTCGATTGCCGCACTGACATCATTCAGCTTTGCTCAAACACCTTCGAGCCCGGTTGTTCCGGCCAATCCGGCAGCCACGCCAGCAGGAGCAGTAGTTGGCGCTCCTCAGCCTGGCGCAATGGCCAATGTACAGTTGGCTCCTGAAGATGTGCAATTTGTAAAGATGGCTGCATCTGGCGGGCTTTATGAAGTTCAAAGCAGCCAGTTGGCCACCACTGCGTCAGAAACTGCAGAAGTTAAGGCTTTTGCTCAGCAGATGATCCAGGATCACACTGCCGCAAGCCAGGTATTAAAGGGATTAGCGCAGCAGAAAGGAATCTCTCTTTCGCCTGCTATGGCCCTGAAACACCAGAAGATGTTTGATAAGCTGAAAGACGCCAAGGGCGAGGAGTTCGATAAACTCTACGGCAAACAGCAGGCCCGTGCTCATGAAGAAGCAGTTGCCCTGTTTGAAAAGACCGCGGCCGGCTCCAACGATCCTGACCTGAAGGGATTTGCCACGCAGACGCTTCCGAAGCTTAAACAGCATCTGGAGCAGGCAAAGTCTCTGCCCGGAAACGAATAACCTGAACAAGTTCACGGGCAGGCCACATTTCCCGCGCCTGCCCATTTGGGGAATTAACAGACATTTACGATCCGCCCGCAGCGTGAACTATAGCTGCCCCGACCGCGGCGTAGCGCCATCAGCTTTAGTTGTAGCGTCATCAGACTCCACAGTGGCGGTTTTATGAAGGTCAGTAGTGTCCTCTACGCGATCGGCCTCCACAGGCATATTGTCCAGGTTCTCCGGGTTATCTAATGCCCGCCTGCCTTCGCATCCGGTCAGCATAGTTACTGCCGCAGCCGCAAGAATTAAAGATCGAATCATGTTTCTTCCTCTCGTGCTGAGAATTAAACATCGTCTTTTTATTTCAGGCATGCAGATCGCATGCCTGACCTGAAAAACCTGTCGAGGTTCAGACAACAGATGTTAGCATACCACGTTACCCGGGACTGGAACGAACGATAGCCTGAACTCAGTTCAGTTCTGTTCCTGCTCTTCAACTACAAGTAGCACGCCCTCACCAGGCCCCAGTAGAATCTGGTTATTAATAGCCGCTGGAATGTGGCGCTCCGGGTCTGTAGACAATATGCATAGCATGGTTTCATGAGGCAGCGGGTATTCCTGCGGATCAGCAGCAAAATTGATCAGCACGTAAATGTGCTCATCATCCATAATCCTGGTGTATGCGGCCACCGGCGCTTTCGAAGGCAATGCCTGGTAAGATCCGACCGACAGTGCGCGGTGCTTACGCCGAAGCTGGATAAGTGTCCGAACCAGGTTCAGCAATGAGTCGGTATCATGCTGCTGATCTTCCACGTTGCAGTTTATATTCTCGCCAATTGGCAGCCAGGGATCATCCGATGTCGTAAAGCCTGCGCCAGGACCATGGTTCCACGGCATAGGCGTCCGTTCCGGATCGCGCCCGTTTCCTTTTCCCGGCTCCTGCAATTCAAACGGATCCCTAACCTGCTTCGGCGCAATAGGCACGTTTAACATTCCCAGTTCGTCACCGTAATACATTGTTGGAGTGCCCCGTAGCGTAAGCAGCAGTAACTGTGCGGCACGCCGCTGATACGGCTCAACCCGCGACCCTATCCGCGGCTGATCATGATTCCCCAGCACCCAGTTCGGCCAGGCATTTTCTGGCAGCAGAGATTCATAGCGGTCCACCGCCTGCATGATTGCATCAGAATCCCAGTTAAGCAGCGCTAACTGAAAATTGTAAGGCATATGGGCACCGTTGGCATCAGGTCCGTAATACGCCATCAGCCGCTCGGTAGGCAGATAGATTTCGCCTATCAGCAGGCGATCCTTCCCGTAACTTTCGACAAGGCTTCGCAGCCGTAGAACGATGTCATGCACTTCCGGACGGTCGGTCGTATAAATGGGATCAAGCTGGTTATAGGTGGGATCATATTCCGGGTTGTAATGCGGGTTAGGAGGATTATCCCTCCATTCATCATCCTTAATGATGTGCCATAGCACATCCACGCGAAACCCATCCACCCCCCGCTCCATCCAGAAGCGCAGCACATTGTGCATCGCTTCTTCCACTTCAGGATTCCGCCAGTTCAGATCCGGCTGCGCTTTGAGAAAAGCGTGGTAATAATACTGTCCGGTTGCCTCATCAAATTCCCAGCCCGATCCACCAAACGTACTGCGCCAGTTCGTTGGCGGAGACCCATCCGGCTGCGGATCTCGCCACAGGTACCAGTCTCTTTTGGGATTGTCTCTTGATGAACGCGACTCCAGGAACCATGGATGCTGGTCAGAACTGTGGTTTGGCACAAAATCCAGGATAACTCTGAGGCCTCTCTTATGGGCTTGATTTACCAACTCGTCAAAATCGTCCAGGGTCCCAAACATCGGATGCACATTGCAGTAATCCGCCACGTCATAGCCGAAATCTGCCATTGGCGACGGGTAAATCGGACTAAGCCAGACAGCATCCACCCCCAGCCACTTCAGGTAATCCAGCTTACTAATGATCCCGTTCAAATCACCCACGCCATCGCTATTGGAGTCAGCGTAAGATCGCGGGTACACCTGGTAGATTATACCCTTCTGCCACCAGAGCTCAGGATGTTCAGCGGGCTGTGAAACAGGTTTGTCGGTCATAGTCACGCTCCGCTAGCAGGCGACAGCAAGTTTCAGTCCCCTTATTCGAGACCCGACGGAGTCTCGCAGACATGGAAATGTCCATCGGCCGCTGGTGCCTGCTGCTGAATTCTGCAGACCAGGTATGGGGCGGCGCCATGCCCGCAGATAAGAAAAAGGCTAAAGTGACAAGCACCTTTGTCATGTCACTTCAGCCGGAATCGTTCAGCGTTTATGGTACTCCGGGACTAACCCCGGAGTGTATGTAAACTACGGCGCTGGCGTTGCTGTAGCACCCGTATCTGTAGCGGCAGGAGTATCGCCCGCTGCAGGTGTCGTCACAGAATCTTCCGGTTCCGGGGCGTTGGTATCACACCCGGTAAGACCGAGCGCTGCAACTGCCAGAATTGCCAGCAGGTGTTTCATAATGAATTCTCCTGAAATTAGGTTGGCACGTCTACATTCTTTGGAGCATAATACGTGCCCCTGTAAAGGGAAGTATGCCAACTGGCGCCTCACTGGAACCCTCGTCCAATCCAGATGTCTCATATCCTCCGCAGTAATTCAGGCGCCCACCAATCGTTAAGCCTGCGGATAGTTCACTTCAAAAATAATTATCGAGAATGAACGAATAGGGCGTAAGAACACATGTTCTAAAACCCATGACAAACCTAAACACTGTTTTCTCGAACTGGAGTGCACCTGTATTCGCCGGTATCCTGGCAATGACAGCGGCTACTTCCGGGGTTTCGGCTGAGTCATCTCGCATTGACATCAAGAACCCGAAAACGGAGCGGCTAACCCGCTCATCCCTTTCCGCCTCTCAGCAGGCGGACACACAGCTGCGCTTGCGTGGCGGTAAAATGGAAACGCGGATGCAGAATGGTAAGATGGTTCTTACCGGTTTTGCAGGGGCGTTTGGCGGAGGCCAGGTGCAGCTGACTGGCAATATGCCTGTTGACCACCAGAGTGAGAAGTCGGCCGATTTACGGTTTGCCGATGTATCAGTGGAGAAGGCGGGTCAGATCATTGGTAATCCGTCCCTTGTGGCTTGGCTTGGAAACACCAACCTTTCCGGTTCGGTAAAAGGCGAGTGGGAAGGCAAAGGTGCATCCCAGATCAGCCGGTCGGCCGATGGGACACTCACATTAGTGGCCGGTAACGGCGTGATAACGGATAAAAAGGTGTTGGAGAAGCTCGGCAGTCTGGCCGGGATAAGCGAGCTTGAGCAGCTCCGCTTTGACAGCATAAAGATTAAAGCGCATGCTGCTGACGGTAAGATTGTCATCGATGCCGCATCTGTCGAAGGGCCTGATCTGAACCTGGCTCTCGTAGGCAATTACTCAGTGCAGGATGATCACCTGGACCTGAAGATCGCCATGTCTGTAGCTCCAGAAATTGCATCAAAGTCATCTTATCTTAAGGTGAAAAACGTGTTGGATATATTTAGATCCGATAATGAGCCAAACACCGAAGGTGAGTTTGTAGAAGTCCCGGTGCTTCTGGTATCCGGCGATCTGAAAAAGCCGGACGTAAAACTGGACAAATCAAAACCTGCCCGTACTACGGCTGCGGCCGCGGATAGCGCGAATGCTGCAAATCAGGCTGATGGTGGATTTATGGCTAAGATGAAACAACTGGCGAAGACAGTAGATTAAACAAAACTTAAAAAAATGCAAAGCTTATCCGAATAGCCCCCGTAAGGGGGCTATTTTTTTGCATCGCAGCTCATGGCACCTTCCTTGCCCTGTTTGTAAAACATCTCAAAAAGCTACAAGGAGACCGCCATGGAAAAGTGCGAAGTTTGTGGTAACCGCTACGACAAAACCATCACTGTAACACGCGATGGAGCCACCCATGTGTTCGACAGCTTCGAATGCGCCATTCACATGCTGGCGCCCACATGCAAACACTGCAATTGCCGCATCATCGGCCACGGCATCGAAAGCGACGGCACTTTTTATTGCTGCGCCCACTGCGCAAAGCATTCTGGCGTAAAAGGCGTAGACGACCGCGCCGATTAAACCTTACCGGTCTACCCGCGCTCCCACAGCCTTAATAGCCGACTCCACTTCCTTCAGCGTCGCCATGGAAGTATCGCCCGGCGTTGTCATAGCCAGGGCGCCGTGGGCAGCGCCATATTCTACGGCATCCTTCGGCGTCTTGCCGGCAAGCATGGCATAGGCCAGACCCGAGGCAAAGCCATCGCCCCCGCCCACGCGGTCATAAATTTCCAGCCCTGTCCTCAGGCGTGCCTCATAGAATTCGCCGGCGGCCCACACGATAGCACCCCAGTCATTTATGCATGCCGTGTGCGCCGTGCGCAGGGTCGTCCCCACCATTTTGATGTTCGGGAAAACCTTTACCACTTCTTCAATCATGGCCTTAAAATTAGCGGGGTCCAATGCAGACAGGTGTTCATCCAGCCCCTGGATTTCAAAACCAAGCGCGGCCGAAAAGTCTTCCTCATTGCCAATCATCACGTCCACGAACGGAGCAATCTCGCGGTTCACTTCCATCGCCCGCTGTTTGCCGCCGTGCGACTTCCACAGTGATGGGCGGTAGTTCAGGTCATAGGAAGTTACAGTGCCCGCAGCCTTCGCGGCCTTCATCGCTTCGATGGTTACTTCGGGCGTCGTGTCAGACAATGCCGCAAAAATGCCACCGCCGTGGAACCACCTGACACCATCTTCGCTAAACAGCTTGTTCCAGTCGATGTCACCCACCTTCAGCTGCGAGGCGGCTGAATGGCCGCGGTCAGAACAGCCGACAGCTCCACGCATGCCGAAGCCGCGCTCTGTAAAGTTCAGTCCCACCCGCGCTGCACGCCCGATGCCATCAAAGGGCAGCATCTTCACGTAAGACAGATCCACCCCGCCCTGCAGCATAAGATCTTCCAGCAGAAGGCCGACTTCGTTATCCACGTTGGCAGTCACGATGGCCGTGTTCATGCTAAAGCACCGCCGCAGCGCCCGCACCACGTTATACTCGCCGCCGCCTTCCCATACATTAAAGCAGCGGGCCCGGCGCACACGCGTATCGCCCGGGTCCAGCCGCAGCATCACTTCGCCAAGCGCGGCAGCATCGTATTTACAACTTCCAGCAGGTTTGATGTTCAGCGGACTCATCCGTTCTTCTTTCCTCGAATTTCCCTGGCCAGTTCCACAGTGCCACGTACCGCGTCCTCAATGTCTTTGTAAGCCCCCCGCTTAACCATGTCGCTCTTGATCAGGTTCGAGCCCACTCCGACACACGTAGCGCCAGCGCCGAACCACGCCGTCAGGCTCTCCCGCGTCGGCTCCACGCCCCCCGTCACCATAATGCGCGTCCACGGGCATGGCCCCAGCATGCTCTTCACAAATCCCGGTCCGCCCACGCTCCCACCGGGGAAAACCTTTACGATCTCGACACCCAGCTCTTCCGCCTGGCCAATCTCGCTGGCCGACCCGCAACCCGGGCTATACGGCACCTTGCGCCGGTTACAAAGCCGCGCCACATCCGGATTCAATAGCGGACCCACTACAAAATTTGCTCCGTAAGAAATATACAAAGCAGCTGTCGGCGCATCAACAATCGACCCCACACCCAGCAGCACATCCGGCGCCTGTTTCAACAATGCGCGATGCATATCACGAAACACATCCGGAGCAAAATCCCCGCGATTCGTAAATTCAATCACCCGCGCACCGCCCCGGTAACAGGCCAGCGCCACCTGCAGCGCAACCTCCGTGTCGCCGTTGTAAAAAACAGGTATTACGCCAACATCTACCATGGCGTTTAGAACAGTAAGTCGATCAGCTGTGGCCATTGCGAAACTTTCCAAAATTCAATGACCAAATGTCCGCAAGGGCCGACGCCGATATCAAGAACTTTAGAGATGAGATTGTCTACTGCACGCTAGATCTCGCTTTAATCTCACCTGGTAGCGAATTCCGAAATGGTGCTGGGTCTCTAAAGTCGCTCTTCTTCCAGGCGTGTCATTACGCTGGCAACGCTCTGCGATGAGTCGCTATCACTAAGCCTCAACCCATGGATCACACCCATGCGGTCTGCTTTCGATTTGTGCTGCGCCATCTTCCAAGTACCCTCCATCTGGCGTACCTCCATGCTGAACCCTACGATCCCTCCGCAAAGCTGCTCGATGAATTCACGCGGCGCATCATCAATGCTCCACGGCATGTCCCGATCCAGCTCATTATGATCCGTCAGTTCCTTCACATGGCGAAGCAGCCATTGCGGATCATCAATCACGCTTAACGGCCCGTTCACATGCACTGAAATATAGTTCCACGTAGGCACAACTCGTTGATGCTTATTTTTCGTGGCGTACCAGCTGGGGCTCACATAGCTGTGCGGACCAACGAATAGTGCCAGCGCCTCAATGCTCCTGTCGAGTTGCTTCCATTGAGGGTTCCCCCGCGCAACGTGCCCCTCTAACCGAAAGCTACCTTCCTCTCCCTTTAGCAGCACTGGAATATGCGACGCCAGCAGCTGCTGGCCCGTAAAGGTAATCAGGCTCGCAAACTGAAGCTCTTTGATCGCAGCAGCCAGGATGGGCTTCCGATCTTCACGAAATTGGGCAGGACGGTACATAACAGGACGATGGCAGGAGTGGAGAACTTGTCAATCGGATTACGGTTTTAAACATTATAATTAAGAAAATACGATTACCTTTGACACAAGCCAAAGTGTACTATATGTACTAGTACAGTAATACGATGAGATTATCAGTCAATACAAGATCGGGCGTTCCCATTTACCTGCAGGTAGTGCAGCAGGTGAAGTACCAGGTTGCCTGCGGTGCATGGCAACCCGGTAATCGCCTGCCGAGCGTACGAGAGATTTCGCTGCGGTTGCAGGTCAACCCGAACACTATCGCCAAAGCGTTTACTGAACTCGAGCGTCAGGGTATTGTAGAAACGCGCCGCGGGAGTGGAACCTTTGTAGCTGAGCAGGGGAGCACGCTTGCCATATCAGAACGGCGGCGCTTGCTCCGCCAGGCCTGTGAGCGCACTGCTATCGAAGGATTTCATCTTGGCTGGGACGCGGAAGACATCAAAGCCGTGTTTAACGAATGCGTTAATCAGATTCTGAAAACAAGCGGGGAGAAGACCAGTGGACGCTGACAATGCGGCTATCGAACTTAGCCAGGTCTGCAAGTGCTATGGTGGTAAAGCTGCTGTAGACAGCCTGAGCCTGAAAGTGCCGCGCGGAGAAGTCTTCGGTTTTGCGGGGGAAAATGCGGCAGGCAAAACGACCACTATTCGCATGTTACTCGGACACGTGAAGCCTACATCCGGCCGGGTAAAAGTCCTTGGACATGATCCCTCCGACAGCAGCCAGGTTCACCTGTTGATGGCTCGTATTGGGTACGTTTCCGAGTCGAGAGGTCTTTACGACTGGATGCGCGTGCGCGAGATCATGGATTTTTGCGGCGGCGTCCACGGTTCCACCTGGGACGCCACCTACGCGGAAAAGCTTCGCGTCGAATACGAACTGGACCCGCAGAAACAGGTGCGCCATCTTTCACAAGGCAAACGCGCATTGTTAATGCTACTGCTTGCAACAGCACATCACCCTGAGCTGCTTATACTGGATGAACCATCCAGCGGCCTGGACCCGATGGCGCGGCACGAGATACTCGAACAGGTAATCACCATCGTAAAGTCTGAGGGGAGAAGTGTCTTCTTTTCATCGCATCTGCTGGATGAGGTGGAGCGGGTTGCGGGCCGGGTAGGCTTTATGAAAAGTGGCCGACTGGTTGCCCTGGAGACACCGGCAAAACTTCATGAGAAGTGGCGTCGCGTGTTCGTGCCGTGGCCCGAAGCCGCTGCCATACCGGCGCTCCCAACCATGCGAAACATTGAGCGCCGCGGCGGCGAACTGGTGCTGACCACTAACGACTACAGTGCCAGATCATTAGAACAAATCCACCGTCTGCAGCCAGGCGGCGTGCGCATCGAAGAAATGAGCCTTAACGACATCTTTGTCGCAACCATGCGCAATCCGGATT
>JAKFFN010000252.1:0-15618 GCA_036675025.1 Candidatus Sumerlaeales bacterium | reverse complement strand
TGGCCAGGAGAAAGCGAGCGCCTTTGGCCTTGGCCAGACCGAGAGCCTTATGGCTGCCCAGCGAGCCAACCTTAAGGGTCGGGATGGGCATGCGCAGATAATCAATCGGGCTGGCGGGGCTGGCAAAATGGAGGACGTTGTCGATGGGGCCCTTGACGTAGATATACTCGGTTACGTCGTGATGGATAAAGGAGAACCGCGGATCGCGGATGTGGTCGATGTTTTCCACCGAACCCGTGATCAGGTTATCCATGCAGATAACGTTGTGGCCTTCAGCGAGAAACCTCTCGCAAAGGTGCGATCCTACGAAACCGGCTCCACCGGTAATTAATGTTGTCGGCAACGAAAAGCCTCCGGGGTAATGTCACCACCTAAAACAAGGCAGATGAAGTTCAAATCAATACTAAACGTAAGTGTGCAACGCCTGGCGAAAAAAATGCCGTACCCGGCGCTATTGGGAGTCTGCAGCAGCAGCTTCAGCAGCTTTTTTCTTAAGCCACTCGCGCTCTTCCTGGACGGTCTTCACCTTTACCATTGTTCCCTCGGTGCCATCAACGATGGTTTTCACACCCGAGTTAGTGATCTCCTCGATCTGGTAATAGTAGGTCTCACCGCGCTTTACGCCAGTGTCTTCATAGCAGTAGGCCTTGGGTACATTAGTGGTACCCTCGCCCGGTATAATGGCCTTGTTGATGGGCAGGTAAGGCCCTTCGCGGCGATCGGCCCGGGTAATATTAAAGCCGTAAGTTTCTTCCTGGCTTTCGGTTTTCCAGCCGATGCGTACCCGACCGGGCGATCCTTCTGGAACGTGCTTTGCCAGCTCGGCTTCGGACAGGTTTCCGGTCGGCAATTCCGAGCATGGCGCCAGCGTAGCGGTTTCCGTTGTGGCGGCAGTACCCGCTTCAGTGGCAGTAGTTTCTTGAGCGCCCGCCGCAATTGGCAAAGCCAAAGCCGCAGCAAGGGCGGCTGTTTTCAGTAGATCCAATAAACTCAGCATGTCAGTTTGTCACATCTCCCATTACTGCACTGAAGTTCCGGCGGCCGGGCTTTCGTGTCAAGCCCGGCTTAATGGACAATTAATAATACTGCCAGCCCTCAATAGAGGCCGGGGTAACCGGGTAAACGCGCACGGCATCTGCCAGTATAAGGTTTGTCCCCGCTTGCGGATCGTTGATTTCATTAGAGAGTTCAACCCGTTCACCAGATGCACCGGCGAAGCCGAACACGCCAAGGGCCTGCCACTGGCCACCGTTCTGCCGCTGGTTTACCCGTACGGTGGTAGACCCGGCCGTGTGGTGCACGGTATAAGGGGCATCCGTTGCGCGGTTGGTGGATTCCGGGTACCAGACGGATACCAGGTAGTCACCTGGTTTGCCGATGTTAAGGACCCAGGTAGCCTTCCTCAGCCCGCCTACGCCGTCGGTGTAGCGGTAGGAGTTGCCATACTTGTCGGGCTGGGCCGAACCGCTGCTCCATGCGCCAGACACTGTAAACCGGGGGTCTGCGTTATCAATAACATGAGGATCATCCGGCACATTGCTTACTGGAACCTCTACCGTGAGAGTAGTCACCAGGCTGCCTGTGCTGCTGTAGCAGCGGGCTTCCACCGTCAGGGGATTGGTTGTGCCGACGGCATTCACAAACAGCAGGTGATCATTTACGCGGTTGGAGGTTTCGCCGGCCAGTTCGCCATTGAGGTAGATCTCAGCGCGGCTGCTTCCGTAGTGGTAGATCTGGATGGGGAATGGCTTCTGGTAAGCGACCGGCTTCAGGTCGTTCACAATCAGGTCGCCATCCTTGGGCGGGATGGGGGAGGAGTCGTAGGCTTTCCAGTGAATCGGACTGTTTCTGGCGATTTCCGTCTGCATTTCTCGCAGGGCGGGTATTTCCAGCATTTCCGCGTTGGTCTTGCCGTCGCGATACATGAGAGCGGCAGCCACACCGGCAGCGCTGCCCACTGACCATTCAATGGGGTGCAGGCGGTAGGCCGAGTTGATCCAGTAGGAAGCCGAGAAGCTCTTGCAGCCCGACAGGAGGTTGCGGACGTTGCTGCTGGCCAGCGCACGGTACGGCAGGTAGAAGGCGGCAGGCTTTTCATTGCTGTGGCCAACGCCCATGCTGCCGTGCACCCCGTGGGAATCCATGGCGTAATTGCCAATGCCCACGCTATCGAAGAACCGGTAAGATGTAATCGCGCCGGGGCCGGTGGTGGCGGGAAGCAGGTAGCGGGTCAGCAGGCGGAAGTTGTGAAGACCAAGGATACGGCGTCCGCAGCGGATATAGGGAAACTTGGCCAGGCCGTGTTCTGTGCCCATCATGTTGTCTGGATGGTCGCCGTTCAGGTAGAGCGTGTCCCACTCCTGTGACTTGCGCTCTTTCATATAAAAATAAAACGTCAGGGCCAGTTTTTCGGCGCCGGCGATAGCATCTATATCCATGCCACCCTGCCAGTCGGCTTCCTGTGCCTCTGCGCCTGATTTGGTCAGGTAGATGGACTTGTAGGGGTAGTCGTTGCCGGGGTACCAGTTCTGCATGGTCACATCACCACGGAATACCGAGTCGAACTGGACAGGTGCCCCGGTGGTCTTCAGGCGGCGGTAGCTCCAGACACGATTCCAGGACCATTGGCCGAAACCAAAGTAGCTGTTTTTCTGCTGCTGATAATAGGTGTCAAAGTCAGCCCACGGGGCCTTCAGTTCGGTTTCCGGCGAAGGGGAGTCGGCGTCTGTCGTGCAGAAGGGGAAGACAGTGGCCTGGCTGTACTGCTCGTAATGCTCAGGCGGCACCCCTGCGGCAGAGACGGTTTCCGTAGTCTTCTCGCGGCCGACTACATAATCAGCTCCCGACAGGACAATGGCGTCGCCTGTTTCGGATGCATCAATGACTACCAGGCCGCGGGTAGCGTCTTTCGGTGCTACAAGGTGAACCTTTTTGGTAAAGTCGGCAGAGTCGCTGGCACTGAACCAGTCGGGCATTTCCTGCGAAAGGAACTTTGAAAACGCTTCATAGCCAGGCTTGGCTGTGCGCTCGATAAGCGTAAGGCCGGTAATCACTTTGCCGTGGCCAAGCTCATCTTCAACGTCAGCCGAGGTTGTATCTTTTACCACGGTCATTTTCATCAGGCGGATATTGGGATGCTCTTCCACCATCTTATCCAGCGCCCATGCGCCGGTACGGGGATCGAAGGATTCGCGGCTAACCCAGCTCGTACCTTCGGGCGAAAGTCCATCACCCGGGGCCTCTGCCGGCGGATTTTTCATGCGGTTCAGCCAGTCGAGGTAATCGGCAGGATAATAGGCCGCGCGGTCGTTATACATGAGCGCCTGTGCAGGCTGATGCCAGGCATTATCGATAGCCGATACGCCCTGGGAAGTAGATTGGCCGCCCAGCCAGTCGGTAGGTTCTATGAGCAGGATCAGGGCCTGGGGATTAGCGCGGGCAGCGGCCAGGGCTGCAGCCGGGGCACCAAAGGAACCGCCGCTGACGACGATGTCGGCCTGGATGGTTTCAGCTGCGGATGTCATTGCGAGACTCCATGCTGCTGATGCGATAGAAAAGGAACGGGCAATTTTCATTACTCACTTTCCGACAACTGAGCTGGCGCGTTGGCGCAATGTGTTGCACCCGCGGTTAATGCTATACTCATACATCGTAAATGGATTTACAACGTACGCAGGCAATTTGCCTTTACACGTTGACACACGATGCCACAGCCACGACCCACTTCACCCATGAACCACCACTCTTCAGCAGAAAACCGGCTCCGATACTGGACCCTGGGCATGGGCCATTACTGGTTTCTGCTTCTGCTTACGGTGGTTTTCCATTACCCATTACTGCTGCCTGATACGGGGATGCCGCCGTGGGGTGATTTTTACAGTTTTCACTCGCCGATGCGCATTGCCGCGGCGGAGGCCCTCCACAAAGGCGACATGCCTTTTCTTACGCAGGCGCTCTATGGCGGGTACCCGCTCTTTTCTGATCCGCAGTTTGCGTTTTTTTACCCGGTCAACTTCCTGTTTTCGCTATTTGTGCCGAACCCCAATGGGGAGGTGCCGCTTGATGCCTACATCTTTATAAACCTGGTGGTGTTGTCGCTGTCGGCGGTGTTTTTTGTTCGCTCATTTGGTTTTGGCCGGGTGGCATCGGTTGTGGCGGCAGTGCTGATTGCGTTCAACGGGTTTGTGCAGATGCACATTACGCATATCAATATTCTGCAGGTGATGGCCACAGGCTACCTGGCCTCCGGGCTGCTGATGCGAATGGCGTGGAGCGGCGGCCGACGCTGGCGGCTGGCCCTGGGGGCGGGGCTTGCCCTGGCAGCGGGAAACCTTGCGGGGCACCCGCAGACAACGATGTTTCTGCATTACGCCATGGGCATTGGAATGGTGGCGGTCAGCTATGAGATCTGGCGCAGAACCAAGGATAATTCCGTTGTTGTACGGATACTTGGCTGGTCTGCCGTGGCGGTAGTAGTTGGGGTAGCCATAGCTTCAGTACAGCTGCTGCCGACTGCGCACCTGCTGAAAATCAGCGCGCGAATGCACATGGAGCGGGGCGAGGCCATGGATGAGGCCATCCGGCTTCAGCACCTGCCGGCCATGCTATTTCCCGGATTCTACATCCCGCTGCGCTGGCAGCTCGGCTGGCCATTGTATGTGCCGCGGCACATTAGCTGGATGAGTCCGAATCCGTTGGAAGCTCTTACCTTTAGTGGTGTGGTTGTTTTTGCGCTGGGTTTATTGGGATTCCTGGGAAATCTGAGACGGCCATCCGCGCACCTGCTTTTCTGGAGCGCGGCGTTTCTGCTGGCGGCCAGCCTGGGCAAGCAGACTCCGGTTTACGGGTGGCTTTACGACTATGCGCCCATGGTAAACAAGGTACGGGTACCGAGCCGGGTGCTGTGGCTTTTTTATACGGCCTGGGCGCTGTTGGCGGCAATGGGCATACGGCTTTGCCTGCAGCGGACGGCTTATACCGGGAGCAAGCGCGCACTGCTGTTTGTTGCCGCCGGCCTGTGGATAGCTATTCTTGTGGTGGTTGCAAAGTACCGCACATCGTGGCTGGACACGTTTATCACGGTGTTAATCGACGACCACAACCGGTACGATGCTCTTGTACGGCAGCAGCCGGAGGAGTTCATCAGAGCGATCCGTGACCAGCTTTTGATCGGCGGCTTTTTCATTCTCTGTACGTTCTCCTGGCTGGCAT
This sequence comes from Candidatus Sumerlaeales bacterium, assembly GCA_036675025.1. GTDB lineage: Bacteria > Sumerlaeota > Sumerlaeia > Sumerlaeales > Sumerlaeaceae > JAKFFN01. The sequence goes on along the minus strand of JAKFFN010000252.1, from coordinate 10,407 downwards.
GGGTCTGGCGCCGGGGTGGATCGCGATCGGCTGCCTGGTCGGTAACCGCACTTGTCTGCCTGGAACTTTTTCTTTACGGTTTCGCCCGCAGCTACATCATCGATGTGCCGCCGACAGGTGTTGTGGAAGCCAGGCCCTACAAGGCGCTGCCTGACAAACTGCCGGGGCGCGCGCTGGTGCCGAATTTTGTCCATGGCGGCGGGCCAGTAAATATGGCCATGATAAATGGCCCCTGGATCGCAAACGGTTATTCCGTTACGTATCCAACCTGGGTACGTGCCTTCGAGCCGCTGGATGTGCCGCCGTTTCGACTTGGTACTGAAGAAACCCTTCTCGATCTTTGGAACGTGTCTGATATTGTCTTGCGGAAGCGGGCGGCGGTGGCGAAAATGGGGCCCTTTGATGTGCCGCTTGACGACTGGGGCTGGGCTGAGATTGGCGCGCAGTGGACACCGGCGTCGGACGAGACGAGCTTGTCTCTCCGCGGCGTGATGCCGAGCCGGCTGTCTGTGCCGCTGGATGATGTGACCACGCCGGTCGTTTGGATCCAGGTGCTGTGTACCAGCCTGAAGACCTTCGGCATGCCTGACGGTACTGAGGTGGCTAAAGTATATGGCGTGCCCCGATCTGCCGAGGGCACCACCGTAACATTCAGCATCCGCCTGGGTGAGGATGTAGCCGAGGCTAATTATCAGCAGGAGGTGGAGCGGGGCAACAAGCCGGGCCACGTGCAGCCGCCGGTGGCGCTGGTGCGGGATGCACTTTGGGAGCCGAGCGACAAAGCCCAGCTTTACTTTGCAGGTCTGGAAATGCCGACGACCGCACCCTTGTCTGAACTGGTCTTTGAAGCTACGGCGCTGTTCCCCGCCAGTTTTGCTATATCGCAGGTGCTGGTTGGGATGGAAGATGGTTTTTTACAGTTTGAAATGCCCCATGGCCTCTTCGGATTTGAAGAGGCGGAGTCTCTTTATGATGAGTACCGGGTTCTCCACCGGGATAACGCGCCCGGCTATGCCTACATGGTACCGACGGCAGTACGGGGCAGCTATAAGGACCCGTCGAATATCTTGTGGCGCATGTTTACTGGCGGGTTCGACCGCAAGAGAGAAGTAATAGTCGACAAGCGGGAATATGAACCAGAGTCAGCGGCGAAGGTGGATTCGCCGCGGCCAAATGACTACGAGGGGACGGCGACCATCAAATGGCATCAGCCGGAGCATGTGGAGGTCGCGACTAAGTCAAATGACCAGGGTTGGCTGGTTCTGAGCATGACCTGGGACGAGGGCTGGAGCGCGTGGCTGGATGGCGAAGCTGTGAAACTCGGCCGGGCGAATGGACCTTTCAGCGCGTTGCCCGTACCGGCAGGGGAGCACAAGATCATTCTGAAGTACAGGCCGGTGAACTTTGTGGCCGGTGCTGTTGTGTCGGCCCTGGCTACGCTGGGGTGTTTGGGCGCCATGCTTTACCGGTGTCGCAAGGGTCGAGTTAAGGGTTGAGCTAATGAGACGCCGGGCGATTTGATAGTTAAGAATAACCGGTGGTCCTATCCATATTGAGCAAACGGTAATTGCGCGGCCTGATATTGCGCCTGCGCGAACCGTGTGGAGAGATGTCCGAGTGGTTGAAGGAGCTCGCCTCGAAAGCGAGTGTGCCCCTAAAGGGTACCCAGGGTTCGAATCCCTGTCTCTCCGCCACCTTATGTGTCGAGCGGATGTGTGTTCACCCGTCCAAATTGCAGCCTGCTTGAACTCGCTGTTCATGCGCTGAACACTTTGTAGGTTAACTAACAGTCGAGGCGTATGTGCATGCAGTTATAAAATGCTGATATTACTTATGTTATGCATTGTGGTAGCCTTGGCATAAGCCTCGCGCTTAAAACTTTTATCTAAGCAGAAGGGTGCTACTTATGAATCTCAAAAACGCTATCGCGATTGCTGTAGCTGGCATCGCAGTCGGCCTGGTCGGTATAACCGATTCCCAGGCACAAAGTTACAGCTACAGCCATGGATATAGCTACCAGTCTGGCTATGGTTCCAGTTACAGTTCCAGTTACGGATCACGGTACGGCTCCAGCTATGGGCACCGGTATTCACATTCGTACCCGAGCTATGGCGACTCTTACCGGAAGTACCACCATGTGCATGGCTACAACCATCCCAAGTATAAGAAGAGCCGCGGGCGGCACCACAAGCCTGATATCTCCATCGGGCCACGTTGGGACCGTGACCATGGCTGGGTTTATTATTGATCTGCTATTTGAACATAAAACTTTCGATTTAAGCATTTCTTAAAAACGAAATGGCATTGAGTCATCTCTAAGATGAGGTGGCTCTTTGCTGTGCGCAGCGGTTTTTGCGGTTACCCAGGCAGTGCCTGCCGTTGGCATGTATTAAGGTGCGATACTTATTTAATGAGTTAATGAGTTAATTAAAAATATCGTGGACCGCAAACAGGGCCCCTGAGGGTTTCCATAGTTGCAATATTCCTGGATCCCGCTAAAGGTTCAGGTCAGCCCTCGAACTACTCGACCGGCTCCCAGGAGTCATCTGGATTATAGGAATCGATCTTTGGGGCATCGGGGCCCAGGGCCTTTTGGTAAATCTCACCTCGGCTGTTTACCAGGAACGTCATCACACCTGTTTCTTCGTATTTTACCGGACTGGCTACCAGTGCAAAATCTGTTACCATGTTTCCGTTTTGTATGTAGCTGTATGCTCCGCCGGGAACATTCTCACCCTGGCCGGTAAGAATTCCATACCGGTAGCCGTGGAATCCTTCAGGGCGAGGTGTTTCTGACTCCGCGCCTTCAGGTATAGAGTACCCTTCAGCGGCAGCCGCGGCAAATATTTCACCAAGAGGACTTTCTTCTTCGCCATCTCCGGCCGGCCAGTATAGTCCATCTTTTTTGCCGGGCGAACTGATTATCCGTTGTGCGTATTCCATAACGCCGTCATCATCATGATCTTGAGATGCGAATTCGTATTGAGCGCCGACATACGCTCTGCAGGCTTTAATGGCGTTGAGCTCATTTTCGCCAATGCGTCTATCCAGTATAGCCTCTCGCCCTGCAGCTACGTCAAAATTCCATTGTTCGCCTGATTTGACCAAAGGTATTGGAAACGGCCAGGCTTCAGACCCGATAATCAACGTGGCCGTTGTTTCCGAGGCTTTTGAGATCGCAGTCAGTTCTTTCACGCGATCTCTGAATCGCTCGAGATCGTTCTTATCTTGTACGGGGTCACCGCTTGTGATAAGCTCTTTGGCATTTTCTCCAAAGACACTAACCAGGCTGTCTGTGGTATCAGACTCTACTGCCTGGACTAATGCTTTTGCTGCATCAGCGGGGGTTGCAAACTGTTGCGGTGCACATGTACTGGTATGGGTAAAGGAGGCGAAAACCAGCGTCAGTGTAATTGCTGTGGTGGTGTGGCGGAGTAACGGTGTCATCATGGGATCCTATTCCTAATTGGCGTGACATCTGAAAAGTACGATTTAACGGCGGCGCCCGCCGCCGCCTCCACCTGAGGGCCGCGAAGGTGGGCGTGAAGGAGACCGGCTGGCGGATGAGCGCGAGGGAGGTCTGCTTGCACTTTGGCGGCTACTGCTGCCGCGCTGCTGGTAGTGAGATGTCTGGGGGCGGCTGCCACTGCCTGACACCGCGCTGCGAGATGAATGTGAGCTTGGCGGGCGATAAGACGAAGGTTGTTGCCTTGGCGCGGCGCTTGACGCCGAGCGATGAGATGATGAGGGCAGTTGGGCCGTGCCGGGCCGTTGTTGAGATGTGGCAGGTCTTTGCTGCGCGGTACCTGGACGCTGATCCGGACGTGAGGATGACGCGCCGGAGCCGGTTATATTTCTGGCCTGCTGCCCGCCTGCTGGCGATGATGGGCTTCTGCCAGATAAGTCCACTGCGCCTCGTTGCGCTGTGTCTGTCTGCAGTCTGTTTTGTATATCTGCCGCGCTAGGTGCGCGAGACGAACCTGGGACAGTTCCCTGACCTGGCTGCGCGCGGCCAGTTTGCGGCAACGACTGCGACGCTCCTGTTCTTTGCGGCGTGATATTCTGCGCTTTGCCGCTGTGGGCCTGGTACAAGTTTGAGTTCGTGCCTACTGCGCCCGGCCGCGAGGTATTATGCTGCCATGCAGTTTTTTGCCCTCCAGAACGCTGACGCATAGCAGTGGTTGCGGCAGCACCAGCGGCGCCGGCAGCAACCCCGGCAGTGACCCCCGCAAGCGAACTTCTGTCTGCGCCTGCCTGCTGAGCGGGAGGTTTCGCCGGCTGAAGTTTCTGCTGCCTTCGCACATCGCCACTAGCTTTGCTTTTGCGATCAGCAGGCAGCTGGTTCCATTTTTTCAAATAGTCTTGTTGTTTTGCCGGGTCCAGTTTATTAAAGGAATCTTTCACCTTTTGATGCTGTTCAGGAGTCAGGTCGCCTTTTATATTATTGAAAAACTCTTCCCGGGAACTATCGATGTTAATATCCCCGATCTCCCGATCGATATTGATATCATCACCCCAGTCGACATCATCCCAATCAATATCCTCGTACCAGTCGTCCCCTAAATAGATGCCGCCGTCGTCCCAGTCCACATCGTAGTCATCCCACTCACCTCCGACGGCGACCCCGGTAGCAAATGCAATACCTGCCCCAGTGGCATAAGTTGGATATGAAGCTGGATAAACAACCTCAGTGTTTGGGTAGGCATACACTGGTTCTGCATAAACCGTGGTTGGCTCGTACTGCGGCACGTATACAATAGTTGGGTCCGCAGGCGCAATTGAGATAATATTATTCTCTTCTACGACAGTCTGCTGTTCGCTAGTCTTCAGTGCACCGCTTGCCTGTGCCCGTGCTCTAAGATCCTGGATGGTTGAGAAAACCAGATCTGGATTAGAAACAAACGCCTCGCCCAGGGCGGTCGTTCCGACGATATCCACCCCCATCTGGCTCAAAACATCGGGGAAGTTCATCAACTCTGTAATGCTGGCATCCCACTCGTACATTGGTCCATCTTTTGCCGTCCCGCCAAGTTCCACAACCTGGGCGGCTTTAGCTACATCCAGCGGGTACGTAGACGCTGCCAACACCTGGGCAAGTAGACTGTCGGGATACAGCGCGATGGGAGCCAGAAGTTTTTCCAATGTCGAGTCAGCGGCAGGAGTAGCAGGCGCTGGGGATTGGCCCTGAGGTATAACCGCCGCCTGGTTTGATGTGGAAATCGGCGTTCCAACGGCAACCGTGGGAGTCGCAGTTGGAAAGTAAAATGCCGGAGTTGCTTGCGGTGCCGGCACTTGCCCTGTTGCCCACTGTGTTGTACCTGGAACCAGGCAGGCAGAAATCATAAGAATCCATCGTCGGCTCGTAGCCCTGTTACGGCGAGAGAATTGGCCGTTGTCAGTCCTGGAACCTGAATGCACGGATGCTGGTTTGATGGCGTAAGTTTCAGAAATCATAAGTTGTTAACCGCCTTACGATTTGGCTACCAAATCAGGACAGCTAACGCTATAAGACTTAGGTCCTACATCGTCAAAGAAAACAAGGCCGGAAGGTTAGATGTTAAGCGTTGTCTGCATTAAACTTGACTGTTTTAGGAGTAATGGTTATCCGACAATCAAGTAAGCGAAAATCTTTCGTCTCCACATTCAATGAACGCACAGCCACGATCAAACAGCATAGCGCTCCCAACCGTGTTTTTTATTGAAGAAGATCAGGAAGCACGAAGCCTGATGGAACAACTCATGGCTACCGCTGGCTACCGTGTTCAAAGCTACAGTTCCACTAACGATTTCGCCAGGCAAAATGGCAATCTCACTCATCACGGTTGCGTAATTCTCGGCCTGAAAGTGTTGGGTGTCGGCAAAGAGCCGCTGCTTACGAGGCAAACGAATTTGCCGCTGATTATTATATCAGAATCCCCGGATGTCAGAGTCGCGGTACAAGCGATTAAGTCTGGCGCATTTGACTACCTGGTAAAGCCTGTTGAGGGGAATGAGTTACTGAAGGTTGTGGAACAGGCAATCATGCGGTGTGCTTGTGAAGATACCAGACGCGCCGCTGCTGAAGCCGTTACGGCGAGGATAAATACACTAACATTCCGGGAACGCCAGGTAATGCTGCTTGTGGTGGAAGGGTTGCCCAATAAGCTAATTGCCGACAAACTAGGCACTGCGGAGAAAACGGTAAAGGTTCATCGCGGGCGCGTAATGAGAAAAATGGAAGTGCATTCTATTGCTCAGCTCGTTCACGACGTTGAGCACGCGTTGGTTCTATAGCTATAAGCCAGTTTTGCAGCTTCAGCAGGCGCAAGATTTGCGAACACTCCAGGGTAAAACTTTAAAGAGGCACCCCCATGCGATGCTTAAGCTTTCTCTACGCTGCAGTAATTGTGGTTTTTACTCTACCGCTGCAGGCGCAAACCCAGCCGGGTTCTGCGGCGACTACCGAATCGCATAGTTCCAAGGCGAAGCACATCCAGAATGCTATCTGTCCTGTGAGCAAAGAAGCTATTGGCTCCATGGGGCCTGGTAAGAAGGTTCAGCATAAGGGCTACGAATTTTCCCTGTGCTGCGCGGGCTGCCTGGAAGAATTTGAGAAGAACCCGGACGCGTATCTGAAAGAAGCTCTGAAGTCAGGGAAGGCGAAACCAGCGGACAAAAGTACTACGGCTACAGCCGGCGCCGCTTCTGCTGACGCCAAGGAAGTTAACAATAAAAACTGCCCGGTTAGCGGCGCGGCTGTTGGATCAATGCAGGCTGGCTCACACATCGTATACAAAGGCCATAAAATCGGACTGTGCTGCGATGGGTGCATCGGGAAATTCAACGCGGATCCGGATAAGTATCTGCAGGTGGCTAAGCAACAAAAGCAGTAATCAGTCCGCCTGGTACCAGAAAGAATTAAGCCCGCGAGGCACAGGTTATTTCCTGCTGCCGCGCGGGCTTTTTATAGTTTGCTTGATGCAGTGCGACTAGTTACGCGCCTGCGGCAGCGGGTTGCTCTGTTGCTGTCTGCTCGACGATCTGGCGATAGGCTTCCACCGAAGTCGCGGGGATCTTCGGGAAATCCTGCCAGAGGAAAACCTTGAGAGCACTGTCGCCAAACTTGTCGTAGAACTGAATCGAATACGTGTGGTCGTCCGGGTTCATGTGGCTCTTCTTTTCGAGGGCGAAAGCACGGGTGATTTCCTTATGCATGATATGCATGTCAAAGCCGCCACCGTCTACGTTGAAGAATGGGCCGGTATTTGAGAATTTGGCTTCACCAAGATTGCCGTCACATTCCATTACGGCTGCGCGGCTGCGCACGAAAATGCGGACAGCGCCGACTTTCTGCAGGCCTTCCATAATTTCCTTGAAAGCGTCTGCACGAAGTTCCGTCAGCGGCCATTCACCTACCAGCGCTTCCAGCACGTCACCTTCCGCTACTTCAAAGTGGCGGGCAGCAACCATGGTCATACGGCTTGGGTCTTTGCGAAACCACTCGCGGATTTCTTCCGCTTTGCTCTGTTCTAAAGGCATGTATCTTTTCCTTTTTCTTATAGGATATTAAATGTGACCAGCGGCCACAAAATTTTCATTTCGGCTAAAATCACCCGCTCCTGAACGCGAAGTATCAGGCATAATGCACAGCCCGTTTGCCGGGTGCGGCCATACCAGGAACGGAATCTCGTAGACCTCTTCCAGAAGGTCTTCCGTCAACACATCTGCGGGAGCTCCGCATGCCACAGCGCGACCTTCTTTCAGTACCAGCACTTTGTGGGCAAACTGCGCGGCGAGGTTCAGGTCGTGCATGCAGACGACCACAGCACACCCGGCATCGGCCATCTCACGGCAAAGCCTTAGTACCGCTACCTGGTGGCGTGGGTCGAGGTGATTGGTGGGTTCATCAAGCAACAGGATTTCAGTTTCCTGTGCAAGAACCCTTGCCAGGTCAACACGTGCAGCTTCACCGCCTGAAAGCGTATTGTAAACCCGCTGCGCCAGGTGCCACGCGTCCGTCTTAATGAGGCACTGGGTTACTACTTCGCGATCAGCCGCTGTCTCGCCCCCACCAGTCGTGCGGGGGTGACGACCCATGAGCGCAATATCAAACGCGGAAAACGGGAACCCGACTGAACGGCTCTGCGAAAGAACGGCTCGCTCGCACGCAAGCCCTGGGGCATCGTACTGGTTAATAGGGCGGCCGCACACGATAACTTCCCCGGCAGTGGCGTTTAGCTGTCCGCTCATGAGTTTCACCAGGGTGCTTTTACCTGCGCCATTTGGACCGAGTAATGCGCAAACCTGACCCGCATGCAGTTCGAGACTGACACTGTCGACAAGGAGTTTTCCATTGATGCGGTAACTTACCGTTCTCGTCTCAAGCATAGCTGAGTTCCCTGCGCTGGCGCCAGATAAGCCAGAGGAAGAAGGGGGCACCAAAAAATGCGGTTACAACGCCCACTGGAATTTCGAGAGGTGCTGCCATCGTTCGTGCGGCAAGGTCGCCTGCGACAAGGAGTGTGGCACCGAGTAGGGCAGAGGCTGGTAATAAGAATCTGTGATCGGGACCTACAAACATCCGCAACAGGTGGGGGACAACGAGGCCGATAAACCCGATGCCGCCAGCGGCACTTACTGCGGCGCCAACCGTCAGCGTGGAGCCAACAATAACGCGCCAGTTTATCGTGCGGGTGTTCAGCCCAAGGTGGTAGGCATCAGCGTCACCCAATGTAAGAAGGTTAAGAGGCCGACCAAGCGGCAGAAGAATTGCAACACCAAGAAGCGAGATTGCGATGGTCGCCACAACAGACGGCCACGTGGCGCCGCCAAGGCCGCCTAACATCCAGAAGGTAATGGTCTGCAACTGTTCCGTGTTACTCATGAAAATTAGAGCGCCGATACCCGCGCCTGCGAGGCTGTTAAGAGCGACGCCAGCGAGTAGCAGATGCACGGCAGTTGCACCGCCCTGCTTTACGTTTGCCAGCTTCCACGCGACGCCAGTAACTGCAAGTCCGCCGACAAATGCCGCTGCTGACATGCCCCACTGCGACTGGCTGCTCAAGAGCTGGCTGCTGAACACGATCCACAGCGCTGCGCCCAGTCCCGCGCCGGCACTCACGCCTATCAGGCCGGGATCTGCCAGCGGATTACGAAACAGTCCCTGCAGAGAAGCGCCAGCAATACCCAGGCTCGCACCTACAATCAGACCCAGGAACACACGCGGAAACCGCACGTGCATCAGCACGGCATAGCCATCGCCCTCATTCAGGAGGATCGATGGAATCTGCCACGGAATGATCTGGTAAGCACCAGCGCATGCAGCCGCCACGGCCGACAGCACCAGCGCCAGTAGCAGAAGCGACATTGCAGTTGCGCGAAACCTGGTGGATCTAATCTGCACGCCTACTCAACCACCACAATGCCTTCGCCATGAAGTGCGTTTACGAGATCGAGTGCCGCCTTGCCTGCGCGGTTGGTAAATCCGCCGAGGTAGAGATCATCCATTACAACGATGCGTTTGTTCTTGCCCGCTGGAGTCTGTGCTACGCCTTGGAGCTTCATCAGGCCATCCACTCCACCTACGCTTTCCAGTCCGTGCTTAAACACAACAATAACTTCCGGCTGAGCGGCAATCAGCGCTTCGGCCGTTACCGGTGCAGAGCGACCGACTTTGCCCATGACGTTGTCAGCGCCGGCCAGCTCAAGCATGCGGCCGGGATTTGTTTCGTTGCCAAGGACAAAGGTTGTCGAAGGACCGCGCATGTAGATGAAGACTGCTTTCTTTTTAGCGGAATCTTTCAGTTCTTCCTTCCGTGCTTCAAAGGCAGCTACGTCAGTCTTCAGTTGTTGAGCCAGCTGCGTTGCCTTTGCTTCTGTGCCCGTCAGCTCGCCGAGCTTCTGAATGCGATCCCCGGCTTCGGCAAAGTTATCCGGCTCATCAAGGAGTTCCACTTTAACGCCGGCTGCGCGCACCTGGTCTACTACAGTAGGAGGCTTAACATCAGTGCGGCCGATCACCAGCGTAGGCTTTAGCGACAGTATGCCTTCAGCGTTAAGCTGATACTGATAGCCGATGCTTGGCAGCTTTGCGACTTCCGGCGGATACATGGCAGAATCATCACGGCCAACAACGCGATCACCTGCGCCCAGGGCAAACAGCAATTCTGTGTTTGATCCGTTGAGAGAGACAATCCGCTGCTGCAGTTCGCTACTGGCAGTAGACGTCGTCTGTTGTGCACTACAAACAGTGGCGATCGATGCCAGGGCTAGTGTAATAACTTGTTTGCTAATTTTATCAATAATCATGAGGTGAGTAGCAGCCTGCTTTCTTCTTCGAATTTCCGGTGCCCGATGGCTCGCGGCATTATGAGCAGACACTGTACCAGACGTTGATCCACCATGTCTCGCGGCGCGCCCTGCGATGCC
>JAKFFN010000014.1:0-2607 GCA_036675025.1 Candidatus Sumerlaeales bacterium | reverse complement strand
GCGGTGCAGGTTGATGCGGCTATCACTGAATACTGCTTTGCCATGTTGCTTGAACTCCACCCGATTACCGGGCAATGCTTCACCGATGATATGGGCGGTACCGTTAAATTGCGCGGCAATCGCTTCTGCGTCGGCGGCGGACACCTGGATTACTGCCCCTAATTCTTCATTGTATAAAATGCCCGCCACGTCACCCGGCAATTGAGACAAATCGATTTGCAGGCCGCAGTGGCCAGCGAAACTCATCTCAACCAAAGTGGTGAACAACCCGCCATCGGAACGGTCATGATAAGCGTGGATTTTGCCAGCTTTATTCAATGCTTGGATAGTCGTAAAAAAGTGTTTCAGTTGTGCGGCATCATCCACATCCGGTGCTACATCGCCCACGGCACCATATACCTGCGCGAGGCTGGAACCGCCCATGCGGTTTTTACCGGCACCCAAATCGATCAAAAGCAATTTATTAGGCACAGTAGTAATTAACTGTGGCGTTAGGGTCTTACGTGCATCCGGTACCGCAGCGAAAGCCGTCACCACTAACGAAATCGGCGAAGTTACGGCTTTATTAACTCCGGCATCATTCCACACCGTTTTCATACTCATGGAATCTTTGCCTACCGGGATGCTTACGCCTAATTGTGGGCATAATTCCATGCCGACAGCTTTAACAGTTTCATATAAGGCCGCATCTTCGCCTGCATGGCCGGCCGGTGCCATCCAGTTGGCAGAAAGCTTGAGGTCACTAATGTCGTCGATCATCGCAGCTGCAATATTGGTAATGGACTCACCAATCGCCATGCGGCCGGAGGCTGGCGCATTAACGAGCGCCAATGGCGCTTTCTCACCGATGGCAAACGCCTCACCGTGATAGGTTTCATAACCCGCCAGGGTTACAGCCACATCTGCGACTGGAATTTGCCATGGACCGACCATCTGCTCACGGGCAACCAGGCCGGTTACCGAACGGTCACCAATGGTAATCAGGAATGTTTTATCAGCCACACCGGGTAATCGTAATACGCGCGCAGCCGCTTCTGTCAAATCAATCTTGCTGGTATCAAATGTCGTCAATTGCCGCGTGGTGGATTTCACATCACGCGTCATTTTTGGCGGCTTACCCAACAGAATCGATAAATCCATATCAACCGGCTTATTATCGAAGTGGCTATCTGCCACCGTTAAATGACGCTCTTCCGTAGCAATCCCCACAACTGCAAATGGGCAACGTTCACGTTCGCAGATTTCCTTGAATAACGGCAGGTCTTCTTGCAGAATCGCCATCACATAGCGTTCCTGCGCTTCGTTGCTCCATAGTTCTCGCGGCGACATGCCTGGCTCTTCGTTATGCACGTCACGTAGCTGGAATACTGCACCTACCCCGGCATCATTCACCAGCTCCGGAAACGCATTAGAAATACCGCCGGCGCCGACGTCGTGGATACTTAGAATCGGATTTTTATCGCCTAGCTGCCAGCAGCGGTCAATTACTTCCTGCGCACGGCGTTCCAGTTCCGGGTTGCCGCGCTGTACAGAATCAAAGTCCAGGTTCTCAACGTTGCTACCCGTATCCATACTCGATGCCGCACCGCCACCCAGGCCGATTAACATTGCAGGGCCGCCTAATTGGATCAAGGCAGCGCCTGGTGGAATCGGGTTCTTTTTCGAGTGTTGCGCGGAAATGTTACCAATACCACCTGCCAACATGATGGGCTTGTGGTAACCGCGCATCTCGGCCTTACCATCCGCGCCTGGCGTTTCTAACTCAAAAGTGCGGAAATAACCGGCAATGTTCGGGCGGCCAAACTCGTTGTTATACGCCGCGCCACCTAAAGGACCATCCACCATGATTTGCAGTGGTGATGCGATACGGCCAGGTTTTCCATAACCAGCAGCCCCATATTGAGCAGTTTCCCAAGGCTGGGTGAAATTTGGGATATTCAAATTTGACACTGAAAATCCGGTTAAACCCGCTTTAGGCTTAGAGCCGCTGCCGGTTGCACCTTCATCACGAATCTCACCGCCAGCACCTGTTGCAGCCCCCGCAAATGGCGAAATGGCGGTCGGATGATTATGCGTTTCTACCTTCATCAGGTAGTGCATTTCTTCTTCTTTGTAACGGTAGGCCCCGTTATCTGGATAGAAGCGTTTAGTCGTGCCGTTGGCACTTGCAACAATGGAAGAGTTGTCTGAGTACGCTACCACAGTGCTGCCAGGATTGAGCTTATGCGTATTGCGGATCATGCCGAACAAAGACAACGTTTGCTCTTCGCCATCAATCACCCAATCCGCATTGAAAATCTTATGACGACAGTGCTCAGAATTGGCCTGTGCGAACATCATAAGCTCTACATCGGTAGGATTACGGCCAATCTTGCTGAAATTCTCAAACAGATAATCCACTTCATCTGGGGATAACGCCAGGCCCAATTCGCTATTGGCTTTTTCCAGTTCAGCTTTACCACCTTGCAGGATATCGACACTACTCAGCGGTTTGGGTTGATCGGTATGGTATAACTTGGCAGCCTCTTGTAAATCGGGGAGCACCGTTTCCGTCATGCGATCATGAATTAGTGGCAGCAATAATTGACGTTCGTCATCGGTTAACGG
>JAKFFN010000126.1:0-15639 GCA_036675025.1 Candidatus Sumerlaeales bacterium | reverse complement strand
GCTGATACACGGGTTGAAGTATATGGCGCCGGTTAGTCCCGGAAAGCGCACGCGTGGTATTGTAACCGGGTTTGCCGCACCGCCACTCGCGGAATATTTTAAGACGTCTATGGACGATGCCGACATTATGGTCTGGCCAGATCCAGGCGGTGATCGCGCTGGATGGGAAGTTAAACCGCTGAGCCGGTCGGCCCCAAATGCGGCCAAACGCGATTCCCGGCTTTATGAATGGCTGGTGCTGGCAGACGTGTTGCGTGGTGCCGGGCGCGCACGGGAGCGTATGATCGCTGAGAAGATCCTCCGGGACCGGTTAGGGTATAATGGCATACGTTGATCTTGCCACGCTGACAAAGGTATCCCGGAAACTCGAGAAGCTACAGGTGGAGTTTGCGTTTGTGGGTGGGGCAATTCTGGGTTTCCTGCTGGATAATCCTTCGCTGGTACGTCTGCGTCCTACTGATGACGTAGATGCCATTGCTAACGTCGTAACGTTTTTACAGTACGCAACTTTGGAGAAACAGTTACGAAAACTCGGGTTTAACCATGACACCTCCGAACACGCTCCGATCTGCCGTTGGATCTATCATGGAACCAAGGTTGATGTAATGCCAGTAAAGGATCATACTGGAACAATGAACAACGAGTGGTTTGAGCATGCTATTAAAACCGCCAGTCAAAAAACTGTAGGTAAATTAAGTTTACAAACAATCAGCGCTACATGCTTTGTCGCGACCAAATTAACAGCATTCAGCGATCGCGGTAAAAATGACTACTTTGGCAGCCATGATTTGGAAGACATTATCACCGTTGTAAATGGTCGTGAGTCTCTAAAGGCAGAGTTGGACAAGGAAGAGGGTCGGTTGCGCCATTATGTTTCGACGCGGTTTCGTGAGTTGCTCGGGCAGCATGGATTCACAGATGCACTGCCTGGTCATTTAGAACCAGACGCAGCCAGCCAGCAGCGTCTATCCCTGGTGTTGCAACGATTAACCGAAATTGCCGCACTTTCGGATACACGATAAAAAGTAGACAGCGCAATCACGAAGGAATGCATATTCATCCTCTTCATTAGATGAGAAACCTTATAAATCAGCAGCTTAGTGGCAAATTCAAGACGCGAGAATCGGCGCGGACTTTGCATCCATCGAGATGAAAGCCGGGTGCCCCGCATGTCGCCTCTAAAATAAATTTGCCAGAGTACTTTAAACCCAAAGCGATGCGCATGAGCTACGCCCTGCGCACGAATAGTAAAGCCTGGAGTTAGCGACGACACCGGTTATGGCCACATTAACGGAAGATGACGTAAAACAGCAGCAGAACGCCAACGGCGCAAATAATGGAAACGGTCAGGTTGACGATCCGGAGACTCGTGAATGGATTGAGGCTCTGGAATATGTTCTCGCCGAACAAGGCCCCGAGCGCGCCCGTGAACTGCTGGAGGATATCATCGAAGCGGCCCGCAATGCCGGGGTCGAGGTGCCGTTCACTGCAAACACTCCTTATGTAAACACCATCCCCGCCCATCTCGAACCGGAATACCCCGGCGACCGCGAGATGGAACGCAAAATTAAAAGCGTCGTCCGCTGGAACGCCATGGCCATGGTTGTTAAGGCCAACACGCAGGCGGGCATTGCCGGTATCGGTGGGCATATTTCCACCTACGCCAGCGCCGCCACCCTTTATGAAGTCGGCTACAACCATTTCTTCCGCGGCCGCACCAAGGACTATACCGGCGACCAGATCTTTTTCCAGGGCCACGCCTCCCCCGGAATGTACTCCCGCGCTTATGTAGAGGGGGTTCTTCCCGCCAGCAAACTCCACAATTTCCGTCGTGAACTCGGCGAAGGCGGCGGCCTCTCCAGCTATCCTCACCCCTGGCTGATGCCCGATTTCTGGCAGTTCCCCACCGTCAGCATGGGCCTCGGCCCCATCATCTCCATCTACCAGGCCCGCTTTAACCGCTACCTGGTTGATCGTGGTATCATTGAAGAGAAAAACAACCGCGTATGGTCCTTTCTCGGCGACGGTGAAATCGACGAGCCGGAATCTCTCGGCGCAATTACTCTCGCCAGCCGTGAAGGCCTCGACAACCTCACCTGGGTTGTAAACTGTAACCTTCAGCGTCTCGATGGTCCGGTCCGCGGCAACGGCAAAGTCATCCAGGAACTCGAAGCCGCATTCCGTGGCGCCGGCTGGAACGTCATCAAAGTCGTCTGGGGCAGCAACTGGGATGACCTGCTTGCCAAAGATAAAAAGGGCATCCTCCGCAAACGTATGATGGAAGTCGTCGACGGAGAATACCAGAAGTTCTCCGTAGAAGGCGGAGCCTACAACCGCGAACACTTCTTCGGTAAATACCCTGAACTGAAGAAGATGGTTGAGAGCCTGAGCGATGACGAGATCCGCAACCTCAAGCGCGGCGGTCTTGACCCTCAAAAAGTTTACGCTGCCTACAAGGCCGCCACGGAAACTAAGGGCAAGCCCACCGTTATCCTGGCGAAAACCGTCAAGGGGTATGGTCTTGGCGAAATGGGTGAAGGCCGCAATATCGCCCACAACACCAAGGGTGACAAAGCCCAGGTGGAAGAACTCGTAGCCTTCCGCGACCGCTTTAACATTCCGGTCTCCGATGCCGAAATTAAAGACCTCCCCTTCTACCGTTTCCCCAAAAACAGCCCCGAGCAGAAGTACATCGAAGAGCGCCGCAAGGCCCTCGGCGGCTTCCTGCCCGCCCGTAATACTGAAGCGGCGAAGCTGAACGTTCCTGACCTCGACTATTTCAAACCGGTTCTCGAAAAGTTTACGGGTAAGATTGCATCAACCACCGGCACCTTCGCAGGCGCCATTCTTCCGGCTATTTTGAAGCATAAAGAAACCGGTAAGTTTACCGTTCCGATCATTCCCGATGAAGCCCGCACTTTCGGTATGGATGCCCTGTTTGGTCAGTACGGCATCTACAGCCATGTCGGCCAGCTTTACGAGCCTGTCGACCGGAAACTGCTCGCTTACTACAAGGAAGCAACCGACGGCCAGATCCTTGAAGAAGGCATCAACGAAGCCGGCGCCATGAGCAGCTTCATCGCTGCCGGTACCAGCTACTCCACCCACGGCGTCCAGATGATGCCGTTCTATACCTACTACTCCATGTTCGGCTTCCAGCGCGTCGGCGATCTTTGCTGGCTTGCCGGCGATATCCGCGCGCGCGGCTTCCTGATGGGCGGCACCGCAGGCCGTACCACGCTTAACGGTGAAGGCCTACAGCACCAGGATGGCCACAGCCCCCTCCTGGCAAACACGATCCCCAACTGCCTCGTTTACCACCCCGCGTTTGGTTTCGAAATCACCGTGATCATTCAAGACGGCATGCGCCGCATGTTCAAAGAACAGGAAGACATCTTCTATTACATCACCCTGGGCAACGAAAACTACGAGCAATTGCCCATGCCCGAAGGCAGCGAAGAAGGTATTCTCAAAGGTCTTTACAAGCTGCGCGCTGGCAATGGCGAAGGCAAACTCAAAGCTCACATCTTTGCCGACTTCTCCGCTGTTAACGCTGCACTTCAGGCCCAGGAAATTCTGGCCAACGATTACGGCGTCAGCGCCGACGTCTGGAGCGCTACCAGCTACAAGTCTCTCCGTTATGACTGCATGGAAACAGAACGCTGGAACACCCTCCACCCGACCGCGAAAAAGAAAAAAGTCAGCTATCTTGAAAAGGTTCTCGAAAAAGAAACCGGCCCCTTCATCGCCGTCAGCGACCAGATGCGTCTCGTTGCCGACCAGATCTACAAATGGGTACCGGGCGGCCTCTACACTCTGGGTTGCGATGGTTTCGGCCGCAGCGAAAGCCGTGAGAACCTGCGCAGCTTCTTCGAAACCAATGCCGAACACACCGTGGTTGCGGTGCTGAGCCGCCTGGCTGAAAAGGGTGATATCAAACCGTCCGTAGTGGAGAAAGCCATCAAGACGCTGGAAATTGATCCGGATCAGGACTTCTCACTGTTTCGCTAAGGCATCGGCTAAACAGATTGAGAGTGCGCAAATTATGAAAGGCATCACATGTTGAGATTTTCAATCGGACTGCTCCTGGTCACGCTTCTTGCCCCAATGGCAGAGCGCGCGATTGCCGGAACTTCACCCGATGGGAAAAAATACTACGACAACAGCAAAGGGGTAGTCTCAAAACTCGCCGATCCTTTTGTCTTTCAGCATGATGGTACCTACTATCTGTATGGCACTGGCTCCGGATCCAACACAGGCATCCCTGTTTACACTTCCAAAGATCTGGTAAACTGGAGTGAGCCGGCAGGTGCCCGCGACGGATTCGCCCTCCACGAGGACGACGTATGGGGCGATAGCGGCTTTTGGTCGCCAGAAGTGTTTTACGCAAATAACAAGTTTTACATGATCTTCACCGTTGAAGAGCACCTTGCCGTTGCAACCGGCGACTCACCTCTAGGGCCTTTTACACAGAAAGAACATCGGCCCCTTACACCAGGGGTAAAAGAAATTGGCCAGAAGACCCTGAGAGAAAACGGGAAGACTTATATTTTCTTTAGCCGGTTTGACAATGCCAACGTCATCTTTGGCGCTGAAATGACGGCGGACATGCAGTCAATTAAGGAAGATACTGTTGTCCGCCTTATTGATGCCGAAGAGGATTGGGAGCACACGAAAAACAATCCTGACATGAACTGGCCAGTGGCCGAGGCGCCTCTGGTGATAAAACACGACGGCTTGTATTACATGTTTTATACGACAAACCACTACAAAAGCCCTGATTACGCGGTGGGCTATGCCATTGCAAAAGAACCCCTTGGGCCATACAAGAAATATCAAAAGAACCCTATTCTAAAGCCCAATGACCTGCTACAGGGGACTGGGACAACATCGATAGTCAAAGCGCCTAATGGGGAGCTGTATATGTTCTACCATGCCCACCATAGTCCGGGTAAGGTTGGCCCACGCAAAACTGCCATGGACAAGATAGAGTTTGTTGAACAAGCAGACGGGTCTCCCGATGTCGTTAAGGTGTATGGGCCAACAACCACAACACAGGTCGTTCGCTGGTAACTGATTTAAATCTTTCAATTCGTGACAAAACGGGATATCCCGCAAACTGATAGCATAAGAACAATAGAAACAGGATGGCAAATGGCTACTGAGGTAAAACTTCCGGAACTCGCAGAAGGCATTGAGAAGGGCGAAGTTGTCGCACTCATGGTAAAAGAGGGCGACACCGTTGACGCGGACACCCCGCTCATCGAGGTTGAGTCTGACAAGGCGACTCTGCCCGTGCCGGCCGGCGTTGCAGGCAAGATTACCAAGATCCTGGTGAAAACCGGCCAGAAGATTGCTGTTGGCGAAACCATCCTGGAAGTTGAAGAAGGCGGCGCTGCTGCCCCGGCTGAAACGAAGGAAAAGTCAAAGCCTGCCAAAGAAGAGTCAAAGCCTTCCAAAGAAGAACCGACGGTAGACCAGGAACAGCCGGAAGCTGCCGAAGAGGAAACCCAGGACCAGAAACAGGAGCGCATTGGCCGCACTGCCGAAGAACCTGATGCTACGAAGACCGATGGACAGCGTCCCGTTCCTGCCAGCCATAGCCGCAAGGCCGACGAACTCATTCCTGCAGGTCCTACAGTTCGCCGCATTGCCCGTGAGCTCGGCCTCGATCTTGGTATCGTCCAGGGTTCCGGTCGCAACGGCCGCATCAGTGTTGAAGATCTTGACCCCTACATTAAAGGTTACGTGGCCAAGCGCGGCGGCGCGGTCGGTGGTGGCGTAGCAGTAGCTCCCATCGAACTGCCGGATTTCTCAAAGTTTGGCCCGATCCGCAAGGAGAAGGTGGAAAGCCTCCGCCGCAAGATCGCCGAAAAGATGACCCAGAGCTGGACGACCGTTCCCCACGTTCACCAGTTTGCAGACGCCGACATTACAGATCTGCTCCAGCTCATGAAGCGCTACAAAGACCGCGTAAAAGAACAGGGCGGCGCCCTCACCTTCACCGTCTTTGCCCTCAAGGCTGCAGCTCTTGTCCTTAAGGAATTTCCCCAGTTCAACTGCAGCTACGATGTCGCCAGCCAGCAGATCATCTACAAAGATTATATCCACGTGGGCGTCGCGGTAGATACCCCCAGCGGCCTGATCGTTCCTGTCATTCGCGACGTCGACAAGAAGCCCCTGCTCGCCCTTTCCAAAGAACTTACTGAACTGGCCGAGAAGACCCGCACCCGCAAGACCAGCATCGATGACCTCCGCGGCGGTTCTTTCACCATCAGCAACCTGGGCGGCATCGGCGGCAGCTACTTCACACCGATCATCAACACACCGGAAGTCGCCATCATGGGTATCGGCCGCGCCAAGAAAACCCCGACCTATGATAAAGACGGCAACGTAGTCGCCCGCGATATCTGCCCGCTGTGCATCGCCTACGATCATCGCATCATCGACGGTGCCGACGGAGCCCGCTTCACCGCCCGCCTCGTAGAAATCCTCGAAAACTTCGAAGGCGCTTTCCTGGGCTTTTAGTCTCCAATAGATAATATAACTTAAAGCAGCCCTCGCTTGAGGGCTGCTTTTGTTATGCCCGAACCTCACGCGAGCGCTTGGTCCAAATTTCCGTATGATTTTTCACAGAAAAACACTTATTATAACTGTTTTTCACGACGCACATATCGTTTTTCATGAAAGAACAGCTACAAAAGCCTTTTTCCACAAAAAGGCAAACGCTACCTCCGCCGACCGCCCAGGACACCTCGGATGATTTCTCGTCCCAGCGTGCTGCCGATGGTGCGGATGACGGTTTTCGTGAACGATTCAAAGTAGCCCATCCGGTTACTTCCGCGGCCCTTTTGCTTTTCCGCTTTTTCCCGTTCTTTGCGTTCCGTTTCCTCGGCTTTCTCCCGTTCCGCGTCTTTAGTCTCCTCCTCCACTTTCTTTTTCAGCATCTCATGGGCCGATTCGCGGTCTACAGTTTTATCATACATAGGCCCGACCGGACTCGCAGCCATCACAGCCTGTCGCTCCTGTAGGGTTGCCGGCCCGATCCGGCTCGACGGCGGCCGCACCATCGTGCGTTCTACCGGCGCGGGCACACCTTTATCTTCCAGTACAGACACAAGCGCCTCGCCCACGCCCAGTTCCATTATAGCCTTCTCGGTATCAAGCCCTTCTCGCTGCCGGAAAGTCTCCGCCGCGGTGCGCACCGCTTTCTGATCTCGCGGAGTAAACGCCCGCAGTGCATGCTGTACTTTATTGCCCAGCTGACCAAGCACCTTGTCCGGCACATCCAGCGGGTTCTGCGTAATGAAGAATACACCAACGCCCTTTGATCGGATCAGCCGCACGACCTGTTCAACTTTATCAATAAGTGACGGCGGCGCATTATCAAACAGCAGGTGCGCTTCATCAAAGAAAAATACAAGTTTGGGTTTCGCCAAATCGCCAACTTCCGGCAGTTCCTCGAAGAGCTCCGAAAGCAGCCAAAGCAAAAAGGTGGCGTAAAGGCGCGGACTCTGCATCAGCTTATCCGATGCCAGGATGTTGATATATCCGCTGCCATCCCGGGTTGTACGCATCAGGTCGGTCAACTGGAGCGCCGGTTCACCGAAAAACTTCTCAGCCCCCTGCTGTTCCAGCACCAGCAGTGATCGTTGGATGGCACCCACGCTTGCCGAACTGATGTTGCCATATTCACCTTTCAGTTCGCTGGCGTTGTCACCCACGTAGTCAAGGATCGTGCGGAGATCCTTGAAATCCAGAAGCAGCAAACCTTCGTCATCGGCCAGCTTGAAGGCGATATTCAGCACGCCCTCCTGCGTGTCATTAAGGTCGAGCAGGCGCGAAAGAAGGACCGGCCCCATGTCAGAAACCGTGGCCCGCACTGGGTGACCCTGTTCACCGTACAGGTCCCAGAAGATTACCGGGGACGGCTTCATGGAATACTCGGCAAGCCCGATCTCCGTTGCTCTTTCCTGTAGCTTGGGCTTCGCCTCGCCAGCCTGGCTCATGCCCGACAGATCGCCCTTCACATCGGAAAGAAACACCGGCACGCCCTGTTCCGAAAGCCCCTCGGCCAGCACCTGCAGCGACACCGTTTTGCCCGTACCCGTTGCCCCGGCAATCAGGCCGTGCCGGTTGCCATACCGAAGAAGCAACTCAACAGGCGCCTCACCCTTGCCGATAAAAATGCGTGGTTCGTCTGCCATAGAGTTCAAATCCTTTCGATTTCGTCTGAAGCAGTCACCTGTAATTGATGAAGTCAAGCAGGCGGGCCGTTTCTGTTGATTCCCCAACATCGGCGTGCCTGTTTTTGCTCCATGAGTTCATTACGAGTTAACGCCCGCTGGGCAGCTTTCAAAGAGCGGCTGAGAAACAACTACTGGTTCCTTCCCGGCATCATGTTTGTGTCAGCCTTTGGCCTGGCCCTGGCAACTCTCACCATTGACCGCGAGCTTGATGAAATCCGCTGGAAAACCGGGTGGCTTTACGAAGGCGGCCCGGATGCGGCCAGGTCGCTTCTCGCCAGTATGGCAGGCGCCACACTCACCCTGGCCGGCGTTGTGTTTTCCATGAACCTGGTCTCTCTCACCATGGCATCCGCGCAATTCGGCCCTCGGTTACTTTATAACTTTGTTCGTGATATTGGCAGCCAGATAACTCTCGGCATTTTCACGGCGGTGTTTACCTTCTGCATGGTCGTGCTCCGCGAGGTGCGAGGCGAAGAAGGTATGCCTGACGCCTTTGTGCCATATGTCTCCGTATCGGTAGCCGGCTTCATGGCCCTATGTAGTATAGCGGTTCTCATATACTACGTCCATCACGTGGCAGTACATATCCAGGCGCCGGTAGTCGTGGCAAACGTAGGCCGCGAGCTTGAACGGGCCATTAAGATAGAATACAGCCACAAACTCGATCCCGGCCAGGAGCGCACCAACTACCGGGAAATGCTCCTTCAGCGGAAAATCCCGGATTTTTGTGAGGGTGCCTGCGCAGTAAATTCGCCACAAAGCGGCTACGTGCAAGCCGTAGACTTCGACCGACTCACTGTTCTTGCCGCTCGCTATAATCTAACGATTAAGATCGTCTCTCGTCCCGGCCAGTTTACCATAGAAGGCACTTCCATTCTGCTGGTGTGCCCCGCCGATAGATGCAGCCGAAAACTTGACGAAGAGTTGATTGATTGCATTGTCATAGGCCGACGCCGCACTGCCGTGCAGGATATTGAGTTCGCAATAAATGAACTTTGCGAAGTCGCTGTTCGCGCCATGTCACCGGCGATTAACGACCCTTTTACCTGCATAAGCTGTGTAGACTGGCTCGCCGCTGCTATGGAAGAAGTGTTCCAGCGGGATACCCCGCCCGGATTCCTGGCAGATGCGGAAGACAATGTGCGGGTTGTGTGGCACCCGGTCACCCACGAGGGGGTTATGGATTCGGCTTTTAACCAGATCAGGCAGTTTGCCAAGGGCAGCCCGGCCGTAATGACTCGCCTGCTGGAAGCGTATGCGCGCATTGCCGCCCATACTCGCACGGAAGAAGAACGCACCATTGTACGCAAACATGCTGATATGGCTATACGCGCTTGCCGTGATAACTTTGCCGAACCCAATGACCTCGCCGACGCCGAAGAGCGCCACCGTAAGGTGCTGGCCACCCTGGCCGTAGGTGGAGAAATCTAGGCCTCTACTCTCATACCGGCCCGGGTTTGACCTGCGTACCTGCACACTTTCACACTTCTACCGAATCCACACGCCCTTTGCGCGTACTAACCTCACATATTAACAGCATTTGAGGAGAAAAATGGATTCGCTATCGGGTGAGAAACGCACCTGCTACTGTGGCGAGGTGCGCAGCACCCACACCGGGCAGGAAGTCGTACTGAAAGGATGGGTGCACCGGCGCCGCGATCACGGGGGTGTTATCTTCGTAGATTTGCGCGACCGCACTGGCGTTTGCCAGGTTGTGCTCAGCCCTGAAACCATTCCTGCGGAGCAGTTTGAAAAGTGCCACGATCTGCGCGACGAGTTCGTGCTGGCCGTAAAAGGCAATGTGCGCCCGCGCCCGGAAGGCACCGTGAATCCGAACCTGGCCACAGGTGAAATTGAGCTCGACACCCGCGAGTTCGAAATCCTCAATACCTCGCGGCCGCTGCCGTTCCGTCTCGATGAATACTCCAACGTAAACGAAGACGCCCGCCTCAAGTACCGCTTCCTCGATCTCCGCCGCCCGGAGATGCAGAAGAACTTTGTCATGCGCCACAAGCTGGCCCAGGTCACGCGCAACTACCTCAGCGACACCGGCTTTCTTGAATTCCAGACACCTATCCTGACGAAAAGCACCCCCGAAGGCGCCCGCGATTTCCTCGTGCCCTCGCGCCACACACCCGGTGCGTTCTTCGCCCTGCCTCAGTCGCCCCAGCTTTTCAAGCAGCTCCTCATGGTTGCCGGCTACGACCGATATTTCCAGATCGCCACCTGCTTCCGCGATGAAGATCTGCGCGCAAACCGCCAGCCGGAATTCACGCAGATCGATATCGAAATGAGCTTCATTTCGGCCGAAGATGTTTACGAGCTCATGGAAGGCCTGATCAAAACCGTGTGGAAAGAATGCCGCGGCATCGATGTTCCGACGCCCTTCCAGCGCATTGCCTACCACGAGGCTATGCTCAAGTACGGCAGCGACAAGCCCGACCTGCGGTTCGATCTCCCCATCACTGACATGACCGAGTTCTTCAGCAAGACAGACATCAAGGTCTTCGCCACAACGGCCGCCAACCGCGGTATCATCCGCGCCTTGCGCGTACCCGGCGGTGCATCGTTGAGCCGTAAGCAGATTGATGACTACACCGCCTATGCCGGCATCTACGGAGCAAAGGGTCTCGCCTGGTTTAAGCTTAACGAGGGCGAGCTGCAGAGCCCACTGGCGAAGTTCCTCGACGCTGATAAGCAGGCCGAGCTTACCAGTTCAGTCGGCGCAGAAGTGGGCGACATTATCTTTGTCGTCGCAGACCGCGAAAAGGTCGTGTGCGACGCCCTGGGTCAGCTGCGTCTCAAGGTAGCAGGCGATCTTGGGATGATCCCCGAAGACAAGTACAGCTTCGCGTGGGTTGTAGATTTTCCGCTGTTCGAGTACGCGGAGCGCGATAACATTTTCACGCCGTCGCATCATCCTTTCACCATGCCGGTGCCAGAAGATATTCCGCTGCTGGACGAGTACAACGCCGACCCCGCAAAGCACAACGCCGGCCACCAGAACGATAATCCGCTGAAAGGCGTGCGCGCCCTCGCTTACGACCTCGCCTGCAACGGTGAAGAGCTCGGCGGTGGTTCCATCCGTATCCACAGCAAAGACGTGCAGGATAAGGTATTCCAGACCATCGGGATCACCGGTGACGAAGCCCAGGAGAAGTTTGGCTTCCTCCTCGACGCCCTAAGCTACGGCGCTCCGCCCCATGGCGGCCTTGCCTTCGGCTTCGAGCGCATGCTCATGCTGCTCCTCGGCGAAAAGAGCATCCGCGAGGTCATCGCATTCCCGAAAACCCAAAGCGGAAGCGATCTCATGGTAGAAGCCCCCAGCCAGATAGACGCCGAGCAGCTCAAAGAACTCTTCCTCGAAGTAAAGCTTCCGCCCCCACCACCGGAAGCGGAGAAGTAGTCAGCTCAGCAACTGCATCTTCGAAACACGTTTCTTAAGTAAAGAACCTCATGGACGTACTCCACGAGGTTCTTTTTTTTGCGCCTTTTGCGCCTTCTTGCGGCCAAAGAAAAAGGCGAAGCCCAGTCCTCCGAGCTCCGCCTTTTTGTGTCTTGTGTGCCTCTTTGTGGCTAGTTCTGTTACCGGTTCATCGCATCCAGAAACTCACTGTTGCTCCGCGTTTTGCTCAGGCGCTCCTGCAGAAATTCCATCGCTTCCACCGGGCTCATTTCGTTAAGCACTTTGCGCAGCAGCCAGATGCGGCTGAGGTTCTTCTCCGGCAACAGCAGTTCCTCTTTACGCGTACCGCTCTTCAGCAGGTCGATAGCGGGGAAGATACGACGATCCGCCAGCTTGCGGTCCAGGTTAACTTCGCAGTTACCCGTGCCCTTGAACTCTTCAAAGATCACCTCGTCCATCTTGCTGCCCGTATCCACCAGCGCCGTAGCAATGATCGTCAGGCTGCCGCCCTCTTCAATGTTACGCGCCGCGCCAAAGAACCGCTTGGGGCGATGCAGTGCGTTGGAATCCACACCACCAGTCAGGATCTTGCCGCTCGCCGGAACAATCGTGTTGTAGGCGCGTGCCAGGCGGGTAATCGAGTCCAGCAGGATAACCACGTCCTTGCCGAATTCCACCAGGCGCTTGGCCTTTTCGATGACCATCTCCGCCACCTGTACGTGGCGATCGGCCGGCTCATCAAACGTCGAGCTTACCACTTCGCCCTTCACGCTGCGCTCCATGTCCGTCACTTCTTCCGGGCGCTCGTCAATCAGCAGCACCAGCAGCACCACTTCCGGATGGTTCGTCGTGATGGCGTTGGCGATGTGCTGCATCAGTACGGTTTTACCCGTACGCGGGGGAGCAACGATCAGCGCGCGCTGACCCTTGCCAACCGGCACCATGAGGTCCATGATGCGAGTCGTGTAGCGGCGCGGGTCGGTTTCCAGTTTCAGGCGCTCGTTCGGGTAGAGCGGCGTCAGGTTGTCGAAAATCGTCTTTTCGCGCGCTACCTCCGGTGGCTCCTCGTTAATAAAGTCTGCCTTCACCAGCGCAAAGTAACGCTCGTTTTCTTTAGGGCGGCGAATCACACCCTGTACCTTGTCACCCTTACGCAGGTTGTAGCGGCGGATCTGTGAGGGGGATACATAGATGTCATCGGGGCCCGGCAGATAGTTGTAGTCCGCCGAACGCAGAAAGCCGAATCCATCCGGCAGCGTCTCCAACACACCCTCGCCGTAAAGCTCACCCTGGCGCTTCGCGTCGGCCTGCAGGATCGAGAAGATCAGGTCCTGCTTGCGCAGGTTGCTGTAGTTCTCGATGTCCAGGTTCTTGGCAATAGTGTTAAGCTCAGGGATGCTGTTGCGCTTAAGCTCTTCGATGTCGATCTTCTTGGCCTGCGGCTGGAGAGCTTCCTGTTGCGCATTCTGCGTCTGCGCCTGTTCTGCACCAGCGCTTGCTGCAGGAGCCGGCTCTGCCGCCGGTGTCTCTGCCTGGCCGGCTGCGGGCTCTTCAGCAGCCAACGTCGCAGGTTTTTCAGCCCCGTTCTCTTCCGTCGAAGCCGAAGCCACCTCGTCAGTATCTTCTTCCGCAGGCGCTTCCTCGGCCTTTGCCTTGGGTGTGCGGCGGCGATCAGTGGTGCGTCCGCGTCCGCGGGCGGTTCTTGAAGTCGCGCGACGCGGCTTAGCAGTTCCCTCTTCCCCCGCTTCGCCTTCTCCGGCCTTCTCGGCAACCGTTTCGGTGCCTGTTTTTTCGTTGTTATCGTCGTTCATGTTCTTTGCCTTATGCAATAATCTTCGGGGCGTTACATCTCTGCTGGTACTGCCCGCCCCGATGGGGGAGCACCCGGCAATTCTTTTTAATGGTTTCGCTTAATCGCGATACCCAGTTGCTTTAACATCATCAGCACCTGCTTCTCCGTTCCTTCGGTGCTTCCGCTGTTATCGATAACGAAGTCCGCCCGCTTCGCCTTTTCCTCCTGCGGCATCTGCGAGGCCAGCCTCTGCATCACGATCTCCGGCGGCATGTTATCCCGCTGGGCCACCCGCCGCATGCGCTCCGTATCAGAAACCGTTACCACGGCCACTTTGTCGCACATCGAATCCGTCCCCGTCTCATACAGAAGAGGCACCATCAGCACCACAAGCGGATCGTTTACATACATCTCCAGCATCCTGGCTTCCTCATTCAGCACCAGGGGATGAATGATGTCGTTCAGGCGCTGCAGCTGCTTCTCATTGTTAAATACGATGTCCGCCAGTTTCTTTCGGTCCAGCTCGCCCTTATCCGTCAGTACAGTCTTGCCGAACTCTTCCACAATACGCGAATGCCCCACTTTGCCGGGCATCTGCAGTTCTCGTGTAATGAGATCCGCATCGATAACCCTCGCATCGCATAGAGCAATCATCATCTGCGCAACGGTAGATTTCCCGCTGCCAAATGAGCCTGTCAGGCCTAGTATCATAGTAGAAAACCGAGTTGAAATAACTCCGGAAGTTTGAAGCTGGAACGCCGGGACCCCGGCAGAGGAAACGAAAAGGAATTTCGCTTTCGAGGGTGCCCTACCAGTACGAAAAAACTTCATTCGCACGTCACCCCAAAAGGAAACCCCGCCAAGTAATCCCCGTACTGCCGCTTTAAAAGGTGTCTACGATACCGGCTGAGAGAAAACTGACATATTATTCTTGCATATTTATACACAAACCGCATAAATTTGAAACGAAGAACTAAGAAGTTTCGACCAGGTTTTATCCGTTTTCATTTCCTTAATGCGCGAGATTAATATCAAGCTATGCTGAACAGAGCCAACATGCTATCTGCGGTTACCGGCCGCACCCAGCCATGGGATATGGTAATTATCGGCGGCGGGTCAAGCGGACTGGGTGCCGCCGTTGATGCTGCATCGCGTGGATACAGTGTGCTACTGCTTGAGCAGTGGGATTTCGCAAAAGGCACCTCCAGCCGCAGCACCAAACTCGTCCATGGCGGCGTTCGTTACCTCGCGCAGGGTAATGTGCCTCTCGTGCGCGAAGCGCTACACGAACGCGGCCTCATGCGGAAAAATGCTCCGCACCTGGTCCACGATCTCAGCTTCGTCGTCCCCGCTTTCAGCCTCTACGATAAAGTCTTCTACGGAGTCGGGCTTAAGAGCTACGATCTGCTCGCCGGCAAACTCAGCTTTGGCAAATCACGGATACTGAACAAAAAGCAGGCATCGGACCTGATTCCCAACCTCGATGCCAATGGCCTCAAAGGCGGAATCCTGTATCACGACGGCCAGTTTGACGATGCCCGCCTCGCACTCAACCTGGCTCAAACTGCCGCCGAACAAGGCGCCATCCTGCTTAACTACATGCCGGTTCGCAGACTGATCAAAACGGGCGACAAAGTGACCGGCGTTGTTGCCGAAGACATGGAAACTGGCCAGACGTTCGATATCCACGCGAAAGTTGTTATCAACGCCACCGGCCCCTTCTCTGATACCATTCGACGCATGGACGACGCCGCGGCCGCCAAAACCATCAGCGCCAGCCAGGGCATTCACATCGTGCTCGATCGCTCCTTCCTCGCCGGCAATACCGCCATCATGGTACCCAAGACCGATGACGGCCGCGTGCTCTTCGCGATTCCGTGGCACGACCACGTTGTCGTGGGCACCACCGACACGCCGATCCCTGAAGTCAGCATTGAGCCGCGCCCCCTGGCAGATGAAATCGAATTCGTTCTGAGCCACGCCGCCCGCTATATGACAAAAGACCCAACACCTGTCGACGTGCTGAGCGTGTTCGTAGGTATTCGGCCGCTGGTCACCAATCCCGATGCCGAGAAAAACACCGCCGCTCTTTCCCGAGATCACTCGCTGTTTGTCAGCAAGGGCAACCTTGTTACCATTTGCGGAGGCAAGTGGACCACCTATCGCAAAATGGCTGAAGACACCGTAAACAA
>JAKFFN010000130.1:0-2613 GCA_036675025.1 Candidatus Sumerlaeales bacterium | reverse complement strand
GGTATTGATTGCAGTGGGGCTGGGGATGCTGATCGGCGCGGCAAATTATGTGCGACTGTTCCGGCTGGTGTTGCCCGGTGCCGTTGAGCAGGCGGGGTACCGGCGTAGAGGCGCGCCGCGGGAGCTTAAGACGACGTAGCTTCCTTCTTTTCCTTTCTTTCGCTAGTCCTTGCAAATTCTGAAACTGCCGGTTATTGGTTCCTCAGTGAATCAGCCCTGCATAGAATGCAGGATTGTCGAGGTGAGTTATGGCACAGCCTGGCGTTTACGGCGCCCGCAGGGTTATCTATTGTTTATTGGTGGCGGCAGCTAGTACGGCCGCGCCCGACACTGGGTACGGCCAGCGGCCATCGCTTCGAGAGCGCGGCGAAAAAAAAGAAAGCCGCAATTCGGAAGTGTCGCAGTCACGACGCAGCGAATCGTCGAAATCTGAAAGCCGCAACGCCTCCGGCGACTCCGGCAAGTTTGCCGTAGAGACGTTTTCACCGCGCGGGCCTGCGCCGCCCGGGGCAGTCATTTCGGTGACTTTCACTAATGATGTAGTTACAAGCGAAGCCCTGGATACAGGCAAGACGCCGGAGTCGGTGTTTTCGTTTGAGCCTTCGATAGAAGGTGCACTGCAGTGGGAATCGCCAAGGCAGGTGCGGTTTATCCCGGCGCGGCCAATGCTGAAAGGCACTGAGTATATCGCGCGGATAAATCCGCAGCTTGAGAACGTGGACGGAAACAAGCTGGGCAAGCAGCCGGAGTTCCGGTTCCAGACGCCTGCGCTGTCGCTGGTGTCGGCAACCCAGCGGGAATTTACGCCCGACCGCAAAGCCGTGATCGCGCTGAAGTTTACAGACAAGGTCGACCCCGCGCAGTTGCGCAAACATCTGAAGTTCTCCGTGGGAGACGATGATCTTCGCTGGCATCCGCAGAGCGACGTAGCGGCTACAGACATCGCGGTTGTTACAGATCCTGTAACGACGGAAGCCGTGACACTGACACTGGAGCCGGGGCTGACGGGAGTGAGCGGACCGCTGGGCCTTCGCAGCCGGGTGGAGCGCAAGGTGAAGCTGGAATTTCGCATGGTAGCGACAGAGATTGAAGCAAGGTGGGTACAAGGTGAGCCGGAGCTTGTGGTTCGGTTCTCGTCGCACCCGGGGTCTGGCAACGCGGAAGACTTCGTATCTGTTGAGCCACCCGTTAAGGTTCACTTTGCGTCTGGATACCAATCAGAGCTGCTGATTCGGGGCCCATTCGAGTCGGAAAAGCGGTACACGGTCCGCATCAAACCGGGCCTGCAGGGCTACAGCGGAAAGGTGCTTGTGGAGCCGGTGACCCTGTCAACATGGGTGCCGCCTGTGACTCCATTCCTTGAGTTGCCTGAAGGCGGCGGCGGGTACCTGGGCACCCAGGGCCGGATGAAACTGCGGGTGCGCAGTGCCGGGGTTAACAAACTCAATGTGACCGCGCGGCGCGTGTTCGATAATAACCTCGTGTTTCACACGCTATACCGCCGTGGCACCAGCGGCGTGAGCCAGCTCGGCAAAAAGATTGCTGAGAAAACGTATGATCTCCAGGAACCGCTGAACATGCCTCAACTGACGGAGGTGGATCTGCGGGATCTGCTGGGGGCCGGCGCAACAGGCGTTTACAGTTTTACGGTGCAGGGCGAATTGCCATCCAAGGCAAGCGTGATGGTTGGCGACTGGGAACGCGACTATGAAAGCTACCAGAGATCGGAACTGCAGGCAGATGTGCGGGTGAACCTTTCGAATATCGGCATCGTGACCAAGGAAGGCGCGACAGAGGTCATGGTGTTTACTGCCGCCCTGGACTCGGCGCAGCCTATACCGGGCATCAAGGTCACCCTCTACAGCCAGCGGAATCAGCTGCTTGGCGAAGGAATAACCGATGCCAGTGGCATGGCGACAATCACCGGCATTGACCCTAAAAACAAGGATGCACAGCCGGCGGTGGTAGTGGCGCAGAACGCGGCCAACAATGATGTCTCTGTGTTGAACATGCAGGAGAGCCAGGTGGGGTGGGAGCAGTTTGACTCTACCGGACGAAAGTTTCTGCGAGATGGATACGAGGTTTTTCTCACTCCCGAGCGCGGCGCCTATCGCCCCGGAGAGACTGCTCACCTGAGCGGCTTTATCCGGGGTCGCGATGGTGCCGTGCCGCCCTCGGCGTTTCCGCTGGAAGTGGTCCTGCAACGGCCGGACGGCAAGAAGATGACGCCGGAAGTGAAAACGCCGACGCCGTCCGGCCTGCTCCATTTTGATGTGACGGTGCCGGGTTATGCGCCGACGGGCTACTACACTGTGGATGTGAAACTGCCGGGCAGCAGCGAGGACGAAGATGAGGCGGAGGAGTATGGCTATGACTACGATTACTAATCTGCCCCGGCGCATCAGTGCGCTCCTGTTGGCCGCATTGCCCGCGATGGTCGCGGCGCAGTCTAATGAACCGCAGGAAGAGTGGCTTCCCAGCAACGTGCTGGGGAGGGCGACATTTGTCGTGGAAGAATTCGTCCCGAACCGGGTGAAGGTGGACGCGGAAGCACCGGATCGCCGGTATGGCCCTGGTGATCCGCTGCTGGTAACCGTTAAAGCCGAAGAGATG
>JAKFFN010000315.1:0-15669 GCA_036675025.1 Candidatus Sumerlaeales bacterium | reverse complement strand
CGAGCCGGGCCTGATGAAAGTCCTCGTAACACCATGACGACACAGCGTAAGTTTCGGGTTGGATTAATTGGCTGTGGAAAGGTAGCACATCTTCACGCGAAGGCTCTTGGCTCGGTAGAACCGGCACAGTTTGTATCGGTTTGCAGCCGCTCCCAGCCAAAGGCTGAAGCTTTCGCAAGTCAATATGGCGTGACCGCTTACAGCGATCTGCAGAAGATGATCGACGCCGAATCCTTGGAGGTTCTGATAATTTGCACGCCGCACCCGAACCATGCGGAACCGGCCCTTATCGCGGCCCGCGCCGGTGTGCACGTGCTGGTCGAAAAACCTCTCGCCAGCACCGTCAAAGACTGCGACGCCATCATGGCTGCGGCCGCAAAAACCGGTGTCACAGTCGGCACCGTCAGCCAGCGCCGTTACTACTTACCGTGCATGCGCATCCACGATGCCATTTGCGCGGGCAAGCTGGGCTCGCCCATCCTCGGCACTGCCACTATCTTCGGCTGGCGCGATGAAGCCTATTACAAAAGCGATCCCTGGCGCGGCAGCTGGACCGGTGAAGGCGGGGGAGTGCTTGTAAACCAGGCGCCCCATCAGCTCGACCTGCTGCTTTGGTACATGGGCGAAATGGAAGAGGTCTTTGGCTATTGGGCAAACCTCAATCATCCCTACATAGAAGTCGAAGACACTGCCGTGGCCGTCGTCCGGTTCAAAAGCGGCGCCCTGGGGAATATCGTCGTCAGCAACAGCCAGAACCCGGCACTTAATGCTCGCGTGTCAGTGCACGGTTCTAATGGCGCTTCAGTCAGCGTGCAGACCGATGGCGGCGCCATGTTTATTGCGGGGCAGTCGTCAATCCTGGAGGCTCCCTACAATGACATCTGGGCCGTACCCGGCGAGGAAGACAACCTTCCAACTTGGAAGCAGGAAGACGAGCGGCTGTTTGCCAGCTTCGATCCCACCACACACTTTCATGCCATGCAGATCCGCGATTTCCTGCAGGCTATCGATGAAGACCGCCAGCCCTTGGTCACAGGAGAAGATGGTCGCCGTACTGTACAGCTGTTTGCTGCCATATACCAGTCAAACTGTGAGCGCAAACCGGTAAAGATCAACTGATTTACCTCTGTTTAAATAAGAGAAGGAAGGCTGTACCCCCCGGTGCATCTTCAGCCTTCCTACCTTTTCCGTTACTGCCCGCCATTCCACCTAGGGGGTGGTGGACCGTCGCTCCTGCTCTACGGTACAGGTTCGCTTAACGGTTACATGGCACTACTCCGTTCTTACAAGAAGAACGTCTTCTCCAGTACGACTTGACCGAACTGTACGACTGTCACGGTTACCGAGCTGAACTCAACATCGGCTACTGGAGCGCTCCAGTTGCCATTGGGGCAACCCGCCGCCACCGGGTCGAGAGGTCCGGGAGAGTCTGTGGTCAGGCATACCGATACAGTTCCATTTTTGATCTCGTCAGCCGAGATAGTCTCGGTTGCCGTAGCTGTTATTGGAACCTTGTTTTGTCCCGGAGCTGTGTTATCTCCAGGATTAACACAGCTCGCCGAAGCCAGGCCAACGGCGCTGATGTGGATGGTGACGTCGCCATTACCCAAACCGGCTATGCTGGCACATGCTTGCAACACCAACCCCAGGTCTGTTGATTTTACGCCACCGCTTTTACCACCTTTAAAGTGCACATTTGCAGCGAAGACGCTCGTTGTGCACATCATCACCGCCAAACACAGCGGCAGGATCGATTTACGAACACGATCCATGTTGCAACTCCTTCTGCTGCCGCGCGCTGCGCAATTCGCTCCGTAGATAGCTGATTGTGATACTTTCGCGGCAGTGACTACAAACGCAGCATTGAGCATGCCAGCCAGTTGTGCACCGCCACAATTTTAAATAAGAATATACCCGTTACTGGCGCTCCATGTTTTTAAATACGTTGCGGTGCTGGTGTTCAGGTTCATGGGTTTTTATAAGCCCTATTTTGCGAACAATCCAGACGGCTGAAGCACAACAACTACCTTTAGATCTGTTCAGAGCTTAACGGGTGGAACTGCTCCGTAATAATACCGGAGCGTAACTGAGGAGACATCGGCTTAGGAAAGAATTGCAAAGAACTGCGCCCACTGTATTCCTTTTTTTATGGGACCATCCTGTTTGCCCTTTAAAGCGAGGCTCGCGGGTCTCGCAGTCATCCTGCTTGCGAGCTCTTATGCGGCGGGTGTGCCTGCTACCTATCACTGTATAAGTCTGAGCGTGCCTGCACACGAAACTCCAACAAGTACGTGCCAGGTAAGGTTTCGTCTGAAGGGCACGCCAGACTGGCGGCAGGGTCAGCCTCTTACCCTGGACTCTGGGAGAAACGAATACAGGGGCAGCATAGTCAACCTGGCGCAGGCGACCGCTTATGAAATCCAGGTTGGCCAGGAACTGGAGAAGCAAACCGACGTCCTATTCCAAACCGAGACTTCAACTCGGGCTGACCTCGCCGGAACTGCTACCGGTAAAACCTTTTACGTAGCCATCAATGGTGACAATAAAAACTCTGGAACCAAAGCTCGCCCCTTCCGGACGATTCAACACGCGGCAAACCAGGTGAGTCCAGGCGACCTGGTTATCATTGAGAACGGCCGATATCACGAGCAGGTGAAAATAAGCCACTCAGGCACTGCCGACAAGTGCATCGCCTTTCGATCTGTAGCAGCCGGTAATGCAATTATCGATGCAGATAATACGCGAAGCCATGGCTTTGAACTAAGGAACGTGAATCACGTGGTCATTGAGGGATTTGCCGTGGAGGGCACAAAGAAATCCGGTTTTCTTGTTTCCGACGGAAGTGGCAACGTTGTTCTGAAAAACAACCGCATCATGAACGCAGGTACTGGATACTTTGACTCTGGTATAGAGGTAGGACCCGGCTGCAGCAATACTGTAATTTCCAACAATCAGATCCTCTACGATAAAGGTACATATACCGGAGGGCGCATGGGAATAGCTCTCAGAAAAACCGCTGGTGGCCATATCATCAATGGAAACCAGATCCGCGGTAATAGCCTGATCAAAGACGGTATCGGCGGCGAGCCAAACTTCGAAGTTAGCGGCGGCGCCCATCGTGATTCCGATATCTACAATAACACTATCACGGGCTGCGAAGACGATGGTATAGAGTCAGAAGGGGGGAACATCAATGTTCGGATCTGGGGAAACACCATAAGTGACTGCCTCGTAGGTATTGGCGTGGCTCCCGTAGTTGAAGGTCCCTGCTACGTGTGGCGCAATACTATAATTAACTGCGGCCCTGCCTTTAAGCTGGGTGAAGGCGATCGCAAGGGCCATGGCCCCCTTTTCATTTATCACAACACTGCTTACTCCACGCTACCTGAAGACGGAGGTTACGCGGGCTCAGGAGGCGGCGGTTTGTTTACCAACGTGTATGCGCGCAATAACCTGATCTCCGTAAACGGCATGCTGTTTTACGATAAGCACAAGCAGCTCTCGAACTCCTTCGATTATGATCTGCTCCACACCAAGAACCCGAAGCGGTTCATGGGTTGGGGCTCGGCAAAAAGCAAACTTACCCTGGGACAGGCGCAGGACATGGGATTCTGGAAACACGCTGTCGTTGAGGATCCGCAGTTTGTTGGTGCACCGCGGAATCTGATGCTCAAACCAGCCAGTCCGGCGATCGATGCAGGTACCGTCCTACCTAACTTCAATGATGACTACCTGGGTAAGGCGCCTGACATCGGCGCAACCGAGCACGACCTCCCGCGTTGACGTTATCGCGCGACCGGCAGCTCGTTCCATTGCGTTGTGTACCTGGGTGACATATACTCTCGCCGCTGCTCCCACAGATCTTCCGATGCTGGCGTTCCACGCTGTGTTTTTACGCCATAGCGCTCATTAACCGCGGAAAGCGCCTCTGAGGCGAGCTTGAACTTTTGAGATTGCGAAGGACCTTTTTCCGGCAAATCGATGCTGAACAAACTCTCCTGCACCACATTCGCGGGAGAGAGTTTCCCGAGAACCAGCCCGCCCTTCTTGTACTCCCGCCCTTCCAGCGGCAACTTTCGCAGTGCTTCTCGTGCAAGATAGACCAGGCTTTCCGCATCAGCCGTGGCAACTTCCAATTCCAGTTCCACGCTGCTGCCGCCCTGGTAATCCGGCTGAAAACGATCCATGACAATAAATGCCGTTAGCGATCGGGCGGTGAGGCGTGTCGCCCGCAGCCGCTCCGCGCCTTTCCGCGCAAACTCTGTAAAGGCCGGAGCAAGCTGTTCGAAACCATTCAAACGCTTTCCGAAGGTTCGGGTCACGATGATTTCTTTACGCTCCTGAGACGCAGTCCCCAGGCGATGACAAACCTGACCGTTCAACTCCAGCACCAGCGCAAGCCCCTTGATCCCGAACTCACTCTTCATCCAGAATCTGTCCACATCACGCAGCTGCGCCGCCGTCGTTACCCCAGCCACCTCCAGCGCCTTTCTAATTCCGTGGCCAACGCCCCAAACGTCACCCACGGGAAATGCTGCGAGAGCCCCATCGCGTCGCTTCTCTTCCAGCAGACTGACCACGCCCGCCTCAGCCGCCGTCTTCTTCACCAGCCTGTTCGCCACCTTCGCCAGCGTCTTTGTTTCCCCTATGCCAATGCTGATGGGTATCCCCGTCCACTGCAATACCCGCGAACGCATCTCGGCGCACAGTGCCACTGCCGCCGGTTCATCCATCTCCGGCAGTTCCAGGAAGGCTTCATCAATGGAGTAGACTTCACGCCCTACGCGAAATCCGGCAAGCACCTCCATAACCCGCCGCGACATAGACCCATAAAGGGCATAGTTGGAAGACAGCACCACGATTCCGTGCTTGTTGATCAGGTCGCGCGCCTTAAACAACGGCTGCCCCATGGTAATGCCCGCAGCTTTTGCTTCCTCGGATCGGGAAATCACACAGCCGTCGTTGCTGGAGAGAACGACCACAGGTTTACCAGAAAGCGCCGGGTTAAAAACCCGCTCACACGACACGTAAAAGTTGTTACAATCAGCAAGGGCGAAACTCACCTGACGTTGTACACCTGCCGTACTACAAACGTCACCACCCCCCACAGGCTTTCCGGCACCACGTTAATAGATCCATGATCATCGGCGACGACCAGTCTCCCGTGGCACATAACACACCGCTTCACTTCAAAATCTCCGTCATGCAGCAGTACCACCAGCGTCCCCTCTCGTGCCTGCAGTGACCTGTCTACCACAAGCAGGTCTCCCGGTTCCACGCCTGTCTTTCGCATGGTGTCAGTATCGGTCCGCATGAAGAATGTCGCCGGAGGATTCTTCACCACCAGTTCATGCAGATCCAGGTCGGGTTCATCATAATCCTCCGCTGGTGACGGGAACCCGGAACTGACGTGAGCTTCCACCTCGGGCCTCGGCTTTTTCCTGGCTGGAGTAATCTTCATTCCAGCACCCCTGCCACGATCTTTAGATCCGCGACAAACGCCTCATAGTTGCGCCGTCTCGATTCATCGTCGGGCGACCTCAATATTGACGACGGATGCGTTGTTACTACGGTCTTATCAGCATAGAGGCTGTCGATGACCTGCCCACGCACATCGCGCAGGGTGATTTTGCGACCCAGCACAGACCGCGCTGCAGTGGTCCCCATGCACACGATCACCTTCGGTTTGGTCACCTTGAGTTCCTGCTCCAGCCACGGGCGACAGGCATTTAACTCGCCCACATTCGGCGATCTGTGCAGCCGTCGCGCGCCGCGCATCTCGTGTTTAAAATGCTTCACGGCGTTCGTAATATAAACCAGTTCCCGTGCGATGCCGGCATCGGCCAAACCTTTGTCCAGGATGCGGCCCGCCGGACCCACAAATGGCTTACCCTCTTTGTCCTCTTCATTGCCCGGCTGTTCACCCACGAACACGCAAGCCGCCTTGGCAGCCCCCTCACCAAACACCGCCTGGGTTGCATTCTTATAAAGGTCGCAACCGCGGCATCCCTGCACCGCCGCCCGCATACTGGGCAGCGTGATCCGGGTTGGAAGATAAGGAGTCGCATCCCGCTTCTCCTTTTTCCGCCCCTCGCGTGGCTCCCTATGGGGTTCAAGTGTCGGCATAATACTCAACCCTCACGGGGGAGCGAAAACTCTGCCAAAACGGGAAACAGGCTAAACTCAATAGTTCTCAAGATCCTGCCCCGTTTCTAGCCGGACCTGCGTTCCCATCGCCCGTTGTAACATCCAGTTCCATCCAGCGAGATCTTCTACACACCCCGCCATTGCTACCGCCACCCCACCCCAGCTGCCCAACTCTCAACTCTCAACTCTCAACTGTCCTCTCCAGCATCGCCGCCGCCCCGCTTCCCTCAATCGCCACCTGGTCCATGGTGCACTTCTTCGGCGGTTTATCCGGACGCCACCTCACAAACTTCGTTCCGTGCCTGAACCGCCCATTCGTAAAATGATCCCATTCCACCTCCACCACCAGTTCCGGCTTCAGCGGCTGCCACTGGGTGCTTCGCTCCGTGCTCCATCGGCTCGGACCGCCCGGTGCCGAGCCGGTGAATCCCGGCGGCGAAATCAGCTTCTCCAGCTGCGGTGTCAGTTCCTTCTTCGTGTCCGTCTTCATTGCGCTGCAAAACCCGATGTGGTTCAGCAGCCCGGCCGAGTCATATAGCCCCAGCAGCAATGAACCCACCACCTTGCCCTTGGATGCATAGCGAAACCCGCCCACTACGCAATCTGCCGTCCGCACCGGCTTAATCTTTACCATTCCCTCCCGCGTACCGCTCCGGTAAAAATCCTCCGCCTTCTTCGCCATGATACCATCCAGCGCCGCCCCCACCTTGCCGAACCACTTAACCGCGATATCATAATCATCCGTCGCCGGCGAAAGCTGCAGCCGCTCCGTCCCGCCTGGGAATTCCTTCGCAGCAAACTTCTCCAGCAGCGCCCGCCGCTCCCGCAATGGCTTCGTCACCAGCGACTTTCCATTCGCGCCGGCCAGCAAATCAAACACGATATAAGTCGAAGGCGTTTCCCCGGCCAGCCGCTTGATCCTGCTCTCCGCCGGATGCACCCGCTGTAGCAATGCATCAAACGAAAGCCCGCCGCTGCCGTCCGGCACCACGATTTCCCCATCCAACACAAACTGTTTCGCCTTCAGCGCCAGCAGCGCCTCCACCAACTCCGGAAAATACCGCGCCAGTGGCTGACCCGCCTTCGATTGCAGATGCACCACATCGCCATCACGAAATGCCACGCAGCGGAATCCATCCCACTTTGGCTCATAAAGCCAGTCGTCACCACGCGGAATTTCATCAACGCTTTTCGCCTCCATAGGCGGATAATCCGTCTGCAGTTCCAGCGCCATAGATAAGCCTCCGCTACCCCGTGTATGCAATAATCCTGCCTGAGAGCCCTTAGGCCCAAATCCAAAACTTTCTGTTGCGCGATCTGCACCACCCCTGCAACATTTTCGGGTACTTAACTAAACCCGGGGGAATCCAATCTCGTGTCCTTTTCTACCTCAAACTATGCAGGCTTGATGCTGGCTCTTATGCTTCAGGCACCAGTATTTGCCATGGCCGGTTCGGCCGAAGGACACGGTTTATTCGAAGATGCCGTATCAACGGCTACCGTTGCGCCTGCCCGCTCAGTCGCTATCGGCGATGTCAACGGCGACGACCTGAACGATGTGCTCGTACTCACCGGGCTCAAGGCACTTGATGACAACAGCTACAAACTGTTCGTCTACCATCAGGATATCGAAGGCAACCTGCTGCCGCCCGTAAAGCTGCCTGCCACGGTGAGCAATGGAAACTCTTTAGATACTGGAGATTTCAACGGCGACGGCCGCACCGATGTAGTTGCTGGCGGCACCGCGACGGGCGGCATATTCTACCAGACAACCACCGGTTCCCTCGCAGCAATGGTGCCCTTTACTCCGCCCCAGGCCATGATTGTCTGCGCTGGCGATTTTAACGCAGACGGTCGCGATGATATCGCCTCTTTAAACTGGTCCAGCAGTTCCGTGTATGTATCCCTGCAAAGCCCCGGTGGCACCATGTTACCCGCTGTGGAATACCAGGTCTCTCATGGCGGGTTCGATGAACTTGCTGCCGGCGATCTTAACAACGACGGCCGCGACGACATCGCCATCATGAGCGGTTCCGGGAATTTTCCCGATACCCAGATCCTCTTGCAGAGTGCAACCGGCACCATGAACCCGCCAACTCCGTATCTGCTGCCCACCGGGGTAACTGCTAACGGTATGACCGTCGGTGATATTACCGGCGACGGAATGCACGACCTGCTTGTCACCCATGGCGTTGAGCCCCAGAGTGCAAGAATCTCCATTTTTAACCAGGCGCCCTCCGGCGGTCTCGATTTCTCCCCCGCCAATATCCAGGCCTACTACGGGCCCGATACCGTTCGCGTTGCCGACGTCAACCGCGATAACCGCGGAGACCTTGTTGTCCTCTACGGAGGCAGCCTTCTCGGAATACACACCCAGACAACCACCGGCAGCCTGAACGCCGAAGTTCGCTATCCGCTACCTTACGCCACTAGTTATCCAGGCCAGGCAATGGCCATCGGAGACATCAACCGTGATGGTGGCCTCGATGTAGCCGTCGCCGACTATCTCAACGGCCTCACAATTCTCTACCACACGCCAGTCCATACCGCGGCAAATAAAAGCTGGCACCTCTACGAGTAGCATTGGCGACAGCATCCAGTCGAGTTTGTCGTAGTTCCAAAAAAACTTTTTCTTGCGCATCCAGCCTCTTAATGAATTCTTCGGATAGTTTTTGCGAATTCTTGGAATCAGGGGATCATCCACATGCGTAAATCAATTTTCTGTACCCACCTGTGCCTTCTGGCTGTCTCTGCAGCGTTTAGCCAGGGCACCCCGAATGTTGACTCTAACGGCACCATCATCAGCAGCACTTCAGAAGATGGTGTCAAAGAAGACTCTACTGTTATCGACAGACAGACTGCCAAGACCGAAGCCGGTGCAGCGCCTGCTGTTGCCCGTGAATTTGGTGAAGGACTTTTCCAGCCCTACACTGCTCGGACAACCGGCTCCTGGCCGGAAGCCATCGAAATTGCCGACGTCAACAGCGATGGTCTTAAAGACGTAGTGATGGTGACATCCTACTACTTCGACCCAACCAATGACCATAAACTTTTCGTCTATCTGCAGAACACTTCCGGCGGCCTCGATGCTCCCGCCAAGTATCCTGCGGTAACGCGCACTGAATCGGTCGACGTAGGCGATTTCAATAATGACGGCCGCACCGACATCGTCGTCGGCGGGCAGGACACTCTCGGCGTTTTCTACCAGAATTCCGGCGGTACAATGAACTCTCTGGCCCCCCTCAGCGTTGGAGAAACCCGCTACTGTAAAGCCGGCGATTTTAATAACGACGGCCTGGATGATATCGTCTCCGCCAATCACGGCAGCGGCAGCATCAAAGTGCTATTGCAGAATCCCTCTGGCGGTTTCCTGCCCCAGGTTTCGCATTCCGTCGGTCACGGGGGGTTCGATGAACTCGAAGTCGGCGATCTCAATAATGATAACCTCGACGACGTAATTGTCATGAGCGGCCAGTCTTATGCTTACGATAACTTCGCTGTTCTACTACAAAACTCAAGCGGCACCCTTAACGCGCCAAACTATTATGATCTTCCCATTACAGTAAACGCCAGCGGCATCGGCATCGGCGACATGAACGGCGATGATCTGAACGATGTCGTACTCGCTTATGGTGGCAATAAACCAGCCTCTAATATCGCGCTGTTCTTCCAGAACGGTTCCGGAACCCTCAATACCACGCCTGCTACCTATCCGTCCTACGATATTCCGGAACCGGTCGAGGTGGCTGATGTCGACCGCGACGGCCGCGATGATGTTCTCACCCTCCACGGCGGGTGGAATGCCATGGGCGTATATGCCCAGAGCGAAACCGGGCTCTATCCCGAAGTGCGCTACAGTATCCCTTACGCCAGCCACTATAATCCCCAGGGATTTGCCATCGGCGATATCAATCGCGACGGCGGACCAGACGTCGCCATTGCCGATTATAACCAGGGCCTGGTGATTCTCTACCACGTACCCGTGCACACCGCTGCAGAAGATACCTGGGGCCTTTACCAGTAATATCTGCGGCCGCTTGTTCCAGCTTAACCGCACGCAATACCGAGATGCGATTCTACTAGAGGATTCTCATACTTATGAAAACCATAGTTTGTGCAAACCTGTGCCTGCTGGCTATCGCCACAGCCCACTGCCAGCCAGCCACATACCTCGACGCAAATGGCAATGCCATAGCGACCGCACTACCAGATGGCGCAGTCGAGTTGTCACAGGGAAGAGCAACTGCAAGTCCAGTTGCCACCCGGACAAACAATAGATCCACTTCGGCTCCCGGTGAAGGACTTTATGAATCGTATGTCGTGAAGGCAACCGAATCATGGCCCGAAGCAGTCGCCATTGGAGACCTTAATAACGATGGTCTCAACGATGTCGCTATGTGCACAAGCATGTACTTCAGCGAAGACGATAATACGCTGTTTGTGTTTCTGCAAAATCTCGAAGGCGACCTCATGGTCCCGGTAAAATACCGGGCGCCTGTAAACCGCGCCGGCACACTCGCAATCGGAGACTTCAACGGCGACAGCCTCAATGACGTCGTCGTTGGCGGAAATGACAGTGCCGGCATCTTCTACCAGAACTCAGGCGGCACGCTAAACCCCATCACCTTCTTTAATCCAGGTGAGACCCGCTATGTCAACTCCGGCGATTTCAACAGCGATGGTCGCGATGACATTGTCGCCATGAACTGGGGAAGCGGTTCTGTTCGCGTAAGCCTGCAGAATTCATCAGGCGAAATGAATCCTGCCACTCCTTACACCGCCGGCCATGCCGGATATGATGAACTGGAGGTGGGCGATCTTAACAACGACGGCCGCGACGACATCATTGCCATGAGCGGCCAGGCATATGCTGTAGATAATGTTGCCGTGTTAAGGCAGGGCGATAGCGGCACCATGCTGACACAAAACCAGTATGATTTAGGAGCCGACATTAACTCTTCAGGAATTGGAGTTGGCGACGTAACCGGTGATGGCCGCAGTGATCTCGTCCTTGGTTATAGTGCTAACGTTGCAGTGTTTGCACAGGAAGGTTCCGGTTTTCTAGACACCACACCTGTAAGCTATCCGTCCGCGGGTAGTGAACACGCTTTGGAAGTGGCAGATGTCAATCGTGATGGCCTTGGCGATGTCATTGCTGCCCACGGCGGCATATCCATTGGCGTGTTGACCCAATCCTCGTCCGGCGTCCTCAACCCTGAGTTCAATTACGATGCACCCTATGCGACTCGCTATAACCCCCATGGCCTCGCAGTAGGCGACATTAATCGCGATGGCGGACTCGACATAGTGACAGCGAATTACAACTACGGTCTGGTGATCCACTATCATACTCCGGTGCACACTGCCGCCGATAACACCTGGGGTCTTTACGAGTAACCTTTAAGTAAAACCAAATAAGTAAAACCAAAAACAGACTACAGGGCGAAGCCGTATATGGCTTCGCCCTCTCTTTTTTAAAAAGGTACATCCCCATCGTCATCAAACGGCAGATCGCTTTGTCTCTGGCGCTTCATCTCTTCCATTAGCTCCGCGCCCTGCCGAAGCATCTCCTCGTGATCCGTCTCCTGGAATTCCCGCTCCGCAATCTCGCCACACTCTCTGCACGATTCGTGCGTCATAAAACCCCGCACCCAGCCGCTGCCGATCAGCCCCGGGTGAATCTTCGCCTCCAGCCCCCACTCGTCCCGGATAATCCGCAGCGTATCCTTCGCAGAGAAATGCTCGCAGATGCCGATAGAAATTCCATAAAGCCCCAGCAGCGCCAGAACCTCCTTCAGCTTTACTTCTGCTTCACCATCCGTCATGCGACCGGCCACGTAATTGCCCAGGATGTTCACCATGGCCGGATCAGAGTCGTGCTTCCCCTCAAGGATCTCGTCCATGTATTTCATCTCTTCAATCACGTCATCCACGTGCTCATCGTCGCGGTCATCGTCCCCTTCGATATCGTCAAACAGCGAATCTCGCGGTGCCAGCCCCGCCGCCTCATCCCGTTGCCGGTTGATGTCCGCAAGGTAAGAATCCAGTTCCGACGGCGCATCTTCCTCCATGCGTTCCAGTTCCTTTATCGGGTCAAAGCCTTCCTCTGGCTCATATCCGCCGGCATCGTCGTCATCGTTCTCTTTAAAAGACGGCATTGAAAACATCCCGTCCATTTTCGGGCGCTTATAGTGCTGACCAAACGGCACCGCCTGCCTGGCCGCCTCAGCCACATCAAATTCTTCCATCGCCATTGGGTCGTCCGGCTTAGTATCCGGCCATTCAAACGGATCCCAAACTTCATCATCGCCGTTGCCGCTCACATAAATTTCAATGTGCGGCTCAATAAGCTCCAACACCACCCGGCCGTTCTGGCAAAACCACTCCATGTACAGCATCCGCTTCCACTCAAACGGCACGAGCTCCCCGGCCGCCGTTCGCTCCGCTGCTTCCACCTCAGAAACCGACGGAACCTTGGCCCACCGCGCTGCGGTCACAATACCC
Source organism: Candidatus Sumerlaeales bacterium (assembly GCA_036675025.1). GTDB lineage: Bacteria > Sumerlaeota > Sumerlaeia > Sumerlaeales > Sumerlaeaceae > JAKFFN01. Next base: position 3,018 of record JAKFFN010000315.1, on the reverse strand, counting down.
GTCGTTCCCACCTGGTGCGGGTGGATCTGCTTGGGAGTAAGCGTGCTCGCCTTGTCCTCCGCAGTCATGTATTTGGGATTGGGTGAAATCTGGATTCGCTTTCCCTGCAGATCCGGGTAAAAATCCCCCGCCAGGTCCAGCATGCACGGCATTTCCTCATCAATCAGCTTAATGATGCCATGAGTGTGCCGTGGCCGCAGGTTCATTACCTCAGCGATTTCAAGTACGGGATTTAGTCGAAGAGCCATGCCAAGGCACCTTTTTCCTGAGTATTATGCTAAAGAGATTTGCCATCAGCCAACACCCTCCCGCTCACCCGTTCAACAGAAAAAACGAAACCCAGAACATAATTACTAAAGTGTTAAAAAACCGGCGTTAACCGTCAAAAATCACAGATAAAACACACAAATCTCAAATACCAAAAAGGCGTTCAGCGTAAACTCTCAACTCTCAACTCTCAACTCTCAACTCTCAACTCTCAACTCTCAACTCTCAACTCTCAACTCTCAACTCTCAACTCTGCGCTGCATCAATCAACTGCTCCACGCTCCGCGTGATATACTTCAGCGAATCCTCATCCGTCAGCTTGCCGTCCACGATCTTCTGCCCGGCAGACGCAATCACGATTTCCGGCATCGGCAACACTCGCGACAGGCACGCGCTCAGCGTCTGGCGCAGTTGGGGCAAAGCTCTCACGCCGCCCGTTGCCGCCGGCGACGATGCCATCATCAGCACAAGCTTGTCCTTCAGTACCGATTTATATCCCGGACGCGAAGCCCAGTCCAGCGCGTTCTTCAGCACCCCCGGAATGCCATAGTTATACTCAGGCGTTGCAATCACCAGCGCATTCGCCGCCGCTATAGCCTCTTTAAACTTTGTCACAGATTCTGGATGTCCCGCATCCTCCACATCCTGGTTATACAGCGGGATCTCCTCCAGCGAGAAAATCTCAAATTCCGCCTTGCCCGCCGCTGCTTCCTGCGCAGCCCGCAGCACAGCCTTGCTGAAAGCATCCTTTCGCAAACTGCCCGCAAATCCCAAAAGTTTAACGCCCGCACCTGACGACATAGAGCACTCCTTATTACTGGTGATGATTGAACTGTAAACCGTTCAAGTTGCGATCCGCAAGCAGTATACCAGCAATTGCAGCGGCTTTAACCAAACAGGCTTTGTGATCGAGAACTGATATTGCCCGCGCTGTTGGAAATCTGGAAATCTTCTTGTATCTAACCATCGTGCCGCCTTAACAGAAACTCATCTCCCGGCTCATCCGAAAGGCCATGCCCGTGAAACCTTCTCGAGTCTGTATGCGTCTACTGAGCGCCACGGTGCTGGCCGCAGGTTGTCTGCCGGCTCTCGCCGAAACAACCTCCACGTCCACCGCCATTCAACCCGGCGACACAATCATCTCCAACGGCAGCGTTATCGACGGCACCGGCGCCCCTGCGCGCGAGGCCGACGTTCTTATCCGCGGCGATCGCATCATAGCCATCCAGGAACTCGGAGATATGTTTCCCGCCATCGCTTCGGTAATCGATGCCAGCGGCAAAGTTGTCAGCCCCGGCTTCATTGATACCCACGCTCACGGTGATCCTGCCGAAACACCTGACATGCACAACTTTCTCGCCATGGGCGTCACAACCATCTGCCTTGGTCAGGATGGCAGCAGCAATCGCATTGGCACCCTCAGCGAATGGTTTAACGACATCGCCACCACGCGCCCAGGACCGAATGTCCTTACCTTTGTCGGCCACGGCACCGTCCGTAATGAATCCGGCATTGGTTTGTCTACCACGCCGACCCTTGAGCAGCTTAAGGCCATGGCCAATCTCGTGGAAAAGGGTCTGCAGCAGGGCGCATGGGGCCTTACCACCGGTCTGGAGTATCAGCCCGGCATGTTTGCTACGGCAAATGAGCTTGCCGTTGTTGCCGCGCCCGTTGGCAAGCGCGGCCTCACAGTAATGACCCATATGCGCAATGAAGACGACGACCAGGTCACCAGCTCCATCACAGAACTTGTAGAGCAATGCCGCAGCGCCGGTGCCAATGCCCATATCTCCCATCTTAAGTCCGTCTACGGTAAAGGCAGCGGCCGCGCCGAAGAGATTCTCTCACACATTGATTTGGCCCGCAAAAGCGGGGTCCGCGTCACCGCTGATGTCTACCCCTACACCGCCAGCCACACCGGCCTCTCCATTCTCTTTCCCCGCTGGGCCCTTCCGCCAAACAGTTACCGGGAAGTTCTCACCACGCGCCGCGCTGAGCTCGTAAAGTATCTGCACGATCGGGTCGCCAAACGCAACGGGCCTGAAGCCATGCTCCTGGGCAGCGGCGCCAACGCCGGCAAAACCCTCGCGCAACTTGCTGCCGAGGCTGGCAAACCCTATGCGGAAGTCCTCGCCGACCTCGGCCCCCGCGGCGGCAGCGCAGCATATTTCGTTATGAACGAAGACCTGCAGAGCCGACTCCTCGTTGCCGAAGGCATCAACATCTGCACCGACGGAAGCCCCACCATGCGCCATCCCCGCGGCTACGGCTCCTTCGCAAAGATCATCCGCAAATTCGTAAACGAAGACAAGCTTCTTACTCTCGAGCAAGCCGTTTATAAAATGAGCGGCCTCCCGGCCGCCACCATTGGTCTGGACAGATTAAAAAGCAAATCCGGCACAGACGACGCTCCACCTCGCGGAACCCTTAAAGCCGGCAACGCCGCCGATATCCTCATCTTCGATCCCGCCAAAGTCAAAGACACCGCCACCTTCGAGGAACCTCACCAGCTAGCCGAAGGCTTCGACACCATACTCGTAAACGGCAAAATCATCCGCCGAAACAACCAGTTCACAACCTACCGCCACGGCCACGTTCTGAAGCGGCAAGATTAGAATCGCCGCCAGCGCCATCCCTGGGAGCGCGGGCATCCTGCCCGCCGGTGCGCAGCACCGGATAAACCCATCTACTCCCAAACCCGCGCAGCGCCCCCCTACGCCACCAACAAGTAACACGGGTGCCCTCATCCGT
>JAKFFN010000018.1:0-15813 GCA_036675025.1 Candidatus Sumerlaeales bacterium | reverse complement strand
ACACTATGATTATTACCCCGCTGGCTGAGGCGGACGGTAGTCCGGTGAACCTCGCTTCCACGATCGTATCCGGCGTTTCCTATAACCTGGATATGCCGTTCGAGAACGTCATGCGGGTGACACCCAACTTTACCTCAACCACGGATTACCTGGTTGTAGACCACCCTAACATAACCACGGGCACTGCCATTGCTGCTGATGCGCCGAATGATGATGCATGGTGGGTGACGCCGTGGCGTGTTGCTGCCGGTGCCGGGGAATCGCCTGGAGAGATTGGATTCCGTCTGCCGCTGCAAACGGTGCAGACAGACGTGCCTGGCATGTTGACCGGTTATTTCATTGTGCAAAAGGGCGCGACGCCAACGGTCGAGGTAAAGGCCGGGGAAAGTGCATGGCGCCAGGTAACTCCCAGTGGTAGCGGACCGCGCCCGTCGGCCGATTTCGGGCGACTTTATACAGAAAACAGCGCGATCAGCTGGCACATGCGGCCTGCCGGAAACAGTCCCATTGTCCTAGAGTATTTAACGTTTACACCCCATGCCGTTGAATGGGATTCGGCTCCTTACCTGCTCCCGGATTCAATGAGGTCTCAGCTTCTGGAACTGTCGGTGGAGACTGATGACCCGGCTAAATGGGAAGCCATGTACCTGGAGTGGAGAGCAGGCGAAAGCCGCAGCGATGGTTCCATTGACTGGTTATCCTGGCAGAGTGTGCCGGGATGGCAGGCGCCGCTGTCGAGCGAAGAGTATTTGCAGATCCGGATTCTTGGTGTTCCGCTTCAAAACGAAAAACCTAATCTTCTGAACATCAGATTGAGCAAACCATGAGACTAGTAGCCAGGCAATCCCGCCGCGAAGTCATCATTACTTTGTGTATCTGGGCTGTGCTGCTGCTGGCAGCCATCGTGGCTCTTGTGCTCCTGAGACAGAACACCGCGCGCATCATTGAGCAGATCCACTACGTAAATGTGAACCGCGTTGCCAAGGCGTCTGTGCTATATGCGGAAGCTGAAAAGCACGCAGCGCAGGTGCTCGACAAAGCGGAACAGCTTAACCTGGAATCGGAGAAGAAGGTTGTTGTGCCCGCCGGGGATGAGCACCTTAAGAAGGCGATTACACTTTTTAATGAAGCCACTGAGCTGGACCAGCGCCCGGAGTTTGCACAGGAGCGGCGTGTGTATTACGAGATGCAGGGGCAGGTTTACGATGCTGCCGGGAACAGGGAACAGCAGCTCCTGAGCCACGCGCGGGCTTTTATGACGCAAAGCAATTATGACGATGCTCTTTCGAACATCCAAAGCGCGCAGGACCTGTCTACGTCTTCTGTCGAGTCTGTGACATTGCTGGCGCAACTTTACGATATCCAGGAGCGAACGACTGAGGCTTTGGCATTATTAAATGACGCAGAAACCTCTCTGCCGCTTAGTCCTAAAGCCCACTGGGTTCGGGGGGCACTACTGCATAAAACTGGAGGGGTGTCTGAAGCTGTTGGAGATTTCCAGGCGGCTGTTTCAGGGGCTCCCAAAAACCTGACATATCGCCTGGACCTGGCAGTGGCTACCAGCAACCTTGGCAAGGCCCAGGAGGCGTCTGATATTATGCAGGAGGGGCTGAATCACGGCGGCTGGCTGGATGCGGCGTACCTGCACGTTTACGGGGATTATCTGCTGCAGGCGGGGGATTTCAAAGAAGCCATTCGTGTGTTGGAACAGGCAGACGAACTTGCTCCGTATAGTGGTGATGTGCAATGGAGCCTGGCACGGGCTTATCATAAAGACGGCCAGGCGCGGCGGGCCTCAGCGGCGCTGCGGCGCGCGACCGAGGTTAAGCCTGAACTGCAGGAAAAGATTTTTTAATTTGCCGGCCGGTGGCTAAGCGCCTGGCTTCTCGCAGTTGGAGTAGCCGCGAAGTGAATCTCAAGCAGGCACAGAGCCATCGTGATACTGATAATGGTTATAGGCGGCGCGCTTTCCAGGTAAACATCGAAAAGGGCTGAGGCCAGGATGGTGCCGTACAGTGCCGTTCCTGCCGTTAGAGTTATGCGTGCCTGTTCGGGCAGCGCTGCGTTCTTCATGGCTGAAAAGATGTAGAAGATGTAGCGGCCGTGGATATAGACGAGGATCGAAAAGCCTACCACACCCAGGGACATGAGCAGCCAGAGGTAGCTGTTATGTACCCGGTGGCCCATGGCCATCATGCTGCCGCCGGTACTTGTGGCGGTGATAAACTCCAGTTCTTCGCCAAGACCCCGGCCTAACATCGGCTGCGTGAGCCAAAGGTCTATGGCATTACGATAGGAATCCACGCGCCAGGCGATGTTGGGATCATCCAACGCGGCACCAATATCTGCCTTGCGGGCGATGTTCTCACCAATGGTAGAATGGGTTTCTTCCACTGGCACTTCCCAGAGGAACGCCAGTACAACGGCTCCCAGTGCCATGGCAAACCCGCCCGCAATGGCCAGGCGTCGCCGGTGTTTCCAGGGCAGAAGAAGAGACATGGTTGCCAGGCCCGCAAGCAGGCCAATCCAGCAGGTGCGGAAATTACCCAGTACGACCACCGAGAGTCCGGCGAGGGCAATTGCTGTCCACAGCACCACGTTCTTTCCCCTGATCGCAAGACTGGCCAGCGCTATGTAGATGGCATAGGTGCTGAAGGTGACTTCGAAGTGGTTAAGGATATGGGCGGCATCGCCGATGCGTCGACTTTCGAAGGCTCCCATGGAAACCTGGATGTAGCCGCGCGCGATGGCCCCGAGCGCGCCTGCCAGCAGGGCGCCTCTCAACCAACAAGTGTCTTTTTCTTCGGGGGTGAGGGCAATGGCGAAAAAGTAGGCCAGGAAGTAGAAGAACGACCGGCGGAGGTCGCCAAATACATTGTCGTATTCGTTACCCGTTCTGAACAGGCCATGGGCAGCAGCCAGCCCGCCAAGGGCAAGGTAAACAACCATAAGTCGGTTGAATGGGATTCTATGGAAGGTGACTCGCCCCAGTACCCATAGAAGCGCGCAAAGGGCAATCAGGAATAGAAACACGAGGTCCTGCGGGTAAACCTTCATGAAACCGAGCGGTACGAAGATGGTTTCCAGTTCATGAGGAAATACCATGCATGCGGAAATGAACCCGTAGAAAATCCAGCGGGGGCGGAACAGGGCAATCGCACCGCCAATGACAGCCGCTGCCGGAACCACTACTGATGTGAGAATGCCTCCGGCGAGGCGCGGGCCGATCAACGCGCTTGCACCAAGAATCAGGAGCCCGACGGCAACCGCTAAAAACGTAAGCGTGCGTTCATAGATAGAGCGCGAGCTATTGCCTGTCCGGCGGCCTGGATTTAACTCCGCAGGGGAGTCACTCACTGCCCGCCTCGTGCCTGCTGTTCTTCGGCAATCTGCTCCAAAAGCGTGTTGGCCTTATCAGCGATTTCCGGATTTTCATCGCGGCGAAGCTTGCGCAGAATGTCCAGTGGATCAGACCTGTTTGCCGCAAAATACCAGTTCAAGGCTTCCATGCGCACGTCGAGATCTTCCATGGGATCGGTAGCGATCTGTTCGAATTCCTGGTTAAGGCTTGCGCCGGCGTCGGCAATTTTTTTGCGCGCTTCTGCCGAACCCAGCTTATTGTTAAAGTCAAAGTAGTTGGCAGCCAGCTTAAGCAGGTCGCGGGTAGATCGGGGCGCATAGCGCATCTGGTCATCAGGGTCGAGGCGACGTTCTCTTACGGCGTCAGGATTCACCCGGAAAGAGCCGCGGTTTTGCTGCCACCACTGCGTGTATTGGCCTGCCAGTGCTTTCCGGGCACGCACAGGCGAGTCTTCTGTGTAACCGAAGCTCTTGCCGGTGATATAATAGAACGCCTTTGCCGCCGCGGCACTTTCGCGCCGGTTCTGCAGGTTGATCAGGTTAACAAGATAATCGATACCGGTGGGGTCGCCAAGGCTGGCGAGGCACAATGAGTACTGAATCTGCGCGCCTGCTTCTTTCTCCTGTTGAATGATAGCGCGGACAAGGTCTGCCGCGCGCGGATCACCGATAAGCCCCAGGGCGTTGATGGCATTATACTGTATGAGCCGGTAGGCACGAAGCCGGAACTCATCGCGTGCCTGGGGTGATGTTTTCGTTACGTCGTATTCTACTACGCGGAAAGCCCCTACAGTCGTATCAAAACGCGCAATCTGGATCAGGACCGGAACCGCATCGGTGGATCTCATGCGGGCAAGGGTTGCCATGGCATCAATCACCAGCTGGCTTTTTTCCACTGGCCGCTCAGGAAGGTTTGTCATTTTCGAGAGACCGTTCTTCAGAAAACTGATCAGCTGTTGTTCCGATGTGCCGATTTCGTGGGAAGTCAGGTCTTCTGTAATACGATCCGGAATAGAATACACCGGCGTTTTTCCCTGCAGCAGTTCATCTTCAAGAGACGGTGTCTGCTGCGCCGCTGCTGGCGGTGTTGTTAATAATAGTGCCGCTGAAATGAGCAGCGAGTTCGTAAATCTAATACTAAGTTTAATACCCATCCTGTTTACCCCAATAAGAAGAATGCTCTTACACCACGGGTGATTACCTCGTGCAACAGCAAAACGATAATGGCCGCCAAGGCAATGTAAGGGCCATAAGGAAAATGGTGGAGCTGGTGAGACGTGCGGCGGGGAAATTTCAATAGAAGGCCAGTTGAATCGGCCTCCGAGCCATCTGCGGCCGGCGCAGGAGTGGCTGCCGCAGCGTCGCCGGATGGCGGCGCAAATTGTGGAACCGCGGTCAGCCATTGAGATTCCACGGTCGGATCACCTTTCAGCTCCAGCGTATCATACTCATCTTCACCAACAAGGCGGTGCGCGAGCAGCAGCGACAGACCCATGATCGCCCCCACGAAAGCCGACAGAAACAATATCCAGATGCAGTTAAGGGGGCCAAGCCAGGCACCAAGGAACGCAAACAGCTTTACGTCGCCCATGCCCATGGCCTCTTTGCGAAACAGAACCTTACCCATTAAACCTACGGCCCAAAGCATCCCATATCCAAACGCTGCACTGAACACGCTGAACAGGAATGGCACGTAGTAGGGGATAGCCTCGGGCGGATCAGGAGCGCTCCACTGGAAGGTAAGCTGCTTCGCCATTTCCCAACTCAGCACAAACTCCCGCGCAATGAGAGAGTGCGGCCCCAGCAGCCCCGTGGCGACAATGGCAAACACCATTCCGCCGAGCGTTATCCTGTCGGGTATGATGAAGTGGTCAATGTCAGTAAACGTCCCGATGATCAGGAACGACACGAACACCATATGAAACGGGGTTTCCCACTGGAAGCCGAAGCTGACAAACACGGCAAGGAACAGCAGGCCTGTCAGCAACTCTACAAAAAAGTATCGCGGAGAGAAGTGGGTGCCGCAAAATCGACAATTGCCCCGCAGCAGCAGGTAGCTTAGCAGGGGTATGTTATCATACCAGCGCACTGGCGAGCCGCAACTGTAGCAGTGGGATCCGGGCGTGACAACGCTCTTGCCAACCGGGATCCGGTAGATGCATACGTTAAAAAAACTGCCCCAGACCAGCCCCCAAATAAAAACCATGACGGCAACGGGCCAGTAGAGAGATTCGAAGTAATCAATATCCGACACGCAGGAACTACGTGTTAGCGTGGATGCAGGGTAAAGGAAATTCCGCAGCAGCGTGAGCGGAACCGTGAGGTGCGAGAATTTTTACCCCTACGGAGAAAAAGTACTGCATGCCGTATGGAACACAAGGGATGGGATGATGCTCCGCTAAATGTTGCAGATATTTACAGTAGGGCTTGCGCTGGGTTTTTACGCAGCAGCTATTCCCGGTCCCATTAACCTGGAAGTCATCCGGCGTTCCATAAGCCGGGGGCCGAGGTTGGGCCTTACCTTTGGCCTGGGCGCAAGCCTGGCCGATGTAACCTTTGTGCTTTTAAGCTCCCTTGGTGCGCTGGCGCTGGTAGAATCTTTGCCCCTGTGGGGCAAAGCCATCATGTGGCTGGTCGGGGCGGTCATCCTCTTTTTCCTGGGGATCCAGGGCCTGCGGGCTAAATTCCCCGCGAACGCGACATCAACGGGGACAACGGGGAAGAATCCGACAGTGGAGGAATGGGTTCGACCGCCAAAAGCTACCATCGGAGAGATGGCCGGTAGCTTTCTGCTGGGGCTGGCGCTTACGCTTAGCAGCCCGCCGACTATTATGTTCTGGATATTTACGAGCCTTACGGTGGCCAGTACGCACCTTAATCGCGGGCAGGACAACGTTTACGTGCCCTACCTGCTTGCCAGCGGGGTAGGGGTAGCATGCAGCCTCTGGGTTACCGGGGCAGTGCTGGTAACAGCCCGATTTCATCGGAGCCTGCAGCCGAGAACCTACATCTGGGTTGAAAGAATCGCTGGTGTGGCGTTGTGTGGATTCGCCGTTTATGGCTTGTTTGAAGCAGGCAAAATCCTGATGGCTTACCGTTATCCGTTATAGGGAAAACTGTTTCCGCTTTGATGGATGATAATATTTTTTATGTGTAGTATGATCGTGCATGAAAATGCTTGCACGCACGATCAGCGGCGTCAAAACCCTTCAGAAAGCCCTGTGGGGCCCGCGATAAAACGCAGCATTTACAATTTCAGGAGAACCGAATGTCACTCGATCAGTCATCCATTACCGAACTCATTCTCGATGCCAAAAAGAAGGCTAACGAGGAAATCGGCCAAGTGGATGCGCCACCACCACCATCTGAGGTGGCATGGCCGGTAAACTGCGAAGTTAAGCCCGGCCTGGAAGGTGCAGTGGCGGCCGGATCAAACATTGGATTTGTAGACGGTGCACGCGGCGCCCTGGTTTATCGCGGCTACGATATTTTCGACCTTTGTGCCCATTCCACGTTTGAAGAAACCAGCTATCTGCTGATCCACGGCAGCCTGCCGACAGCTGCCGAGCTGGAGGAGTTCAGCCAGCGAATCCGCGCGAAGATGAACATCCTGGAGCCGACGACCAAAATGATGGAGTCGCTCCCGATAAAGGCCCTGCACCCGATGAAGCTGCTCGAGGTTGCGATGATTGGCGCTCATGCGGAAGATGCCAAAAACAACGGCGACGAGATCGACCAGATGGAAGCCAGCTACCGGGTGATTGCGCAGATGATGACGGCTACCGGAATGATTGCCCGTATGCGCAAGGGACTTCCTGTCGTTGAGCCGGATCCGGAGCTGAGCCACGCAGCAAACCTACTGTATGTGATGACGGGCGAAAAGCCGTCGGAGATTGCGACGCGCTTGATGGATGTCGCCCTGATCCTCCACGCCGACCACGGCATGAACGCGAGCACGTTTACCTCTATGGTTGTCACCTCTACGCTGTCTGATATGTATTTCGCCATGAGCGGCGGCCTGGGCAGCCTGAAGGGCCCTCTGCATGGTGGCGCCAACGAAGCCGTTCTGTACGACCTTGAGGAGATCGGGTCGCCGGAAAAAGTGGACGACTGGTTTAAGGCGGCCCAGCAGAGCAAACGTAAGATCATGGGAATGGGCCATCGCGTCTACAAGGCGTATGACCCGCGCGCGCGCGTTCTTAAGCCGCTTGCCCAGAAGTTTGGCCTGGCCGTGCCGGAGGTAGCTCCGCTTGTTAATACGGCCGAGCGGCTGGAGCAGGTTGCGCTCGACGCCATGGGTCGCGAGAAAAAGATTTTCCCGAATGTCGACTTCTATAGCGGTCTGCTCTACCGCGCCATGGGCATCGAAACCCTGATGTTTACGCCGCTGTTTGCAGTCTCCCGTGTAAGCGGATGGGTGGCGCGCTGCCTGGAGTATCGCGAAAACAACCGCATCTTCCGCCCCCGCGGCATCTATACTGGCAAGGTTGACCAGAAGTACGAACCCATCGAAAACCGCTAAGCCACCCGGCGCTTAAGCTCTGAGATCAGAAATAATTAAACGGGCAGGATATCTATCCTGCCCGTTTTCTATCTGGATACTCAATGACGCGCAGCTAATCCTGTTCGACAGTTGCTTCTTCAACGGAAGTATTGAGCGGAGCATGGCGGCAGATTCCGCGAACGGAATTGCGGATAAAGGTTAGCATCTGTGCAACAGCTTCGTAGTTCCGCGCATCTTCTTCCAGGGCGTCCATTGCCTGGGGCACGTTCAGGCCTTTGCGGTAGAGGGTGCGGTAGGCGTCCTTCACCTTGTTGCGCTGCTCAAGGTTAAAGCCGGCGCGGCGAATCCCCACGGCGTTAATGCCGCGGACAGTAGAATTACCCTCCACCAGCATAAACGGGGGAACATCCTTGCTCACGCGGGCTAGCCCGCCGATCATAGCAAGCGCTCCTACCCGGACGAACTGGTGCACCGCCACATTGCCGCTGATGTTGGCGCCGTCTTCCACGTAGGCATGACCCGCAAGAAGCGCCCCGTTTGCCAGCACGATGCGGTTGCCCACCTTGCAGTCATGGGCAATATGGCTGAAACCCATCAGGAAATTGTCATCGCCAATCAGGGTGTTTTCGCCCGGGTGATAGGCCCGGTGGATCGAAGCGTACTCGCGAATGACGTTGCCGTTGCCGATGATCAGGCCGCTGTCGGCGTTTTTATAGTTCTTATGCTGGGGCAGATGGCCGATGATGGCGCCCATGTGGATTTCATTGTTCTCGCCGATTACGGTAGCGCCGGAAATGTGGACATTGCTGAGGATACGGGTGCCGGCGCCGATTTTAACCGGCCCCTCAATGATGGTAAACGGGCCAATTTCTACGCTACTGTCGATCTGCGCGTCGGGGGAAATGATGGCGGAAGGATGGATTTGTGACAAAATAGATATACGTTCTCAATCAGGGTTACGGGCGCAATGCCCGTTCAATGAACCTATACAGCGCTGCCGAAAATGCCGTGGTCAAAAAAGAAAAACGCCGCCGGCCAAAAACATTGGCGACGGCGGCGTTCGATTTAATTACTTCTCAGCGTTTGGAGCGTTTGAGAGGTCATCTTCGGTACCCTCTTTTTTGTCAAAGCCCTTGGAGATCAGGTCATAATCTGAGGTAACATCACCCGGAGAGCGATAAACAAACTCTTCGCCGAAAGCATCTTTCGGAAACTCTTTTATGTAGGGCCCATCCCATTCTTCGTCAGAAAGGTCCGACGGCTTTTCAAGAAGAGCATTAAGCCCCTCTTCAGTGGTCGGGAAACGTCCGGATTGAATTTCAAACAGACCAAGTGTTGTTTCCAGCGCCTTAATTGACTGCCGGGTAGCAGAAACTTTCGCTCCCTTTGTCTTCCCGGCCATCTTAGGCCCAATCACGGCAGCCAGAATCCCAATGATTACCACCACCAGCATGATCTCAATAAGAGTAAATCCCCGCCGCTGATGGCGAACTGCTGATAAAAACATACCCAAATCCTCTCCAGTTTTATAACGCTTGATTTCTCAACGCTCTATATGAAGTAAGCAACTACTGCGCCAGTAGATTAGCCTGCTCCCTTGACCTTCCGCGTGAGGTAACCTACCAGATTTCGCAGGTTCTCGTCATTGTTCATGGACTCATCAATCTTCCGCACCGCGTGAAGAATCGAAGTATGATCGCGCCCCCCAAACTTCTGTGCGATTTCCGGATACGAAAGCGTCGTCAGTTTGCGCGATAGATACTGGGCAATGTGGCGCGGCGTGCTGAACTTCTTCAGGCGGCTGCTACCCAGCAGGTCCGTGCGTTTGATCTCAAAGTAAGAGCAAACCACTTCAATGATATCTTCAATATCTGTAGGGCGGTTCGCGTCGCCATCCAGCAGGTGACCCAGGATATCCTTGGCCAGCTGAAGGCTGATAGGCTGCGTCTGAAGCACTGAATAAGCGCGCAGGCGGACAAGGATGCCTTCAAGCTCGCGGATGTTTGACTGGACACGTTCGGCGATGTAGAGGATCACATCATTAGGCAGTGAAATCTGCTCTTCGTGGGCCTTCTTCTTGAGGATGGCGATGCGCGTCTCAAGGTCCGGCGGCATGACATCCACCACAAGGCCCCACGAGAAGCGGTTTCTCAGGCGGTCTTCCAGTGTGGTCAGTTCTTTTGGCGGCCGATCACTGGAGATTACGATTTTCTTACCGGCATCATGCAGTGCGTTAAACGTATGGAAAAACTCGGTTTGCGTACGTTCTTTGCCGCTGAAAAACTGCACGTCATCGATCATGAGAAGGTCAACGCGGCGGTAGTGGTCGCGGAACTCCACCTGCTTACCCTGGCTGATGGCTTCGATGAAAGTGTTCATGAACTGTTCGCTGCTAACATAAAGAATACGAGCAACCGGGTTGCTCACCTTCAGCTGGTGGCCGATCGCGTTCATCAGGTGGGTTTTGCCCAGTCCCACGCCACCGTAGAGAAACAGCGGATTAAAGGATTTCGAATTCGGATCAGCAACCTGTCGGCAGGCTGCATGAGCGAAGCGGTTGCTTTCGCCCACAACAAAGCGGTCAAAAATGTATTTCGGATTGAGATAGCTGGACTTGGGAAGCTCAAGTGGAAGTTCTTCTGTAGCGGTGCTGGCCTCGCCGGGATAGGATTCCAAAGCTTCAGCAGTGCTGAACTCCACTTCTGATCGTGGTTCCACAAGAAAGCTGACGCTGTAATCCTGATCTGTCACCTCGCGCAAGGCAGCCAGGATAACGTCACGGTAGTTAGAGGCAAGCCAGTTCTTATAGAAAGGGCTGGGCACGCTCAGCGTAACACTGGTATCTGTAATGTCATGCAACTGCGCAGGGCGCAGCCAGGTCGCAAAGGCTTCATCATCCATGTTGCTCTGCAGATGCTGCAAAGCTTTTTCCCAAACTTGGTGTTCGACGGGCATGGGCAATGGCACGAGATATCCTCAACTTTTATTAAAAATTATGAAATGCAGTCAGGGGGCTACAGCATGATCAGAGAAATGATTGTCCTGATATAGCGAACCGGAGATTGCAAGGGCAATTTTCCGGAATTAATATTCCAACCGGTTTCAGTTCTGGATGAAGGTTAGAACTGTATGTCCAACAATTTCAAGGCTCTTTGCTGAGCATTTGTCAGGCGTGTCTGCCGTGGTATGCCATGGCTGATACTCAAAATCAATCACATCAATATAGTTCATTTTTTGTGCTAAGAACGGCATGTGATCATCATATATGGATGGTCCCCGCGCCTTAACCCACGTCTGTGGATAAAGCTGACTTCCTGTGCGCCAGAGATCAAATGTCAGCTTGGGAGCCCCATTCAGTGAGTATCCCTCCATGGGGAGCTTGAGAGTGGCGTCGCCTACCATGTCCAGGTTTATACCGTGCTGAAAACCCTGGACTTGGCTAGGCAGGTTTCGAGCAAAATATCGGGATCCCAGGCAAAACCCCATGCTATCGCCTGCGCCGCCGTGATCTTCCACATCAAAAAATACAAGGGCGATTCCGTGGGTGGGAGGTGTTTTTGCAAGGCATCTGGCCAGTTCCAGCAGAATCGCAACACCGCTGCCTCCGTCGTTGGCTCCAGGCACCGGGTCTTTACGTCGGGCCGGGTCCGGGTCCATATCAGCATAGGGTCTGGTATCGTAATGGGCTGATATTATGTATTTTACCTTTGCTCCTTTAGGGTAAACCCCGAAGATGTTTTCACCTTCTACGGGCACACCTAACAGGGGAGAGGTCGTCGTGAATGACTGCGTGTGTACGTCAAATCCTGCTTCACCTAAAGTCGTTCGAATCAGGTCACGCGTGGCCGCCAGACCGGGCGAGCCGGGGATTCTCGGGCCGGCATCCACCTGTCTTATGAGGTCTGCCATTGCGCGTTCACCGTCGAAGCGGGCAGTTTGTGCAGGCTGCTGGGCCTGTGCCGTGAAATTACTGTTCATGAGCAGGAAAAATACGGTTAAGGTGATATATCTTGGTAACAGCATGATCAATTTGACAAAGCCCACACCACCAGATTCAAACATCCAAGCTTAATCGTTGCTGTCGAGATTGCGACAGCCGCGGTATTGAAAACAGGTTATTCTATGAACCCCCTTGATGTCTACGCGCAAACAGATTCCGTAGGACCAACAGTCTGGCAGATTATCTACTCCCTCATAGGTCTGGTTGCTATTTTGCTTTTTTTCCTCGTTTATCGCCGGGTTAGCGGCAAAATGGGAAGTTCTGAAAACATCAGGCCCTCAGGCGGGCTGGATCTTATGACGCTCAAGAAAAAGGGTATCCTGACCCCGGAAGAGCTTGAGCGGGTAGGGCAGGCGATGATGCGCCAGATGAAAGATAAAGAAGCGGCGGAGAGGCGTAAGCTGGGAATTAAATCAGCGGAAGCCCTGATGCTTGATCCCGAGGTGCGCCGGCTTGAGGTGCTGGCGGCCGCCAAGGCCAAGTCGGAGACAGGGAAGCAGCAAAGCCAGCAGTATGGTGAAAGCGCCCCGCAGGCGCCGTCTGCAGCGGTTCCTCCGCAAAGCGATTCACCCCAGGCGCCTCAGCCGGCTGCTGATTCCATTTCTGAAGAAGAACTGGCCCAGGTGGAACTGCCGCTTGATGTCCAGCAACTTGTGGATAGCGGACTGCTAAGCCCGGAAGAGGTACAAAACGTAAAGCGCCGCCTGCTGGAACGCAGGCGGGAGCAATAGGTTGTTATAAGTTTACTTTCCGAACGGTTATACTAGTGCAGGTGCACGGCTTTGCCGGTACGGGCAGCCTCATAGGCGGCCATGGCCACCTCTACGGCTTTGAGGCCATCAAGGCCCGTCACCAGCGGTTCGCGGCCTTCGCGTACGGCGTCCACAAATTCCTGCACCATCAGCTGGTCCAGGTCCTCGCCCATGTTAAAGCCGCGATGTTTCATCTGGGCATCATCATAATGGTGGATTTGCTGGGGGAAGCAGTTCAGCGTGGCATTGGCCTTGTCGCCCTTAAGGGAGATTTTTACGTCGCCCCAGATCGAGTAGCTTTTTGGCCGCGACCAGCTCGTATCCAGGCTGATGACTGCTCCTTTACGGAATTTCAGGATCAACTGGCCGACGTCTTCCACCTTCAGGTCATGCATGCGGGTGGCATGCTCTGCATAAACGGACTCCACCTCGTCGTCCATCATCCAGCGCAGGACGTCGACCACGTGGACAGTGTGGTCAATTACCGCACCACCGCCAGACTTCTCTTTCTCAACAAACCAGCTGCCCGGCATGCTGCCGTGGTTGGATGAGGCGCCGCCGATCACCTTGCCAAGGCGGCCGTCCTTTATCAGGCGGCGGGTCTCCCAGATGGACGGGCTAAAGCGCACCGGAAATGCCGTCATCAGGGTTACGTTGGCGTTTTTAGCGGCATCGATGATAGCCTGGCTATCTTCTACTGTGGGGCCGAGGGGCTTTTCGCAGAGGATGTGCTTTCCGCGGGCGGCGCATTCCTGGGCGATGGACAGGTGATCACGATTGGACGAACAGATGATAACCGCATCAATATCGGAATGGTCCAGCATGGCTTTGTAGTCGCCGTAGAAGGCCGGTACGTGCGGATACATGCCCCGCACCATTTCCAGGCGTTCGGGGTCAGAGTCGGCAATCGCAACTAGCTGCGCACCGTTAACGCGATCGAACGATTCCGCGTAAGAGGTGGCGTGCATGTGTTCAAAGCTGATGATTGCGATGCGAAGGTCCTTCATTAATTCTTCTCCAGGGCTGGTTCTTTGTAAGATCTTATTATGCTTCCTGCTACGATGTTTGCGATTTTCGCGCGAAGATGCGACACGTTGCCTTCACCGTCTGGGTGAACTCGGTTGGTCAGAATGATTATCGCAAGCTTTTCTTCAGGAACAACCCAAACAGATGTGCCGGTGAAACCGGTATGGCCGTAACCGGTGCGGAAAATGTCGCCCTTCTGCACGGCAAAGCTGGAAGACAAGTCCCAGCCATAGCCGCGGCCGGGGCCGTCAGGACCCAGGTCTGCATGATTGGCAGTCATGGCCTCGATGGTGGCAGGGGACATCAGGTAGGAATTGTTGAAATACCCTTTGTTCAGGAGCATGGTGAAGTACGTGGTGAGGTCGTCAACCGTGGAAAACAGGCCGGCATGGCCGCTGACGCCGTCTTGCACCCAGGCGTTGCCATCATGGACTTCGCCGCGGATCATTTCCCGCTGGGCCGATTCACCTGTCGCAGTTGATTCCCCCGCACGCCATTCAGTGGGGGCGATTCGCGGCTTCAGTTCATCTGGTGGCGTAAACATGGTGTTGTCCATTCCCAGGGGAGCAAATATCTGCTCGTGACTAAAGACATCCAGCGGCCTGCCGCTTACGCGCTCCACGAGCTCTCCCAGCACGATAAAGCCCAGGTCGCTGTAGACAAACTGTCCGCCTACCGGCCCCCGAAGTTCACCGGTTGCGATGTCGTTTATGATTTTCTGGCGGGCGCCCTTTTCCGGATATTTCTCATAGTATCGCAGAAACGATGGGAGCCCGGCGGTGTGGGTAAGCAGGTGCTTTATGGTGATCGACTCCCGATCCCTCGGCAGCAGGTTGAAGGACTTGGCGACGCTAATGCTATCTTCCAGCGTAGGAATAGCGGTCAGCGCTTTCGCCAGCAGGTCAGCGGTTTCGTTGTCGGCTGTATCCCAGCGACTGGTGCCGGGTTTAATCTTGCCCTGGTCGATGGCCTTCTTCAGGCGCTCAAGCAGTTGTTTCTGCTCTTCTTCCTGCTCGGAGTTTTTGAATTCGGGAATGTATTTCTGGATAGAATCAGTCAGGCGAAGTTTGCCCTGTTCTACCAGCATCATTACGGATGTGGCCGTAGCAATGGGCTTCGTCAGTGAGGCAAGATCATAGATCGTGTCCAATGTCGCCGTTTCTGTGGTCGGAGCCACAGAGCGGTTGCCGTAGGCCTGTTTGAAAACCACGCCAGGCTGGTTTGCACCGCCAAATTCCCGTTGCAGACGGATCACAGCCACAACGCCGCCGGGAGTATCACCGGATGCAATGGCCTCGGCCATGGCTTCTCCAATAAAGGTTTCGAGACGGGTGACGTTCATTCCATTCATAAAATCGGTTTCCCGGTTATGACTTGTATCTATTTGATGCGAAACCGTAGTGCCTGGTGCAGTTGCGTGTGTCGAAACTGACTGGGCTGCAGCAGATTGGGCGCACAAAAGATACAGGAGGTTTGCTGTCAGGAGTATGCATTTCATTGGCTACCTCTTCGGCTCTACAGCGATATCACCTTTTATTTCCGGCCTGTGATCGTACCCACAAGGGCTAAATGGCAGTTTTGGCGTTTGGGCATGGCTGGGCTAGGTTCCGGGCTGGGCAATGGAATGATCCTTGCAGATACGCGGGTTAACACGTCAAACCATTAGCGAGGAAAAGCATGCGTCCGGACAAATTTACTGTGAAATCGGCAGAAGCACTTCAGACTGCCCAATCTCTTGCCAACGAGCAGGGGCACTCAGAGATTACGCCGGAGCATTTGCTGGTTTCTCTTTGCCGACAGGAAGATGGCATTGTGCCGCCGGTTCTGCAGAACATTGGCGCGCGCCCGGAAACAGTGGCAGGGCTGGCGCTGCAGGCCCTGGAGAAGCTGCCCAAGGTAAGCGGTGCTTCCGCGGCGCAGGCGAGCCTGTCGCGGGCGCTGGGCCAGGCCATCGATACGGCAGAAAAAGAAGCCGACCGCCTGAAGGACGATTACACCAGTACCGAACATCTGCTGATTGGGCTGGCTGAACAACGGTCATCGCAAGCCAGCCAGGTTCTTTCGCAGAACGGTGTGAACCGCGACTCCATTTTGAAGGCACTAGAGCAGGTACGCGGAAGCCAGCGGGTGACTGATCAAAACCCTGAAGCCAGGTACGAAGCCCTGAAAAA
>JAKFFN010000254.1:0-15828 GCA_036675025.1 Candidatus Sumerlaeales bacterium | reverse complement strand
GGCGTGAGAGTAACCGGACGCGTGGTCTGGTGGCTGCCCGACCTGTTTTCCACGGTAAACAGAAAGTTGCCAGTGGGCATGGCTGTCAGTTGAAATGTTCCATCGCGGCGAGGGCTTGTGCCCAGGAAAAGCGGTGGACCCTGTTCAGTGCCCGTGGTCGTCCTCAGCGCCAGCCGCAGCGTCTGCACTCGCGTCGTTTCGTCTGTGTTTGTGACTACCAGTTTTCCGAAAACATCAGCGCCCGCCTGCACGGCCAGGCTGACGGAAACTGATTTTTCCAGGCCTACTGATAATGTTTTCACCTCGGAAGCGAGCGCACCGGACGAAGCATAGATAACATAGGAACCGGATTTGTAGACCGGAATGGAAACTGTGGATGATGTTGCCCCGGCGCGAATTGCTTCTCCGTCCGCATTCATCACGGTTATAATGACTGGCGCCGTTGTCTGTTCGTAATTGGCGAGGGTCACATCAAGCAGTCTCTGGCGGCGCACTTTTACCAATACGTTCTTCACATCATTAAAGCCATCGGCTGCGTCATACTCGTTGCCGGTTACAACTTCAGCCAGCTGCCAACCAGCTTCTTCAGGAACCTTCAGCGCGATCTGTTGACCCTCGTAAAAAAGCCCAAGGCTGAAAACGCCATCGGTAGATGAACTGGTCCAGTGGTCTGCCATTCCTAAAGTTACTCCGACAGCCGGGGTGCTGGTTTCTGTGTCTATGGCCATTCCGCTCACCTGGTAGCCGGCACTGACCTCAAGCGAGATGGAGGTGTTGTTGTCGTCAGGCATCTCGACCACCTCCACTTTCGCGGAGCGATTGCCGGAAAGCATGATGGGCTCGACAGAGAAAGTTCCGCCGGGAAGGCCGTCGATGCGGAAACGGCTTTGTGCATCTGTGCGTGTGACCAGGTCGAACCCGTTACCGTTTGCACGAACCAGGACGTCCGCAAATGCGGTTTGAGATGCACCGCGTGCATACACTTCTCCGCTGACTGATGAGCCTCCCTTATCCAGCTTAACGGCCAGCTCTTCCTGGCCGCGGGAAATTTCGGCGTTGGCGATCACATAACCGGGCGACCGCACGAGAAGAGTGTGATCAATGTCAGAGGCCAGGCCTTCGAGTTGAAACTGCCCCCTGGCGTCTGCGGAAGTCCATTGCGGCACCACCCGCAAGGCCCGCTGAGTCTGAGTATCAAGCCCGGCGACCACCGGGCCTACAAAGGCTTCCGCAATGGGTTTACCGGTTGCAGCATCGACAACTGTACCGGTGAGAGTGTAGCCGGGTTCCAACGCCAGGCCGATGGTCTTATCGGCAGCAGCATCAGGACTTACGTCGAACTTCGTCATTCTGTGGGATTTGCTCCAGCCGATCAGGGCGACAGGTCCTGTGGTCGGAACGGAGATGGAGAATTTGCCTTCAGCATTGGCAGTTGCCTTTGCCAGTGGTTCCATTTCATCAGGCATCCAGTAGCGCTGCTGATCGGGGACTGCGATGACCTTCGCCGCTTCTACGGGCTTTCGGTTTGCGTCGGTAACGACACCATTGAGCTGAATTTGCTCAGCAGCGGAGAGCCCCGGCGCAAGCAATGCGGCACCACAACAAACCAGTACAGCGACCCATCTACATCCCATAGTTTGGATCCCCTCGAATCAATTGTGTGAGTGAAACAGTTAGGCCAGCCGTGGAGCAAGACGCAAGCCTTACTAATGTTATCAGGGCTGTACGCCGGTTTTTGCAGCAAAACAGTAATCGCGATTGACAGTTCTTTCGAGGCAGAGTTTACAGGGCCAACTTTAGTGGTTGTACTCATTATCCGAAACGGGAGTACCCCATGTCTGGCCACAAGCCTTTCTACTAACGCCAAGCCGTTTACTATCGACAGCCCCACCTTTGCCAACAGCAACTTTCCCCACTTTACACGGCACTTTCAGAATCGGCAAGGTTCCTGCTATCCGTTCGCATCCAGGTCGTGTCTCCACACCATCTATTCCAACTTTTACCAAGCTTCTATAGAGGGAGGTAATTCCAGTCCTCATCCCCGGCTCTTACCCGGGTGAATGAGCTAGCCCTGACATCACTGGATGCAGGAACCACTGCGGCGTTGACCGCGTTTTCCCGAATGGAGATAAGTGGTATGTACAATCATTCCCGTGTTGCCCTTGTGGCAGCCATTGCATTGGCCTGCTCAGCAGGATGGAGCGCCAAAATCTGCATCGATCCCGGCCATGGTGGCTCCGATCCCGGAGCCGGCGGCGGAACCCAGCACGAAGAAACCAATACGTTAAATACCAGTCTCAAATTTCGCGACTGGCTAAACGCCGATTCTAATGACGGCGGCGGCGGCGGATCATGGAACGTGCTTATGACCCGATCGTCAGATGTAACGGTATCGTTAGACGCCCGCACAAATTATGCAAACAATAATGGCGCCGATCGTTTTATGTCTATCCATAATAATTCGTGCGGAAACTGTGGCGCCAGCGGAACAGAAACGTACAGTTACATAGATAACGGGGCCTTGAGCAATGATCTGCGAGACAAGGTCCAGTCGCGTTCAGTCCAGGCTTGGGGTCTGCCCAATCGTGGAAGCAAAACCGCCAACTTCCATGTTCTGCGTGAAACCGTTATGCCGGCGACCCTGGCTGAACTGGGTTTCATCGATTCCGCCACTGATCGCACTTACCTGGGGAACTCAACCCATCAGAACAACATGGCGAAGTATCACATGTATGCTCTGCAGAACCATTATGGTATCACTGCCTACACCCCCGGAACGAGCCTGCCAACGTACGTGGACGATAGCCCCGCCGTCAGTGCGAACTGGGCTACCGGCACATCAGCCGCGGATAAGTACGGCAGTAGTTACAGGTGGCGGTCTACTGACGCTATCAGCGATGCCGCCAGCTGGACCATTAACGTCGGCGTAGCGGGATCGTACAAAGTGCAGGCCTGGTGGCCGGCTGGTACCAACCGGTCGACAACGTCGCCATTCATTCTGCCAAACAGCAACGTGGTTAATGTGAACCAGCAGATAAACGGCGGCAAATGGAACACGCTCGGTACTGTGAGCCTTGGCACAGGCAATCGTGTTACCCAGCTTTCCTGCTGGACCGGAGCCGGCTTTATTGTCGTAGCCGACGCCGTCCGATATACTCCGTAACCTGCCTTTCACTTTTTTTACGGCTCCCGGGTTTTTGCTAACCCGGGGGCTTTGAGTTGTCTGCCGTGCGCCAGTGCAGTGGTGAAACACGTTGCTTGTTTGCGGGTGCTACATATGGAGTTGACAGTAATCCCGCATCTCCGGCCAACTCTCCAAACGTCGCTGGCTGTACGAGCAAAATCTTTTTGCGGAGTACCGATTATGAAACCAGGGCAGTACGCACTTTTTGCGGTAGCAGGCTTGGCTGTAGCGGGAAGCCTGATGATGGCAACTAAATCTGATGAGGTCCAGAGAACTTCGGCTGACAAAGCGCAAGCCAGGGCGAAAGGATCCAAAACGGACGGGAAAGCTTCTGCCGGTGCCAGTGCCGAAGCAAATCCTGAAGTCTTTTTTCTTGATGAAGCCGGAACGCAGGCGCCGGGAAACCGTCCCCGCGCGAATATGGTTCCAAAAGCCAATGGCACCGCCAGGATTGGTGAGATCCGCGCAATCACATCAGCGGACGAAGGCGATTTTATGGCGCCGAGATGGTCGCCTGACGGGCTTGAGCTGATGTTCTCAAAAGCCGGATACTCCGGCCTATACACCAAAGGTATAATGGGTGGAGAGATCAACCAGGTAACGGGAAAGGATAACATCGGCTACGGGGCAGAGTGGACGAAAGATGGGAAGATCGTCGCGAAGAACAACGAGGGAGAAAAGCAGGCGTTTAACCCGGACGGCAGCCCGGCCAGCAGTGTTGATCCTGTAGATGACAGCAGCATTACTGGTGCGTTTAACTCCAACGACACTGTGTTTTACCGTCCCAATCCCGGCGAGGCTCCCATTCCCGTAAGTGCCGGAGAAGACCGCTACTATGGCGGCGTGGTATCTCCGGATGGGAAGTACATCGCCTATAACGGGCTGGAAACGGGAATCTATATCAAGCCGCTGGATGGCTCAGGGCCTGCGGTGCATGTTGGTTATGGCACTCACCCTACGTTTCTGCCAGACAGCAGTGGTATCGTTTATACAGTTACGCAGGATGACGGGCACAACCTTGTGCAGGGCGATTTATACATGAGCAGCCTGGATGGACGCACAATCTCAGACCTTACCGGAAACTCTCCAGCCATTGAAACAAAACCATCGGTAAGCCCGGACGGCCGGAAAATTGCTTTCGAAGCGGACGGCACGATTTACGTCGGCAGCTTCCAGTAATTATTTCAACATGCTAACACACGAAAGGAGTACAAGCAGTTCTCTTCAGGGTCCTGGTTTATGGCGGAAGAGATCTACCTGCGATCATCGGATGCAGGAAACCCCTTAGCACTAAGTCCGTGCTTAAAACTCGGAACGGAGCTTAAGTGGTATGACAACGAACAAACGCATTGCTTTGGCGGCAATCGTCGCAATTGCCTGCACCGGTGGTTATGGTGCAAAAGTCTGTATCGATCCCGGTCACGGCGGCAGTGATCCCGGTGCCGGTGGCGGAGGCCAGAATGAGAAAACCAACACGCTGAATACCAGCCTGAAATTCCGCACCTGGCTGAACGCTGACACCAATGACGGCGGCGGAGGTGGAAGCTGGCAGGTCCTAATGACCCGCTCGTCCGATGTAACAGTCTCCCTTAGTTCACGAACCAATTATGCCAACGCCAACGGCGTGGCCCGGTTCATGTCGATTCACAATAACGCCTGCGGCAGCTGTGGCGCCAGTGGTACCGAAACCTACAGCTATATTGACAACGGCACCCTAAGCAATGACCTTCGAAACAAAATCCAATCGCGCTCGGTACAGGCGTGGGGCTTGCCCAACCGCGGAAACAAGACGGCGAACTTTCACGTTCTTCGTGAAACAAACATGCCGGCTACGCTTGCAGAACTGGGCTTCGTTGACACTGCAGCTGACCGGGTTTACCTCGGCAATTCAACCCATCAGAATACCCTGGGTAAGTACCACATGTATGCTTTGCAGAATCACTACGGCATAACCGCCTATACGCCCGGCACTACATCGCTGCCGACGTATGTAGATGGAAGCCCCGTGGTTTCTGCCACCTGGGCTACCGGAACTTCAGCGAGCGATAAGTATGGCACAGACTACAAGTGGCGTTCGACTGACGCTGTCAGTGATCCAGCGACGTTTACCATGAACGTTGGCGTAGCTGGTTCATACAAGGTTCAGGCCTGGTGGCCAGCTGGCACAAATCGGTCGCCTACGGCTCCATACATTCTGCCTAACGGCAACGTTGTAAATGTGAACCAGCAGGCAAATGGTGGCAAGTGGAACACGCTTGGCACTGTGAGCCTGGGCACCGGCAACCGTACCACGCAACTCTCCTGCTGGACAGGCTCCGGGTTTATCGTAGTGGCCGACGCGGTCCGCTACACGCCGTAAAACTTCTAGTCGTACTGGTTTTAAACTGAAATCCCCCGGGTTTTGCCGCCCGGGGGATTATCTATTAAAATCCGGATTATCTAACGACGTTCAGGGCCGGGCCTGTTCATGCGCTGTTTCCTGTTCGGTTTTATCCTCATTCTGGTAGTGCTCAGCGACAGTCGATGCCGGAGCGTGATTATCCCCATCGTTGTCTGGCGTAAAATGATCAAAACCAAACCCGTGATTGTCGTCTGGGTTTTCGGGACCGTACTCAAGGATGGCGCTCTGCACCAGCATGTCCGTAGGCACCTCCATGCGGTCGAGTCTTGCCAGTTCGTCGCGCGCAATCTGTTCGCCGGTAACGTCGCCTGTGTTTAAATGCACAAACTGGTTATAGAACTGACGGGCCTGGCTGATCCGCCCCGACTGCGCAAGAGCGCGGGCGGCATTGAGTAATGCCCGGGTTGCCGTCTGCTCAGTTGGGAGTTCTGCTGCCAGCTTTTGCCACTCTGCTACAGCCGCATCTACCTGGCCTTCAAGTCTGTAGGTCAGCGCGTAATTGTTCTTTAGAAATGCCAGTTGTTCCGTTTTGGTTGTCCTGGCGATTTCTTCGCTCAGAAGTCTCCTGGCAGTGTTAAAGTCCTTCATTGCTGCATACGTGCTGACGATGATATCCGTAGCAGTTATGGCATTCTCGGGGAATTCCTCTTTGTACCGATAGAAGAACTTTAGGGCCTCCTGGTAAAGCCCGGCGGATGCCAGTACTTTGCCCTCTTCCATAAGAAACTCGTCACGATCGGGCACGTCAGGATTTGTGAGCAACGAGTTCAGGAAAGCCAGGTACTGTTTCTCCTGCCCCTGCCGCCTGGCAATTTCCAGCGCGCTCGAGTGCACCTGGTGGACGTGATACTGATGTCCGTTCACCCCGTTGGTGATTACATCACGGTAAATCTTCATGGCATCATCGTACCGTTTCACGCGTCCCAATGCCGCGGCGTAGTTCAGGCGATACCGTATTTCATTCTGCATCTTGAGGGCACGTTCATAAAGCGGAATAGAAAGTTTTGGGTAACCCTGGGTCGCGTAGATATAGGCGGCAAGGTGGACCTCTTCGGCGGTTGCATTGGGGCGGTCAGCCAGGAAACGAGGAACTTCCTTCGCTTTCTCGGGCTGGTTGTAGAGCTTATAGAGCGCGATAAGCTTTGTGTAAGGCTCGGGGGCGTAGGGGCGAAGCCTCACTGCGTTCCACAGGGCATGGGAGGCGGCGTTTCCTGCGTGCTCCAGTTCCGCAAGGGGCGGGCTGGTTTCGGGATTATCCGCCACAAGTTTCCAGGCTTTGGCAGACAATGCATCCGCAAGCTCACTGGCGGCATTAGCATCATCAGGCTGCCCCTTCGCGTAAGTCTCAAGCGCCCTGGTAATGCCATCTTCGTTGCCAATCTGGTTTTCGAGGCCCATGAGTAGCAGGAAAGCATTCTCGCTTCCGCTTGTCTCAGCAGTAACCTTATCCACCTCCGTGCGCAGTGCCTGCAGATTATCCGGCGAGAACATGATAAATGGAGATGGCGAGATATCACGAACCTTTTCGTACGGAAGGTCTGCTGAAAGCCGCAGAAATTCCGACACCAGATCAGGCATAGGGCCAACCGCCCCGAGACTTGTAAGGTAGAGGTTCAGTGCGGTCTGGCGATCGCCCTCGTGGAGTTTTTTAAAATCCATAGGCTTCAGCATTTCCACGACCTTACTTAGGTTCTTCGCCCTGAAATGCTGCTGCGCCAGATATAGGCGTATCCGGTCAGGATCATCTGAAACAGGAATTACCTGTTCGTATAGTGAGATGGCTCGCGGTGTATCCAGCGCCACTAGCCGGGCAAGTTCCTCCAGGCAGATTGCCTTCTGCCGCGGCGTGAGCGTGGCGGTGCCAAGGGAATCAAGTACTTCAAGAGCTGTTGCATCATCGCCTTTTTTCAGGCAGGAGAGCGAGTAGAGCCACGCCTGCGATGGCGAAGCTTTTGACCCCTGCTCCAGCCTGGCATGAAAATCTGCGTAACCGCTGCCCATGCTCAGGGCCGTGAGGCCATCAAGGGCGAGGGCACGCGTTTCCTGGTACCCGATACTCGTAGACGTAACGACAGTATCCACCAGCGGCGGAAGCATTTGAGCCAGGTGTTCCGGCCCGCCGACATGCAGCAGGCGCATAAACAGGTCGCGCCGGTCTGCATCAGAAATATTGGATGACGTTAATGCCCGCTCCAGCTCGCTGACGGCTGCGTCCTTCTCGCCGATGGCTTCCAGCTGGTTAGAAAGCAATAGCACCCGGGCGTATAGTGAACCGGTGGAACCGGCATCGGCTTTCAGTAGTGCAATAGCTTCCGCTTTCTTGCCGGCACTTACAAAACTTCGGGCTTTAGTTAGCGCGGATTGAGCGGCAAAGGCCGGGTCGTGAAGAAGGAGCGTTTCTACGGCAGTGGTCTGGCCGCTCCTGCTAAGGAAGCGGGCGAGGGCGGGATATCCATCATCGGGGCAACACGCCACCATCTGGCGGTAAGTGGCCTCGGCAGCAGGGAAATCTCCGGCGGCAGTTTGTCGGTAGGCCTTTGTAAGCAGCTGACCGGAGTCGGGGGTGCCCGTTGCTGCGTGGGCGCCAGTTGAAAATTGTATAGTAAGACTTAAAGCAGAGACTGCAACAACACTAGAGAACCAAGACGAACGTACGGGCACGGCGTTGCTCCTGGACAGTGATGGATGTCTATGAATTATGCTTTTACATTGGGGCGAAAAGCTAACAAATGATTTTAGCTGACCACAAGGAACTTCGCATGAAATTTTGCAAATGCCAGTTCCAAGGTGGACTTTCGTGCTGCTGCGGTATATATATTCAAATAACAATATACTTGACGCGGTGGAGGAGACACGGCCTAAATGCTCCACCGTTTGGGGCCATAGAAATAGGTTTGAACGGTTCAGGAAAAGGGGAGTACGGTTTTCATGTCTTTTAGACGCAGTTTTCGCTGCATAAGCGGCTGGAGGAATGCCAGCGCATTATGTGTAGCAACCTTCGGCATACTGATCTCCACACCGGCACAGGCTGAGCCCTTTTCCCTCGTCTGCATGCCTGACCCTCAGTACTACACAACTTCCAACCATCCAGCCCTGTATAATCTGTACCAGAAGCAGGCGCAGTGGATACGCGATAATAAAACCGCCCGGAACGTTCAGCATGTGATCTGGCTTGGTGATCTGACGAACGATAATACTAATACCCAATGGTTAACGGCCCATGCCGCCTACAGCACATTAGATGCTGCCAATGTGCCCTTCGCCGTTGTGCCGGGCAATCATGATTACAAAAGCGCCACCGGGTGGCCGGGATCAAATGTACGTAATCTTGCAAAGTTTAACACCTATGTGGGCCCCCTGCGTTTTGCAAGCAAACCGTGGTATGGCGGCAACATGGGCGAGACATCCACAAACAACGAAAACAACTACACCTACTTCTCATCCAACGGGCTGGACTTCCTGGTTATTGGACTGGAGTATGCGCCGCGCAAGGAGGTGCTGACCTGGGCCAACAACCTGATCAGCCAGCACCCGAACCATCGTGTAATCCTCTTCACCCACGGCTATATGACTACTAATGGTAACTATACCGGCAACGCAGGGTCGGCGTTTGGGATTGTCGGTGCTTCTGGAGCAGATATCTACGAGGAATGTGCAAGCCGGCACAGCAACGTTTTTATGGTAGCTTGCGGCCACGTTACAGAATCGGTAGTCAACACCAAGTCCGGGATTGCCGGCAATACAGTTTATGAAATGCTGGTGGATTACCAGAGTGAAAAGGTTAAAGGAACGGGAGCCAACCTGGGAAACGGCTGGCTGCGTGTGTTGCAGTTTGACCCGGCCACTAACAAGATTAACGCGGACACGATAACTGTCGCTGCTGGTGATCCTGCAATCTTTACTAACGGCGTTACGACATTCTATAATGGTCCGTATGGCAAAAGCCCGACAGCGCCTGACCACGTATTTTCTCTGAACTATAACATGGGGGCGATGTTGCCCTATACATACCTGAACGACAGCCTGGGTTTTCATGCGATGGGGGTAAATAACGATCTCCACAGCGATCAGCTTGATGCGGATATGGGCCAGGATGCTCATGCAAACTGGGCGACTGTGTGGGAAGATGACAGCGATGATAACGGCATCTACCAGGTGCTGCTGAGGGGTTTTGATTCTGACGGCAACGTTCGCTTTGCCAGGAGCGTGGTTAACACGGCAGGCGTAAACACTGGCAACGCAGTTAATCCAGCGATGGCCATGGCACCAGACGGCCGATTTGTTGTTGTCTGGCAGACAGGCAGCTCGCAGATCAAGATGCGGGCCTACAATGCAGACGGTTCACCCATTGGTAATGGTGAACAGACTGTTGTTACGGTTACCGCGCCGGGTTCGGTAGCCAATCCTGATGTCGCCGTGGATGATGCCGGAAATTTTGTTGTCGTCTGGGCGGATGACGGTGACGGCAATAACACATTCCAGATTCGCGCTCGCGGATTCGCTTCCACGTATGCACCTCGCTTTGATGCGAAGACGGTTAACACAGTCTCTGCGGGACAGCAGCTGAACCCGGTGGTGGCAATGGCCGGTAATGGCGACTACGTAGTGGCCTGGGAAGATGATAAGGATGGCACGTGGGACCTTGGGATGCGCGGATTTTTTGCAGACGAGACGGAGCGATTTGCGCAGACGGTGGCCAACTTCACCATTACTGGCGAACAGCGGAGCCCGGACATTGCCATGGACGATGCGGGGCGGTTCGTGGTTGTGTGGGAAGATGACGCCGACCTGAATACCTCCTTCCAGATCAGGGCGAGAGGGTTTGCACCAACAGGGGCAGAGATGTTTTCAGAGCGCACGGTGAATGGCGTTGCTACGGGCAACCAGATCAATCCTGCAGTCGATATGGATGCCTATGGCAACTGGTATCCAGTGTGGGAGGACAATGGCGTTAGCGGAGACGGGTACCAGATAATGTCGAACGCTTTTAATGTGACAGGCACCCGCATTAATGACACAGATATACGCGCCAACCCGATTACGGCAGTTACGCACAGGTTCGGACCTTCCGTTCGCAAAAATCCGATGATCAGCGCCCACAAAAGCGGCCGGTATATAGTAGGATGGGCTGATGATATGGATGGTGATGGCCTGCACCAGACTCTTGCGCGAGGATTGGCAGGAACTGCCAAGAGCCTGGTAATAAAATCTATAAATGGCAGTGTAACCAGATCCGATAAAGGGCCGTTCTACCCGACAAATGCTCCGGTAACTCTTACCGCTACTGCCGAGCCCGGCCATTCCTTTGTAAGATGGTCAGGCGATGTTCCGGCCGGGAGTCAAACCGCAAATCCACTGACGATTACGATGAATTCTAACAAAAAGGTTACCGCTGAGTTTAGTGGCTCTGCCAGCGTCAGTGACTATGAATTGTACTAGACAGGCTGAAGGTACCCCGCCGCTGACTGAGTACTAACTTGCCAGGTTCAAGAACGTGACTTTCAAAAGCCTGAACGGACATTAGTAGTAGTAGTGTTTAGTCTCCAGCACCAGCAGCCGCTCCAGCTCTCCCCTGCGCTCAGGGCGGAGGGTTAGCGTCACCTTCCCGTCAACATCCTCAAACGGAACGTCGCTTTCGTCGGGGTGATATCGGGCGGTTCTAACTTTATAAGGCAACTGCACCGTGACGGCTGTGGTTTCGGGATCAAGCACGTGAACATAGACCCTGTGTCTCCGGTGTGTGGTCACGCCCCAGGGCTGCGGTGCAATGGGTCCGCCACGGGTCGCATAGATCGATTCACCGTTTTTGGCCAGCCACATGCCTACGCGGCGTAGCCGGTCGGCAAACTCCTGCTGGATCTGCCCATTAGGCATTGCGCCCACATGCAACTGGAGGTTTGCATCTGAACCCGCGGCCCGCACGAGCGCGTGCACGAGTTCACGAACGGACTTATGCTGATGATCTGAAATGCGGAAACCACGGCTCTGGTTGATGGTGGCCGAAACTTCAAGCGGCGCCGAGGTGTACTCGAGGTTTGCATCGGTGCGGCTTTCCGGTGCAATGAGCAGCGTTTGATCCGCTATCTGGAAATCTTCATCCGTTGACAGCTGTCTTGCCGCAGTATTTCCAATGAGAGCGGCCGGCTGATGCTTGCGGATAAGCTGGTAAGCGGGCTGCAGTTGCGCTTCTGCGCCAGCTTTATCTGATCTGCCGGTAAGCCTGACCCCGTCAATCTTGCCATATTTTGTAAGCAGCTCAGTCAGTTCCGCGATGGTAGAATCCGTAGGTGAAGTTGTCCCGGCGTCATCTGACGTAGTTGCAGCACTTTCGCCAGTGCCGGCGTTGCGCGACTCAGACTGATGCCAGTTTACAGGCGAATAGGACAGAAACAGCTTGATGCCTTCTCGCTGGCATTCCGCCGCGAGTTCTTTCACCACATCACGCGCGAACGGGGTGCTCTTTACCACGTTCCAGTCGCTGGCTTTTGAATCCCACATGCAAAAGCCGTCATCGCTTTTGCAGGAAAAGGTTATATAATGTACCCCTGCAGCCTTCGCAAGCGCCACCCATTCAGCCGCATTGAACTCGGCGGGGTTAAAGAATCCGGCCAGTCGTTCGTAGTCCGGGATAGTAAGATTTTGCTCCCGGAACACCGTGTCGCCATCACAGAGCACACTGTAGATGCCCCAGTGGATGAACATGCCGAAGCGTTCCTGGCGAAAATGCCGCGTGGTTTCCGGCAGTGTTAAATCGGGGTTTTCATCGGCCGGGTGGCCGACGACCAGTCCGCCTGAAAATAGAAGTGCGAGACCAAAAACCGCGGAGAACTTGAAGGGCGAATACATATCCAAAACAGTTGCCGGAGGAACGGGATATTCAAGAATTGAAAGCGATATTAAAGGCGCAGCAAAGCTGGCAGTAGTTACGGCAACAGCCGCGTAACCGGATTGCGGCCCCACGCATCCAGTCGCTTAAACCCTTCGGCATAAGCCACTTTGCCCCGGCAGCTGAGGCCGCGGAATTTGGCCACCGTCTTCATCATGTCCACCACGTCCAGCCCATCGTGTTCCTTAAGCCAAACCAGCTGGCTCTGGTGACACTCGAGCATGGCCGCTTTGCGATCCATTACGCCGCTGATATCCACCAGCTCTGTCGGCAGAAAATCTGTGCCGGTAATGTTGTCCATGTAGTAAAGCGCCGGCAGTTTCTTAATGGCCGGCGTATCAGTAATAATGTGTGGCACCCCTGCCTGGAAACTTGCGGTAAAAACCAGCTCCGACACCACCTTGTGGTCCTGCGAGTAATCGTTTGGATTGTGCGTGAGAATGACATCGGGGTTGGCCTGTCGGATCATGTCGATGAAATGCCGACGCGTATCCTCGCAGTGGAAAATGAACTGGTCGCGATAACCCATCCAAATGAGGCGCGCGCCCGCAATCGCCGCCGAAGCTTCTGCTTCTTTCCGGCGGATTTCCGCCAATTCCGGCGGCATAATCTCAATATGGCCCTGCTCGCCATTCGTAGCGACAGCCATGGTAATTTCATGCCCCGCATCGGCGTAGCAAAGCAATGTGCCTGCGCATAAAATTTCAATATCATCCGGGTGGGCGCCCACCGCAAGAATCTGCATTATCAGCCTTCTCTCATTTAGCTCATGTGGATTTCGACATCGGAAGCCACGCCTTCAAGGAAGGTGTAGTCGGTCCGGGCCAGCTGCAGAATGCTGCCGGGTACCAGCGTATTCACCGGGCCATGCGCCACAAGGCGTCCGATAAATCTCTGCCAGGAAACACCACCGCCCAGATCACCGTCGAGCCAGAAGCTGCGATGCCTTGCCCCCAAAATCTCTGCCGGGCCGATGGTGTTTGCCTTCGGCGGCACCCAGCTCCAGTCGCCGCCGAATGAGTGCAGCGCATTCTGCATGATAGTCATCGGGTGCAGTTCCACCAGGCGGGGCCCGGCTTTCTGAAACGCTTCCAGGTCGTCATCAAACTCTTCGCCCAGGTGAGTTTCCCAGAAGGCGATGTGACCGCACCACCCGATGCCGCCATAGCAGACATCCGCGCCGCCCATGTCAGCCAGGCGCCTGCCGAAATCCGGCAGTGCCTCTTTCGTGGGAAAATGTACCTGGCTCTCGGGAGGGCGCAGTGCGGGATCTACCCGCCCGAAAAAGTTGCTCCACATGGCCGCCTGGAAACTTCCCGCCCAGCTGAGCGGAGCAGTATTTCCATCCTGGTCTGCATACTCATCCATATTAAACGAGTGCACGTGGTGCATGGGGATGCGCAGCTTGTTAATTAAGTCCGCAGCGATGGCATACTGCGGCATGGGGCCCACGGGAAAGATTCCAACGAAGGGCCGGTTCTCATCGAGAGCCATTTTGATTCGATATACGATATCGGCGGCGAAAGCACCGTAGAACTCGCTTCTGTCTTCAATCACTCGAATCTTAAAATCGGGGTTGGGATGCTCCGTGATTTTGCTGCGCGGAATCGCCCGCACGCGCGCGCAGACCTCCTGGTCGCGGAACGGGATAAACTTTGCCAGGTCATACTTAAAGTCCATTTGCAGATCCGTAGAGCCTTCTGAATTGCCGATTGAGCATTAGTTTGTGCGGGAATGACGCGATCTAAGCGGAACTTGCAAGCGTATAGCGGCACATCGGTTTTGAGCCGCTATGCCTGCACCTGGGCAATCAAATGCAGATTATAATTCTGACCCGTGCGGTTGGGCTGGATGTTTGCTAGTAGAAGGGCAGAGCGCTTAACGGGAGAATTCCAATGTCCAGGTCCGTCAGCCGTCGGCAGTTTCTTCAGTCTGGTCTGGCTGCAGCAGCATTTGCAGCGGTGGGATCAAATGCAAGTATAGCGGCTGCAGCGCCGGCTGTCTCGCCGCTTCCTGTGCGGGTGCTTGGCAAGACGGGCGTGCAGGTTTCACTGCTGGGGTTTGGGACGGCGCAGACTGGCCTGGCGCGCAGCATTGAGGATGGGGTACAGGTCTTTCAAAAGGCGCTGGAGCTGGGAATCAACTACTTTGATTCTGCGCCGGAATCCGGCGGCTACGGCAAAGCCCAGGTGCAACTGGGCCATGCATTTAAGGATCGCCGAAAAGACGTTTTTCTCACAACCAAGTGCGCAAAGCAGCGGGCAGACGAAGCTTTAAAAATGCTGGAAGCGAACCTGAAAGAAATGCAGATCGATTATGCTGACCTGGTTTATGTGCATAGCCTGGGCGCGGATAACATGGACATGAAAATTGTAACTGGACCGGGCGGCGTAATGGAGTTTCTCCAGAAGGCAAAACGCGACGGCCTTGCCCGCTTTGTCGGCGTGACAGGACACAACCGCCCCGACCGCTTTCTGCCGATCTTAAACGACTACGACATTGATGTGATTATGAATGCCGTTAACTTCGTGGATCGTAATACCTATAACTTCGAAACCAAAGTGTGGCCCGTGGCTGCCGGGAAAAATGTAGGCCTGGTTGCGATGAAGATTTTCGGCGGCTCGCTGGGGAGCAGCGAACACAACAGCAAGCTCCCGGCGGAACATCACCAGTTGGCATTAAAGTACGCGCTCGCCATTCCCGGTATATCTTGTGCGGTAATCGGCATGAAGACAATGGAAGAACTTCAGCGCAACGTGGACTGGATAAAGCAGATTACCCCTATAACCGAGCAGGAACGGGCGCAGCTGGATGGATTAGGCAAGACTATGGCGGCAGCCTGGAAGGACCACCTGGGAAAGGTTGTATGACCACCACGAAACACGGATCATCGCCGTTTCTTCTTCCGCACCAGCTCGTAAGAATCGTCGATCCACTCTCTCAGGTTCTCGCTACTTAGGCTCGCTTCCACTACGATGGTGTTCCAGTGCTTCTTGTTCATATGGTATCCCGGCAACACGCAGTCATAGGTCTCGCGCAACTCGATGGCCTTCTCCGGGTCGCACTTCAAATTCATTTGAGGCGGCAGCTCGTCCAGCATCAGCAGAACAAACATTTTGCCGCCGGTCTTGAAGACGAGGGCACTCTCGCCAAACGGAAAGCTTTCAGTTACATCATCTTTTGCGAGGCAGTATTCGCGAATCTGTTCTACATCCATGGGAACCGTTCGTTGGCGTAATTGGGTAACACAAAAGTCCTGCGACGTCTGATTTATCCAATCAACAGTTTCGTTGTCTTCCGCGAACACAACAATTGGAATTCGTAAAGTGAACAAGCAGGAGCCTATGACAACGTATC
>JAKFFN010000064.1:0-15876 GCA_036675025.1 Candidatus Sumerlaeales bacterium | reverse complement strand
GGTTTTCGCCGGTAGATGCGGCGCCTGGTGCTTACGGCGCGTTCTGGGTTCCGCTGGAGATGCCGGCTGATGCCCATGCAGCGCAGCTTTTTCTGCGAGGGGAATCGGCGCAGGCCTGGCTGCGGTTCGATGATCTTCAGCTCTTTGGTGAGCAGTTCAGCGCGGAGGCCGGGCACCTGGGTGAACCGTGGGCGGCGGCTGGCGGGGCTTCCGCTGAAGGCAGCACGGTTACGCTGGTGGCGGGTTCGGCGGCGTCGCAGCGGGTTGCCGTCGGTATTGAAAACCAGGCCTACTTCACCTGGGGCAGATACGAAACGGCCTTGGATTCCGAGGTCACGCTTCGGGAAGACTGGCTGCCGCGCGGGGCGCAGGAAACCACAGCGACCACAAGCACGGTGTTGCGGCTGGCGGCACCGGGCGGAGTCTTTACGACGGACAGCGGGCGGCTCGCAGAGAAGGGTTCAGGCCTCGCGCGGATTACACTTAGCAGTGAGGCGGCGGGACCGGTGAGTCTGTCTGAGCTGCGCCGCGGATTTGCGAAGGTTGAACCGGCGATTCTCACGGCCGGGCCAGTATCTCCCGATGGTTCGCTGAAGCTCACTGCCGCGTGGCCGGGGCATCTCACTACGGCTTCAATCGAGATTCTTTCAGAGGCGCTGCTGACTGTTGATACGCCGACATCGATGAGCCTGCAAGGCACCAGCGTGCGTGCCGAGTGGGAGCCCGACGCTGCGGCAGCCGGAAATTATATTGCGCGCTTCACCCTCGAAAGCGCCGACGGCGCACAGGCGGTGGTGGATCGGTCGTTCCAGCTTGTCCGCGAAGACGACGCGACTTCATCTGTGCCGGTTTACCGAGTGGATGAGTTTGTGCGAGGCATCTGGATGTTTGCCACCAGCGGCACCTCGCCCGCTGATACGATGGCTACGTTTCAGCAGGCCCGCGCCGATGGATTCAATTGGACCATCGTCCTCGCGAATGCCAATAAGCTATCCGATGTGCGGCAGGCAGCGGAAGCCACCAATATGCGGTTTACGGTGTTTGTTCCAGAAATCATCAGCCTGTTCGAGACGTACACGCAGAGGTCGTGGTTCAGCAAGGCAGACTACATAGGTCAGCTTAAGCAGATGTTTGCGCCGTTGGTGGGCTCGCCGCTGTTCCAGGGTGTTTACCTGATGGATGAGCCATCAATGCCGGAGGCCTTCGAAGTACTGCGGCGTGTGAACCTCTCTGTGGCACAGGATGGTACGCTGGGTGCGCCGTTTACAGTTTTTTTCGGGTCAACCAATTTTGAGAATCTGGAAAAGGCGCAACCGGCGGTCGGACTGATAGATCTTTACCCATATCATCTTGGCGCCGGTGGAGATCCCACACGGGCCCTGCTTAATGCCGTGCAGGTAGAGAATACGCGGGCGAAAGATTTTGCCGCGCTGGGGCGAGACATGTGGCTGCTGCCGCAGGCTTTTATCAACCGTACGCAGGAAAATTTCTACCCGGTGCCGCAAGGGATGTACACAGGCCAGCTTGGTGCGGCGGTGCTTGCCGGGGCGCGCGGCGTTTTGCCGTTTTTCTATAACAGCACGCCGGGGCCGGCACAGGGGATGCGGGGTCCGGGTCTTGCGCAAACGCCAATGCTTGAGGCCTTTCGCGAATTTAACGCCGTGGCGGAGCGGCTGAGTCCGGTGCTTATGCAGCTTGATGTTCCGTCGCTGGCTGAGGATGTGCCTTATCCGTTCGCCGTCAGCACGGCGGCCGGCCCTGGCGGTGCTGTTACCACGTTTGTGCTGAATGCAGATGACGCTGTTACGCGCACGCTGCTGATCCATTTTCAGCAGGCGCCCGCCGCGCCACCCCTTGACCTGGTGGCCGAGCGCGAACTGCCGCTGGAACCGGGCGGGGCTGTTCGCGTAGAGCTGGGACCGGGGCAGTGGGCGATGTTCTCAGCGGGAAGCGGATCGGCGATAGCGGGCTTTGAATTGCTTCCCGCCGATCCTCACAATGATTCAACTATCGAGCTTCCCATCACCCATGAGTTGCTTGTGCCGCGGCTCGATGAGCAACAGGGGCAGCCAGTGCTGGCGCTGGATTTTGGTGCGGATGCTACGACGCTTGCCGCGAGCATCGGGTGGTTTGCATTTGAACCCGCCGCACCGATGATCTTCCACCTCAGTACGACTGACACCGTTGCATCCCGCGAACCCGGGCCGCTTGTGCATCCTGCTGAGCGTTACGGCGCAACGGCCGATAATCACTTTTACGCGGCCTCGCCAAACCTGGGGATGCGGATGTATCGCCAAGGCGGGTTTTTTGATCCGCCGGCGGCTTCCTACATGGGGCACTCGGGCGGGACGTTTGATATTATCAGCGACGGCGAAAGCATCTGGATCAGCATGTTTAACTACGGCATCCGCCAGCTGATTGATACGCCGCAGGGGCTGGAGTCGGCTGCCGTCGGGCGCGCGAACTTCGGTCCGTATACGGATATCTTCGGCCCGTTTGCCGATGGCAGTATAACAGCGATTGTTAACAACTTCGGCGTCAGCAACATCAAGCCGGACCAGCTTGATGAGTCGCAGCATAGGCAGAGACCGGTCTTTGGCGCTGACCTTAATGCCGCGATAAATTCTCAGCGGCAACTGGCTGTGCCGCGCCACCAGTTCGGGGTGGGTCTGCTGCAACTGGACGTTAACGGCGAAGTCGAATCAGTTTCGGAGATCGCCGCTGAGGCTCTCGATGCTACGGCAGTCGCGTGGGTGTACGATACAGTTCTCGCCGTCGCGGACGGCTACCGGTCCATTCGCTTCTACGATGTCCGCGGCAGCGATGTCACACTCATCGGCACCTGGCGCCCATCTACATTGGGAGAAAACTACATGCTGAGCGTTGCCGCGAAAAACGGCCGCCTGGCAGTGGGAACTCTGAACGGCCAGGTGATTGTGGCAGATACACGGCCGCTTCAGCCGGAGACCGCAGTGAGTGCTGATTGGCAGTTGCTGGAGTAGCTAGTAACAAAAAACAGGCGGAAGAGCCATGGCTCTTCCGCCTGTGAGTATTGATGCCGTCTCAGTTGAATCAGGTGGCTGCAACCACGCCCTCGGCTTCAGAGGCTTTCACCTTTTCCTCGGCCTTCAGCAGGTAGAACTCGATGCTGTCGACCAGGGCTTTGTAGCTTGCTTCCACCACGTCTTCGCTCACGCCTACGGTTGTCCAGCTGTCTTCGCCGTCGGTGCTTTCGATGAGGACTCGCACCCGGGCTGCTGTAGCTGCCTGGGCGTTCAACACGCGCACCTTGAAGTCGATAAGGTGCACCTTCTGCAACAGCGGGTAATCTTCCACCAGTGCCTTGCGGAGCGCGCGGTCGAGAGCGTTCACCGGGCCGTCGCCTTCGGCCACCACGTGCCGGTTTTCGTTGTTCACGCGAAGCTTGATGACCGCCTCTGCCAGGCTGGAGTTACTGTTGTGAGACGTGGCTACGCGGAAGCCGGTGAGGTCAAAGAAAGGCGTAAACTTACCCTGGGCTTTCTTCACGAGAAGCTCAAAGCTCGCCTCGGCGCTTTCAAACTGGTAACCTTCAGACTCCAACTGCTTGATTTGCTGAACGATCTCGCGAGCTTCCGCGTTTCCTTCGTCCAGGTTCAGGCCCAGTTCTGTCGCCTTGTAGTTTACATTGCTCATACCGCTGAGTTCGCTAACCAGCACGCGGCGCTGGTTGCCGACGGTCTCGGGCGGAATGTGTTCATAGGTGGCCGGATTGCGTTGCACCGCACTCACGTGGATGCCGCCCTTGTGTGCGAACACCGTCTGGCCAACGTAAGGCTGGCGCGGGTCAGGAGCCAGGTTAGCAATTTCGGCCACGAAGTGGGATAGCGGCGTCAGCTCCTGCAGCTTACCTTCTTTCAGGCAGCGTTTCTTAAACTTGATCTCCAGGTTAGGGATTACCTGGATCAGGTCTGCGTTGCCGCAGCGTTCACCATAGCCATTCACCGTGCCTTGTACATGGACAGCGCCGTTCAGCACAGCTGTGCAGGAATTGATCACGCCCATGCCGCAATCGTTATGGGCATGGATGCCAAGAGGCGTGTTTATTGTCGCCTTAACCGCGGTCATGATTTCCTGCATTTCCGTGGGCATGGTGCCGCCGTTGGTATCGCAGAGCACGATGACATTTGCGCCTGCATCCGCGGCCGCCTTCAAGGTTTGGAGAGCGTAGGTCGGGTTCGCTTTGTAGCCGTCGAAGAAGTGCTCGCAGTCATAAACCACTTCGCGGTCATGGCTCTTGAGGAAAGCCACCGATTCGGCGATCATGTCCAGGTTTTCCTGCTCGGAGCAGCGCAAGGCTTCACGCACGTGAAGATCCCAGGTTTTTCCGAAGATGGTGATGACTGGCGTGCCGGATTTCACAAGCATGTCCAGCTGCGGATCTTCACTCGCTTTTATGCCCTTGCGCCGGGTGCTGCCGAAAGCGGCCAGCTTTGCATGGTTCAGGGCAACGCCCTTCATCTTCTCAAAGAAGTGAACGGCCTTCGGATTAGATCCGGGCCAGCCCCCTTCGATGTAGTCCATGCCGAATTCATCCAGCCGGTGGGCGATGCGCACCTTGTCTTCGAGGGAATAGCTGATGAACTCACCCTGTTCGCCGTCGCGCAGGGTGGTATCGTAGAGGAATACGTCTTTCGTACTCATAAGTATCTGGAAGCCTTTGGTTTTAAGCGAACCGTAATCGCGGTACTGTTAGTAATAAGGAAGAGGAGAGATAAAATATTCCCGAAGAGTGGGAGGGGCGACAGGCCCTGCGGGGGTCCGGTAACGTCTTAGAACAGGCCGCGAAGAAGCGCGATCACTGAACCCGCGAGGGCTCAATAATTCGTATAATCGAAATCGAAATGATTGCGTGAGCGGCCATTTGCTCTCATCCTATTGAAATGCGGCGTTTTTATTTACCTGTAGGAGATGCCGGCGCGGCCCATACCGGCAACAATCTTGCATGAGTGAATCCTATGGCTCACGACTTGTTCAAAATCCGTATGGGTGAACTTGCAGATATTCCGCCGAAACTGGCAGACATGGTTTCCATGTTTGCCGGCATGGACAGGCAGGAACGAATCCAGGCATTGATTGACATGGGTGAGAAGTTCAAGCCGGTGCCGGATGATGTCGCCTCTCAGCCTTACCCGGAATCTGCACGGGTGCCCCACTGCGAAAGCGAAGCTTTCGTTTTCTCAAAACCGAACCCTGACGGCACTGTTAAGTTCTACTTCGACGTACTGAATCCGCAGGGTATTTCAGCAAAGGCCACGGCGGTGATTCTTGATCGATCCATATCCGGAGCTCCCCTCGATCAAATCGCCAAAATTCCGGCCGATATCATCTATGATATCTTTGGCCGCGAACTGAGCATGGGCAAAAACATGGGCCTTACAGGCATGGTAAACTTGTGCAAGTTTGCTGCGGCCCGGCACGCCCATGGACCCGATTCCCCGGGCGCCACCGCCGGCTGATTGTCGGCCCATTAGCGGCTTTCCTTGCAAATCCCCTCGCGCGCACATCACATTAACACGATAACTTTTAACTAGAGGGTATTTACAGCTTCACTTTATCATGGGTGGGATCAATTCTCATAGGCGGGCAGCCGGACTGTTCCTGGGCATTATGCTGCTGCTGGCCGCTCTTGCAGGCTGGGTGGTAACGGCGCCGGAGTTCAGCGATGCCGCCGAGGGCACCACTTTTATTACTCGCTGGAACAATGCAGTGTCGGCGCGGCTTGGCCGCGTATACGATGTGTTCCGCGAGCGGTCCCCGCAGAAGAAGAAAAAATCCACTGCGAAGGCTGCAGTAAAGTCGAAAGAAATTACCGGCCCGGCAGGTGTGCTGGTGCGTGACAATCGCGATCGTCCCATCCGCGATGTTGTAGTGACTTTTCGCCCTGCCAGTGGCGGCAAAACCGTGAAAGAAAAAACCTCGGCCAGTGGCCGGGTATCAGCAAAGCTGCCGGTAGGGGAATATCATCTGGCTTTTTCGCACGGAAAGTACTCCAGTGAGATACGCAAAAACCAGCGTGTCCTTGGTCCAGATAACGGCTTTTTCGTCAGTGTTATTCTCGAAACCAAAGTCCGTGTAAAAGGCACCATCGTCGATGAAGAAGGCAAACCGGTAATTGGCGCAGCAGTTACCGGTCAGCGTAACTGGCTGCAGCAGTTCTCGCAAACCGGCGAAGTCTTTCTCGATGACGCAGCATACCCCACCGTGGCAGCAGATAAAAAAGGCGCTTTCCAGCTTGAAGATGTTTCCATCGGCCAGAACACCTTTTTAGCCACCATGCCAGGCTACGCTCCTTCTGAAACAAAGGTTGAGGTGCCGGCCGGCGGCCTGACCAAAGACCTCAAACTTGTGATGAAGCGGCCCGCCAGTCTGAGTGGCCGCGTAATTGATGAAGAACAGATTCCAGTGCAGGGCGTGAAAGTCACAGCGGTCAGTTACCAGCCCTATGGTCAGAATCCGGTGCCGCTGCCCGCGACAGGCTTCAGCGCCAGCACCGATGGCGAGGGGCGCTTCGCTTTAAAGAAGCTCTACTCCAACGGTTATTATCGCCTGAAGTTCGAACAACCAACCTATGCCGTAATGGAAAAGGCCAATGTGGCTGCCGACACCGAAGGCATTACCATAGTGATGCAGCGGGGCGGCGAAATTAGCGGTACTGTCGAATACCTCGACCGGCCGACCACGGCTGCCCACGTGCTGGTGCGTGCCACAACCGTATTGGAGGGCACGACTATCACACGCACGGCTATGAGCCGCGGCTCCGGCGAGTACGCCTTTAACCGTTTGCCCTACGGCAGCTATCGCTTATCCGTTGATTACAACAACCTGGTGAGCGAACCGCGCGGCGCCGTAACAAGCGCCAAAGATAAGCCGTCTCCAAATAACCTCATCGAAGTTTTCGAAGCAGCGGTGCTGACCGGGCGGGTTCTTGATGCAGCAACTGGCGATCCGCTCCCTGAAGCGAAAGTCACCGTGAAGGCGAGTTACGGCTTCAGCCGAACCCGCGTACGCCAGCTCCAGACAACCGCCAATGCCCAGGGTGCCTTTCAGTTTGATAAACTCCCCGGTGGCACTCAGCAGGTGCTCGCCTCCGCCCGTGACTACCTGCCCACCAGCGGCAATCCCGCCGATTACACAGTCCCGCTGCCTGCCGGCGGCCGCCTTGATGATTACGAGGTTTTCCTCAGCAAGGGCGGCACCGTTAAAGGTCAGGTCGTATCGCAGGACGGTCAGGGCATTGGCGAGGCCGAAGTGCAGCTGTATGTTGCCAGCGGATCGTTCAGCGGCCTTGATGTGAAAGAGCTCAACATGCAGACCGATGGTTCCGGCTACTTCCAGTTCAGCGGGTTCCCCATTGGTCAGCGGCTCACCCTTTATGCCAGCGCCCGAAAAGAAGGTTTTGCCAAACGCCACAGTGACCTCATCGAATTGTCTCCCCAGCAGCCGGAGATGATTACCCAGGTCATGCTTACGCCCGGGGGCGTGATATCCGGTCGCGTGACAGACACTGACGGCGTACCGCTTTTCGGTGTGAAGGTGACGTATGACAGCCGCGAGTTTCCACAAGATCCGAGCCCGTCAGAAGCATACGCCTTTTCAGACGCGCAGGGGAACTATCTGATAGAACGCTGCACACCAGGCAGGGCGACGCTGGTTGCAGATCACGCAGATTACGTACGCCAGGTAAGAGGCGCAAATATACTGGAAGGGCGTCTGCTCAGCCGGCAGAATTTCAAGATGGAACGCTCTCGCAACATCAGCGGCACCGTCGCCGATTTCCACGGAAATCCCATTGCTGATGCCAGGGTAAGCGCTGCTCCCGTCAATAAATCCAAAGGCTCGGGTCGCACAACAACCAACAAGAAGGGCGACTTCCTGGTGGAAGGCCTCGGCGAGGGAAGCTTCCGGCTTGAAGCCACATTTAACCTGGATGTGTCGGGTGAAAAGCAAACTTATACGTTTATGGTGCCGGAAGTGCCGGCTGGTTCCGTCGGCGTACCCATTGACTGTGACCTGGCTCCCTCGGCCGTAGGCAGAGTGGTATCCACCGGAAGCAAGGGCATTGACGATTTCACACTCACCCTTCGTGCGAAACTCGACACCAATCCCAAGCAGCAATTCCGCTTCGACCTCGTGAGAAAATATACCAAGGCCCGTGGCTCACTCAACCTGCTCAAGGTGCCGCGCGGCCTCTACAGGATGAAGATCGAAGCGCCCGGCTATGAAACCTGGGAGAGCGAAGAAGTTATTATCGGTCCCGGAAATCGTACCCACCTGCCCACGGTCAGGATGAAGCCTGCCAGCCAGATCACTGGCACCGTAATAAGTGCTACTACCGGCAAGGCAGTGCAGGGCGCGCTCATTCGCGTACTGGATGATGATCGCAAAGCGGTGGAAACAGTAAACCGCATTGAACTGCAAGCCTATAACCGAACAGACATCCTGGAATATCTCGACGCTGCCTACGACGACGATTTTAAATACGATCCCGACCCGATGTCCCGCATGGTGGCCCGTGTGCGTGCCAACGTTGTGACGACTAAGCAGACCAACGTCTACGGAAAATTCGACGTCGACGATCTCGGCGCCGGCATGTACACCATAGAAGTCGAGCACCCCTCTTTCCGGCCAACGCGCATCAGGAACATTGCCGTTGGGCGCGACAAAGCTACTGACGTCGGAAACATCGAACTGCAGCCGGGCGGCATCATCCGCGGTCGCGTAGTGGATAATGAAGGCATCGGAATTCCCAATGCGTCAGTAAACGTGAAGGGAGAACTGCAGGGTCGCAACCGCGACCGCACAGACGTTGCCGGCAACTTTGTGCTGCGCGGCATCGGCTACGGTGATTGGCCCGTGACGGTGCTCGCGACCCTGAACAGCCGTAAAGTCTACTCCTGGAAAAAGGTGTCTGTCCGGCCGGATGAAACGTCGCTGGTTGAGTTCGTCCTCGAGACGACCGCCCAGGTGCGCGGCCGCGTGCAACTGCCCGACGGCGCTCCGAGATCGGGCAATGTGCGCCTGTACGTGGTGGATGAAACCGGCACTGTTATGGATAATGTCGTCTACACTGACGCCATTGCCAACGGCAACTATGCCATCAACAACATCCCGCCCGGACGCTATTTCTGTGTCGTGAACGGCCAGGGCGCGAAGGGAAAGTTTGCATTCTGGCAATGGGTGGATGCAAACCGTGGCCGCAATAACGTGAACCTGTCTGAGGTCGGGGCGTCAATGGGTGGTATGGCCATAGACGTCAGCGGAGGAGCCGCCGTTCCCGGTGCTCACGTGCAAACAACTGTAGACGTTATAGGTGTAATCGCGCCGCAGGAAGTCCAGAATCTACTTCGGGTTTCAGACGTTACCAACGCGGCAGGAAAATTCCAGTTCCCCTACCTGCAGCCGGGAATGCACCGCATCTGGGCGGGCGGCCCGAACTCCCAGATTATCCCCGTGGACGCCGTACCCGTGGCCCCGGGACAAACGATTACAGGCTACCGGGTAGCCGTGCAGGGCCCGCAGTAGTAAGAGCGCAGCCTACTGGTTTCGAGCGGGATCGTCCGACAGAAACTCGCGCTGCGGTGCGATAAAAACCGTAGCCACACAACAAACCGCAGCTACCACCAGCAGCGTCGCTATCGCCTGCATCTCCGTAATCACCACATCGCTCATCAGCGTTTTTGCAATCCTGCCCGGCTCTTCCTTGTGCGTCACCAGGGCCAGCATCTGTTGACGAATAGAGATGCGCTTCAGGAATCCCGGGCCCACATTTGGAATCACTTCCCACGCATACACCAGAAGTATGGCATACGTAAGCGGCT
The DNA here is from genome assembly GCA_036675025.1 of Candidatus Sumerlaeales bacterium. GTDB lineage: Bacteria > Sumerlaeota > Sumerlaeia > Sumerlaeales > Sumerlaeaceae > JAKFFN01. The sequence continues at coordinate 6,016 of JAKFFN010000064.1, read as the reverse complement.
TGCGAAACAGCACAGAAAACAGGAAGCCAATTGACGAATAGGCGATGGCAGCCAGCGTCAGCGCGCGCCAGTCCCACAGCAGCACCGGCAGGTTTTCCAGCAGTCCGCCGGCGTTATTAGTAGAGTACGCAAAAAGATATCCGGCAGCTACGCCAGAAAACACAAGCAGCGCCAGCCACACCCACATAAACATCAGCTTTAGTAGCAGCAGCGTACCCCGGTGGCGCGGTCGCGTCCACAGGTACACCAGCGTTTTGCCCTCAATCTCATCCGTCAGCACGGCTGTGCCCCAGAACACCGCAACGAAGGGAATCAGGAAAAACCCCAGCGCGTTCGTAACAAAGCCTTTGTAAAACTCCGTCGTATCCGGATGCCGCGCAAACATTGCGATGCCCAGCACAAGCAGCACCGGCAGCAGGAACATCGCCACTGTGCTCCACCGCCGCTTACGGTTCCACACCTGGTAAAAACTCAGCTTCCACGCCACGCTCAGCATGTTCATGATTGCGCCGTCAGGTAGTGGAATATGGCGTCGAGATTTTCGTCGAGAGCCTCAATGGATGTCACGTCAATCTTCTCCTCGACAACTGCAGCCTGCAGCGCCTCGAACACTGAGTCAGGGGCAGTGGAACGCACCGTTATGCTGTGGTCATCTGCAGGCACCGCCGGCGGAGTAAATTCCACCGACGTAACCGACTCCAGTCCCACCAGGTAGCCCGCAGCCACGCGCGGCCTCGACGAAGAAATCTTAAGCGTCAGCGGCTGGCGGTCTATCAGCGCGCGCACCTCTTCAATATCGCCTTCGGCCAGCACACGCCCCCGGTGCAGCATCACCATGCGCCGGGTAAGGTTCTGGATCTCGTGCAGAATGTGGCTCGACACAATTACCGACCGCCCTTCGGCCGCCAGCTGACGAAAAATTTCCAGCATTTCCAAACGCCCCATAGGGTCCAGGCCATTCAGCGGTTCATCCAGTACGATCAGCTTAGGATCGTGGAGCAACGCAGCCGCCAGGCGGGTGCGCTGCCGCATGCCTTTAGAGTAACCGCGCGCCAGCCGCGTCGAGTGCTGCGCCATGCTCACGCGCTCAAGCTGCATGTCTGCCCGGCGCGCCGCCTCCGCCGCCGAAAAGCCCGAAAGCCGCGCCATCATAACCACAAACTCCCGGCCAGTCATCTCTTCATAAAGCTGCTCGCTGTCCGGGCAATAGCTCATCAGCCGGTAAACTTCCGGGTTGCTCCAGGGATCCAGGTTATACACCCGCACCTGTCCGCGGCTGGCCTTTAGCTGTCCCGTCAGCAGCTTCAGAAAAGTGCTCTTTCCCGCGCCGTTCGGCCCCAACAGGCCCGTAATCCCCGGTTGGATCGTAAGAGAAACCTGGTTCAGCCCGATAACATCCCCATACCATTTACTCGCATCCTGCAGCTGCGCCACCGGCGCTCCGTTTGTTGGCGGCGGCGACTGAATCTCCGTCACTTCACCACCTCCACCACCCGCAGGTTCTTGCGCAGCACATAAAGAAACAACGCGGTATAACCTGCTACCGACATGATGCTGTAGGGCAATGAGAGTCCGCCGGTAAAGACGGAACTGGATATCTCGTTCAGATTCGGCTGTAGCAGCGCCTGGCCAATCACATCCAAAGAATGCAGCGGCGACAGCGAAAGCATCTCCCACATATCTGTGCTACGCGCCAGCAGCGGCACCAGCCGCTCAAGCAATACAAAGAATATCAGAAACGCCACGCCAGCCACTCGCGCCGACCGTGCCATCGAAGAAAAAGATGCCATCACCGTTGCGATAAATCCGCACAGGACCACCACGTAAATCGCCGCCATCACAAAGGTCGGCAATTCGGTAAAAAATGCCGAGAACGGGAAGTACCACGCGATATACTGCAGACCCACAAACCACTGGGTAAACAGCATCGCTCCCAGTGGCAGGATTGCTACGCCCAAAATTTTTCCTACTGTGTAGTGCCACGGCTTCAGCGGGCGGCTGAAGTATAGCGGCAGCGCATTATGGCGGCGATCACTACTGATCGCGCCCGCTCCCGCCACCAGCACAAGAAGCCACAGCAGCATTTTCAGCGGCTGCATTACGCTGTACAGCACCGTGCCCAGTGAAATATCCGCGCCAAACATCCGCACGCCTTCGCGCCGGATAGCACGCATCGCTTCTTCAGACTGGTCGCCTTTTATGAATTCGCCCAGTTTCGCTGTAGCGAAGAAACCCACGCTGATTGCTCCCAGGTACAATAAGAAGCCCACCATGAGTATCCAGACAAGCTTGCGCTTCAATATCGGCTTAAACGTGTACCACGTAACCGGCCACCACAACGCCTGGAGATGACGCGTGCCCGTGTAGCGACGGAAGGTTTGGTCATAAATGGGCATTGCCGAGCTCTCCCACCGCTTTCACAAAGATATCCTCCAGCCGCTCTCGCCGCTGCTCCAGCCTTCGCACCAGCGTGCCAGCCTGACTCGCCGCTGCAAACAGCACCCGCGTTCCCGGTTCACCCGGCGGTATCGCTACGAGTACACCATCAGCCACATCCGGCGCCGGCTTTGCCTCAATCCCGCGCCCCGTCAGTTCCTGCAAAAACTCGTCCCTGTTGTTCCGCACACGGACCAGGTAGATGACATCCTCATCTGTTGCCGCCTGCGCATGATCACGCACCTGCTTACTCACAACGCGCCCATTGCCCAGCACGATCACCTGGTCCGCCACGTTCTCCACGTCATGCAGCAGGTGGCTGCAAAGGATGATCGACATGCCCTTGTTCTGCGCCAGGTCTTCCACCAGCTCCAGCATTTCGCGGCGGCCCTCCGGATCCATGCCGTTGGTCGGCTCATCCAGCAGCAGCAGCGCCGGATCATGCACGATGGCCTGCGCCAGCTTCGCCCGCTGTTTCATGCCCAGGCTGTAGGTCTCCAGGTTTCGATACCGCGCCTCGCCCAGGCCCACATACTGCAGCACCTCGTGCGCCCGCTCCATGGCAGCATCATTGGGAAGGCCCGACAGCTGCGCCATGTACGCTACGAACTGCACGGTGCTCATCCCCGGTATAAAAGACTCTGTCTCCGGCATATAGCCGATCCGGCTTCGCACTTCCATCGCCCGTTCCGGCACCGGCAGATCAAACACCCGCGCGTTTCCGCCCAGCGGCCGCAGAAACCCCATCAGTGTTTTCAGGAGAGTACTCTTGCCCGCGCCGTTCGGCCCCAGCAGCCCTGCGACACCCTTCTCAAACCTCAGCGTTACGCCGCTAAGCACGGCCTTGCTGCCATAGCCGACGTCAAGGTTGTCGAGGTCTATCAACATGAGCATTAGTTAACGCATGCGCGGCGGGAAAATTTAGGCCTGCGCATCAGATTCAGGCGATGCCTGGCCGGACTACCCGCCGCGATCAATTCACCCGCTGCACAGAATCCGGCGTTACCCGCCTCGTGTATTGGCGGCCCGCCTGGAACGTGTACTGAAACTGCGTGTTCATCAGCGTGATGGGGGAGTAATCCGTAGTAGACGCGTTTGCCGTCACCTGGTAGCGCCCCTGCGGCACGTAAAGCGTCTTTGATTCGCCCGGCACCAGGATGGCCGAGAGCACTTCCCGGTCATCGGGCGGTATTATGGAGATCGTCACCACACCCTGCGGCAGGTCATTCAGGATAACCACCTGCGCATGGCTGCTGTTGGATTTCGATACGTGGAAGAATGAAGCTCCCCGCGCAGAATCGCTCACCGGTGTCGCTTTCGTATATGCCACGGCGTCGCCCAGAGAAGGGACAATGGAAGAGTCTCCCGAAGCCTGTGTTTTGTTGCTTTTGTCAGAATCTTTCCGCTGCGCTAGCGGAGTTGCCCTGGTAGCAGGCTCGTTTTTCTTTTCCGGTTCTGGCTTCGTGTCTTCAATGCTGATGGTCGCCGGAGAGTCAGCTTTCACAAACGCCTTCGCCAGCAGCGCATCCTTGTCGGCCGGCGCTGGCGTGGCTCCAGAGTAAACCGAAACTCGTGATGTGCCTGGCGCCCTAGGAGCCGCCGCTCCAGGTGAAGTCGCCGCCGTTTCCCCCTCGCCAGCCTGCGGCGCGCTGCCCACTGTTGAAACAGTCATAGCCTCACCGTTTCGTGCCGCAGCGGCAGCGGCAGGTGCTCCCGGCGTCGATTTCACCGGAGCAGGCGTGGCCGAAAGCGTTTCCGGGATAATAATTGGCGTATGCGTGGGAGTTACTGCCGGGCTGGCAGCCGCGGCTTTTGCGGTCAGGCTGCGGATGTTCTTCAGGTCTTCCTCGCTGGTCAGCGGCACCAGCGTTCCGTCCTTGGCTTCCGCCGCAATCATCCGCTCCACCCTTGGCGCAGGCGTGGCCACTGGCACTGTGTTTACGCCCAGCGCCTTCGCGGCGGCCGCGGCATCGTCATCTATCCCCGCCATCAGCTCCAGCGTCTGCACGCGCGCAGCTGCCATCTCGCGCGCGTCTTGCCCGGCCAGCAGTACATAGCGGCGGTAATACACCAGGGCGTAGCCATAGCGGCTAAGCGTGTCATGCACCTCCGCCAGGCGCAGGTTGATGGCGGGGTTGCCGGGGTGCTGCTTATCAAGTTCCTGCAGAATCGCGATCGCCTGGTCCGGCTGATTTGCTGCCAGCAGCTTTTCAGCCTGTCGCGCCTTTTCCAGCGCTTCTTTAGGCAGCGATGAACGACGATCAGGTTTTGCTGCAGCGGCGGGCGGAGGCGTCGTCTGGGCTGTAACGGCAACCTGGGTCCCTAATAGTCCCGTTACAAATACGGCAATACTCACCGCGCCAATCGCCTGGTATTTCAATCGCTCTCGATTCATCAATCTCATTATTCTGCCCGCCAGTTCATCGGTGAACGGTTTGGCGATGGTGCAGGGGGGTTGTCAACGAGGATATTGGCGCAGGGCCGCACAAAAAACCGCTGATCTCTCGCCCCACCCCGCCGCGACTTCTATTATCGGTACACCCCTTGCTCCGAAATACGAAGCTGGCAAACCAACTGGAGAAATGTCATGAGCCCCGAGTCTAACCGCAACGAAATGAACCGTCGTGATTTTGTAAAACGTGCAGGCATCATAGGCGCAGGCATTGTCGCCTCTGGCGCAGCCACCCGCCTTCACGCGCAGCAAAGTACCGGCACCGCCACCTCGGCCACTCCGCCAAAAGACCTCGCGCCCATTCCCAAGCGCAAATTCGGCAAACATGACGACCAGGTCTCCATTATTGGAGTTGGCGGGTTTCACATTGGTATTCCGGAAGAAGCCGTAGGCATTCGCATCATCCATGAGGCTATGGATCACGGGATCAACTTCATGGATAACTGCTGGGATTATCACAACGGCAAAAGCGAAGAAGTTATGGGTAAAGCCCTCAAGGCCGATGGCCGCCGCGACAAAGCTTTTCTCATGACAAAAGTCTGCACCCACGGCCGCGGCGCCGATGTCGCCATGAAGCAACTGGAAGACTCTCTTCGCCGCCTGCAGACAGACGTGATTGATCTCTGGCAGATTCACGAAGTCGCCTATCACAACGACCCCAAAAATCACTTTTCTGAAGGCGGCGTCGTCGAGGCCCTGCTCAAGGCCAAAGAACAGGGGAAAGTCCGCTACATCGGCTTCACCGGACACAAAAGCCCGGAACTGCACAAAGAGATGCTGTCGCATGACTTCCCGTTCGATGCTGTCCAGATGCCACTCAACCCCTTTGATGCGTCGTTCCTCAGCTTTGAAAAAGAGATTCTTCCCATGCTCAACGAACGTGGCATCGCCGCCATTGGAATGAAAAGTCTTGGCGGAGCCGCCGACATGGTAAAAGAAGGCGCTGTTACCGCGCAGGAAGCCCTGGGTTATGCCATGAGCCTGCCCGTCACAACCACCGTCAGTGGCATGAACTCCCTGGAAGTGCTCTATCAAAACCTCCAGATCGCCGGCGGATTTGAAGCCATGCCCGAAGACAAAATGATTGCCCTGGCCGAGAGAGTAAAAGACCGCGCAGCCGACGGCCGC
>JAKFFN010000104.1:0-2664 GCA_036675025.1 Candidatus Sumerlaeales bacterium | reverse complement strand
TCAGCAGTGCCAGCAGAGTGGATGCAACCCTCTGTAGGCACTGCGAAAACTACGAAGCTTTTGGGCAGGTACATGATCTCACGACTTGCGCAACGTCCCCTTGTCTCAGGTTATGTTCGCAGCAGGCACCAGGCTCCTAGGTAGTTAGCCCTCCCATCTGCGCAGTAAATGGCTCGATATTCGTGGTGAAAAAAAGCAAAACCTACAGATATGCCCTGACACGCCCCCTTCTCACATAACCAGTAATGTTTATAAATCGGCATGCGCCCATAGACCCTAATCAAGTCATACAACGCCAGCCGTGTAACAGGGGATGCCCCGGGAAGCGAATACATCCAATTGAGAGCTTGTTGGTAATTCATGCTGTTATCGTTTATAGCCAACCGAAACACGTTACTTACCGTTACGGGGTAAGAGCGCGAAGTCCCGTTTTGATCTGTCACCCGGATGGTGGTGCTGCCATTGGAGTTTCCAGTGACTTTTCCGCCTGATGTCACGGAGGCAATTCTTGAGTCATCGGAAGTGTAGAGAAAGGGAGGTTGTCCGCCCGAAGCGACTCGAATTTCCGTATTTCCAACGGAGTCAGCTCCAGTTCCGGACCAATTGGCTTTCACGGACAAACCTGACAACGTCATTGGCCGGGTGTCGATCGATAATACCGGTGTCGACTTGACGAGGTAGGTGCGTATGGGGAAAGTCACTGCCGAAGTTTCATCTGGCTTCCCGGCCAGATTCACTTTCACTGTGATTGTTAATCCAGTTTTATCTTTGAGCTGTTTCAACCATTCAATGGGCGCCGGCCGGCTCAACCCCTGCGTCGAGGTGATGGGCTCACCGTTAAGGTCTTTGTGCGTAATCTGTTGTCCCAGGGTATTGAATCCTGTGTAGCTTAACCAGACAGTCTGCCTGAGGGCCTGAAACGGCCACCCAGCCACATGACACTGGTCGCCGTTCTGCAGCTTCTTCACATCCAGCTCGTTGACTGTTACGCCCGCAAGGATAGGTGTCGGCATGCGAGTGTCGCCATCCACGATTTTCAACACCGTCAATTCCAGTTCCGGCGATTTTCCGGCGTACGCATTGCTTCTATTCAAATTCCACCGCAACGCAAATTCCTTACCCTGGCGCGCCGCCAGAAAAGTTGCGGGCAATACAGTGTTGACACGCTTGTTCTGGTTGAACTCCCTCAGCGAAAACTTCGGCGAATCGGTTGAAGAATTAAGCTCAACCAATCGCGCTCTGTCCCCGTCCCGCGCTGCCAGATATTCGACCTGGACGGTCACCCCATTCGGGTGCGCGAACACGTCAATCGGATTTACCGCCGGGGTGACCAGCTTCGGTGGCAACAACTCAATCTTCGCTTCGTCACCAATCCTGAGTATGAGCGTTTCTGAAAACACCTGCGCCTCACCTGGGTTGGTGATCTTGCATTGCACCGCCAAAGGGGTGCCGGGGTAAGGGGAGATGTACTTGGCGGGTACATTAAAGATGATCGGCTGTTTCGGGTCGGTGACGATCAGTTGGAAAATGAATAGGACGGTAATCCCTTCCGGATCGGTTGTTTGCCACCACATTTCGGCGTTTGCGCCTGTTTTCAAGGGCCAGTATTCAGCGAGTTTCACCTCCGCCATAGCGGTATCCACTGGTACGGTGTCGTTGTTCACCAGCGGCTCGACAGTCGGAGGACCCAATGGCTGGGACGTGCCTTTGATGGTGACATCGGCGGGCTTTGATTGTTGGGGCTTGCCAGCCCTGATCAACTTGTAGGTCGCCCGCAACGAACCTCCAATGAGGTTGCGTACCCATTCATTCTCAACCGGAAAGTCCTGTGTCCTGCTGGCGCCCGTCAGTGTTCGGCTGTAGGTGTGGGAAACGGGGACGCCACTTTTGGTGAACCCTTCAAGCAACAATTCGATTAGATCATTTACTGCAAATACCCCAGTGACCAGCACGTTCATCGCACCACCGGCGAGCGAGTCGTGGTTCACCACATTGTCCATATCGGCCAATTCGAAAATTGGAGCAGCCAGCAACACCATGCCGGGCCTGAACGGGATGATCAGCGCATCCGACCAGCCGCTGTAGTTCTCCACCACATCGGACACTTCCCAGCGCACCACCAGGCTGTTGGTAGGTGCCAGGGGGGCGAGCATTTCCGGCGTCAGCTCGAAGACGACATCACCTAGCGCGGTGACGGTCATTTCCAGCAGCAGTGATCCGAAGGCAAGTACGACCACATCACCGATGGATTGGTTGAAGTATGCCAACACCGTCACAAACATGCCGTTATCGATCACGGTCTGATCGACGAAGCTTTCCGAGGCAACAGGGAACATCAGGCCCTGGTTGAACGGCATGCCGCCCTCGGTATCCGGTTCGCCCGGTGCCGGTTTTTTGTAAAACAACGAAATACGGGGCGAGTCATCAGGGTTGCCGCTGATGCGTGTAACCTTGTACCAGAAGTCCGCGTTACGTGGCTGCAAAGACACAAACAGGTCTTCCATGTGTTGCTTAGGCACATGGAAGGGAATGTTTTTCGCTTGGCCTTGATCATCGAAATGCGCGTCGGTCACCGGAAATTCAGCGACCTTTGTTGTACCGATGAAAACCTCGATGAAGTCGCCCCCGGCCATATTCAGGTAGGCCAGAATCCAGACCAGCAAT
>JAKFFN010000249.1:0-2672 GCA_036675025.1 Candidatus Sumerlaeales bacterium | reverse complement strand
TGTGTAGACGTAACTGCTGCAGATGTTGATATCGGCATCAGTGTGGCTGGTGGAGCCGGCAGCCATATCTGCAACCTGCACAGCCGCCGCACCGTTGATCGACCGCATGATACGATAACCGGTTTCGTTGTTGGCGTTGTCGGTCCAGGTGATGCTGAGACCGCCACCCGCCGCGGCAACAGCCACGCCTGTCGGCGCAGCCACCGGGCCAAGCACGACGTTAACCGTGCGAACTTCCGTATCCTGCTTACCGTTGGCATCGGTAACGGTGTAGGTGACACTGTAGCTGCCGACGGTATCCGTATCAACTTCACCGCTGGCTGCTATGTCACCGGTAATGTCCGTGCCACAGGCATCAACAGCCGTAGCGCCCGCATCGGTGTAAGCACTGAACTGCTCCACCGTTGCAGGGTTATCGCCGAGGATGGTGATGACGGGGATTTCACCGTTGTCAAAAGACGCCGCTGCCGATGGCATTTCGCCACCGTCATTGTATGCCACGATGACGTAGCCATAGGTGCTGCACGAGTTAACGTCTTCGTCGGTGTAGCTGGTGGCACCAGCCGAGAGGCTGGCAACTTCTGAAGCGGCGCCGCCGTTAATGGAGCGCATGACCTTGTAGCCGGATTCATCGGAGGCGTTGTCGGTCCAGGTTACGCTGAGGTTGTCGCCAACTTTGGAAACAGCCACGTCCGTGGCGGCCATAGGAACTGCAGGAACTACATTGATGAGTTCGTCACAGCCTGGCATAGGCGCAGTAGCGCTGCGGGTTTCGCCATCGATGTCTGTGGTAATGCCGGCTACAGGCGTTCCGGATATTAAACCGGAAGGCAACGCAGTTGGGGGCGAGAAGTGAAGGTCTGTCTCAGAAGCCCAGGCGGAGCCTGCGGACGTGAAGGGGTTGAAGCCGCCACTCCCATGGGTTTCATAAGTCGCTTCCCAGGATGGAAAGTCCGAAAATGTAAGACCTCCCAGGTACGCGAACAACGGAGCTGCCGTTACGCCGTACACGTTATAGTCGATCACGGCTGATGCAGGCAACTGCGTGTTAGCGTAATAAACCATACCGCGGTTATGAGCGTAGTTAACGATATTGTTGGTGATTTCCAAGCTGTTGGCGCCTGAAATACTAGGGAAAGAAATTGCTGCAATTCGCTTTGAGTCAGTTCCGTTAACATGCTCCGGTGCCAACCGCATGTTTACGGAGTTCTGTCTGACGAACAGCTGCGTATCATTTAGAGCGCAGGCAATTCCGCGATAATACATGTCCGAATTTGTGGGGGATTCTACAAACTCGAAACCGGTAATCATGTTGTTATGAATGTCGTAAGTGCCGGAACCTCCACTTAACGAGATGGCGGTAATGCCGAATTCGCCTGCGCTGTGAGTATTAGCTGTTTCGAGGCGATCCAGGGTATTGCCTGCAATATTTATGGTCCACCCAGTGGCTAATCCGGATGACAGATGCCAGATTCCATAACTGTGAAATCCTGAAGTCGTCTGTGCCACGCGGATAGTGTTTCCGACAATGGAGGTATCTGAGTTATTGTTGAGAAAAATCCCGCGCGTACGTGCAGTAATAGTATTTCCTTCGAGATGCAGTCCGCTCTGAACGAGATTGGTATTCCCGGACTCATTCACACAACCGATTCCCTGTGAGGCGTTTGACGCAATGGCCTCAATGTTGCAGTTGCTGACCGTCCAATTCGTAGGTACTTGAATTCCGCCTGATGCACGGGTGCTGAAATAGATACCAAAATGACTTAGCCCACTATTAGCGCCATTAGAGGTAATATTCGCATTTCTGATTGCGCCGTTACTGCCGCCGATAATGTGCACCGCTTTATCGCTAAAGTTGGCCTGGTTAGCAGTCGCAATCGTCACATGACGTTCAGTGCCGCCGATTTCATTGCAGCCGTCCAAAATAAAATTATCGGTGTTTATTATCTGCGGTGCCGGACCGGCTGAAGTGATTCCTACCAGCAAGCCACCATTAATGCCGCTGGTATTTGCAGTCGTCATTGTGTAGGTTACCGTTGGCATTTTACCAGGGCCGGGGCGAAGGGTTACGCTTTTGCCTGGCGCTACGGTGTTGCCGAAAGTCGAACTGGCGGTTTCCGTAAGATCGGAATTGATAAGGATGGTCCAGTTGGCGTTGATCCCGCCGGAGACGGCGCTGAAGGCATTGGCGGCGTCGGCTAGGGAAGTGTAATCGCCGCCGCCGGCGGCGTCGACGACGACGGTGGAGTCGACCGTGCTGCTATCAAAAGGAACGGCCTCTGCTGTGAGTGCTCCTGCAGCTATGACGGCGCATGCGAGAGATTTAGCCAAGCTTCTTCCGCGGGTTAGAGGCGAAGAAAAAACTGAACGGCGTCGCACTTTGGCAGCGATATTTTTTGCTGTGTTGAGTAACATAATAGATCCTTTTCTCTGCGAGCGGGCCCTTTGGCGAGGTGATGACCGCTGCAGTTGATTTGGTGTTGTAAGGCCGCAGCGCGAGAGCGCTGCGGTTCTTTTTTATAATGGGAAGGCACGCGGTGTGGGACCGGGGGGGAAAGCGCGATGTTGGATAGAGTGGGCTGCTGGTGGGGATAGCAGTTGCCCGGGCCGGTGCCAAATTAAGTCGGTGTTTCGTGGTGTCAGGTCAAATGGTGTCGCCCCCTGCTGCGGTA
>JAKFFN010000177.1:0-15932 GCA_036675025.1 Candidatus Sumerlaeales bacterium | reverse complement strand
GCAGGTGCGCAAGGCTACCATGATGCGCGGCGATGTTGGTGTCGACAAAAACGGCCGCCATGTCATTTACACCGTGCTGATGGGTGCGCCCGCGGTGCTTTCTGTGGTAGACGTAGCGACGGGTGACGTGGTGGCGAATCATCCGTTGCCAGATACGTCCGGCGCCTGGGGTGTGCTGGTTTCTACGGATGGCACCGTGTACCTGGGGGCGTATAACCAGGGTTATCTCTACCGTTTTGATCCGAAGACTGAAGAACTGAAAAACCTGGGGCACCCATTTAAGACCAATGACACTGTCCTCTATCCGCCAGTCGCTACGGCAGATGGAAAAGTTTATGGAGGCAGCTACCCTTCCGGGCATGCTTATGAGTATGACCCGCAGAAAGAGGCGTTTCGCGATCTCGGCGATATGACCACTGTCACAGCGAAGGAACGCTGGATTCGCGTGACGGTTCACGATCCTAAAACCAACAAGCTCTATTTTGGCATCGGAAACCAGCCGCAGCTGGTGGAGTATGACCTGGACAACGGTCAGAAGCGCGATTTGCTGCCGCCGAAGTACAAGGATATCACTTCTGTTTACGATCTTAACGTCGAGGGCGGTCGCCTGTTCTGCCGCAAGGAATCGCATAATCCGTTTGAGTACTTCGTGCTTAACGCGGAGACGGGCGAAGAGGTTATGCTGACAAATGCCGACACGGGCGAGACGACCAATGTCTTCCTTAACGCTAGTCGCGGGCTTTCGCCGAAGTCACCAATCGCGAACAAGATGTACTACTCGGCACTCGACCGGCACATGTATGAGTATAACCTGGATAACAACTCCTTTAAGAAGCTGGACGCGAACGTGCAGGGGCCCATCACGGGCTATAGCTGGGTAAAGCTGAATGACCCTGCCTGGCCCGGCCACACATTGGTCGGCACGGTCGGCAACAGCGGCCAGATGTATAAGTTCGGCCCGGAAACCGGCAAGGCAGAGGTTACGCCGATTGAGTACGAGGGGCAACCGGTGAACATCCATGATATCGAGAGTGGCCCCGACGGCAGGATCTACACAGGCGGCTACCTGGCCGGTAACATGGGCATCTTTGATCCGGCCACCAGCAAAATCGAGCACATGCACGGCAGCGGCCAGACAGAAGGCCTGGTGTTTGTCGGTAACAAACTTTATATGGGCGTTTACCCGAACGCCCGCATCTATGAGTACGATACGGATAAGCCGTGGAACCCCGGTAGCGTGTGGAACATGGATGATCCGCAGCCGCGCAACCCGCAGCAGATCTTCTCGCTGCAGGATAACCCGGACATCGCTGGTTTCACAAACCAGGACAGGCCATTTGGCATGGCGGGCTCTGAAGACATGGGTAGCCTATTTGCCGGCACGGTGCCAAAAAACGGTATGCTGGGCGGAGCGCTGGCGGTGTGGGATGTGAAGGAGCGGGGCGAGCCGGAGGTGCACTGGAACATAGTGCCAGACCAGAGCATCGTGGCACTGGCCTATAAAGACGGAATGGTCTATGGCGGTTCATCGGTGTATGGCGGCATGGGCGTAACGCCGAAGGCGAAAGAGGCGGAGCTGTTTGTGTGGGACGTCGCGAAGAGGGAGAAAGTTTTCTCCGTCGTACCGGCGCCAGGTAAACCTGCTATCTGCCAGCTGCATGTGGGGCCCGATGGGAACATCTGGGGTCTGGCCGGCGGAGTGGTTTTCGTTTTTGACCCGGCAAAACGCGGGATCATCTACAGCAAAGACGAATTCCCGAGCGTTGCCAGCAGGTATCGTGATGGCTCGCTGATCACGGGGAAGGACGGCAACGTGTATGGCACACTGGCGAACAAGCTGTTCCGGATCGATGCGGATACGAAGAAGCTGACCGTGCTGGCGACGGGTGCAGAGAAAGTGGCGCAGGATAAACAGGGCCGGCTTTACACCTACGGGAGCCCGATTACGGAAATGCACCAGATTGAGTTGCCGGAACTGGTTGGGACGGCTGATAAGGAGTGACTTTCGTGCACGTGGACGGGGTCGCATGCACGTGCACGATTTAAGCAAATTCGACAGCTATTGCGTATAAATGAGCCTTAGCCGGCGTGTCGGTATTGCCAGCGTTTTAATCCTCGTTACACTTAGGCGCGACGTTCTGCATCAGGCCGCCATCGCAGAAGATGGTCGTGCCGTGGATATAGCGAGCCTCTTTTGAAGCGAGAAACACGGCCAGGTTTGCAATCTCTTCCGGCTGACCGGCCCGCTTCTGCGGTATCCGCTGCACGGCTTCTTCATACTTCTTCGGATCGTCTTTCGCCTCCTGGTTCATGGGGGTAAGGATCATTCCGGGGGCTATGTTAACAACATTGATTTCCTTCTCAGCCAGTTCAAGGGCCAGGCACCGCGTGAGGTTTCGCAGGCCTCCCTTTGCGGCGCAGTAGGCGGAGTTGCCTGCCACCGGAGCGTCTTCATGTACACTCGTCACGTTGATTATCACGCCATGGCGACCGCTGCCCTCGATGCCGCGGATAAACTGCTGGGCGCAATAGAAGGCACCGTAAAGATTGGCGCGGATCACCCAGTCCCAGTCAGAGATCTTCATATCCTTCACTGTGTCGCCACCGCCTGTGCCTGCATTGTTTACAAGGACGGTGACAAGGCCGAGCTTGTCGCGGGCTTCTTCAAACAGGCGAATGACTTCGTAGTGCTCGATCAGGTCCACGTGCACAACAATGGCTTTCCGACCAAGCTTTTCCACTTCTGCTTTCGTATGTTCGGCGCCCTCCTTGTCGCGGCGATAGGTGACGGCGACGTCGCATCCCTCGCGGGCAAACGCGATGGCCGTTGCCTGGCCTATGCCGGAATCGGAACCAGTTATTACTGCAACCTCGCCTTCAAGTTTTCCCGCCATGGCTGTAATCCTTTTAAAAAGTTGTCTCATTATCATCTGGAGGCAAAAGATGTTCCGAATTTGCAGGTTCCTGGATGGGTGTCTGGCAGCAGCAGTGCTGGGAGCATCTCTGGCCGCGGGCGCTGCGGAAACTACGGCCCCGGCGAAGCAGGATCGAGTATCAACGGGCGTTCAGGCTATATCGCAGAACCCTGCTAATCGGCTGGCGCCGGTGCCTGTGGGAAATGAGACTTTCACTTCATTTACCCTCGAGCCTGGCGTGCGGGTAACGGTGCAGAGGCCGATTGAGAAATTGCTTAAGCGTCCTCATGTGGTGCTTTACCTGTTACCCAACGGAAATACGACAGAACAAGCACTGGGCCGCGCGGCTGAGCCGGGGCTCGACTGGCACTACGGCATCCAGCATATCGCCGCGCAGACCCGCAGGGTACGCGAACTTTGGACATCGCGCTCAGTAATTACTGCAGTTGTTGAAGCGGATTCCTTAAGCTGGCCCGCCTGGCGAAAGGCGGTGGATGGCGCCGATACCTGGATCAGGGAATTGACCGAAGATATTCGCAAGCGGGCAGGCGGCCCGGAGGCTACTATTGATCTGATTGCGCACAGCGGCGGGGGCAGTTATATCTGGGGCGTTCTGAATGCCCATGATTCTATTCCTGATCACGTGCAGCATATTGTGTTAATCGATGCGAACTACAGCTACTCAGACGAAGATGGCCATGGAGAGAAACTGGTGGCATGGTTGCAGAAGTCGCCGGAGCACCGCCTGATCGTGTTGGCGTACGACGACCGGCGGGTAACCATCAACGGCAAGCCGATAGTCAGCGAAACCGGCGGCACCTGGCGCGCGACAGACCGGATGGCCCGGCGCCTTGAGCAGGATCTGGAATTTGCCGGGGGAACATCCGATGGACTCCAAACGTCCGTTTCTTTGAACGGGCAGGTGTTCATCGGCAGACATCCAAACCCCGAGAACAAGATTCTCCATACAGTACTTGTTGAGAAGAACGGGTTCGTATCCGGGGTGCTATGGGGCAGGTTGGAGCTTGCTGCCCTCGATCGGCCCTTTGCAAATAATCCTGTATATATGGCTAACTTAAACCCGTAACTCCTGATCAAAGGCCGGGGGTTAGGCTCGTGCCATTTTGAGCTTGCAGTGTAATCTGGCATCCCCTTAACCTTTTTGAAATATTTATTTCTTAAGGGGTGGCAGGATGGGCATATCCATTTTTAGCAGCACAAAAACTACAAGGCTTGCAGTAGCACTTGGCCTCGTAGGAGCGGGATGTTTCAGCGGATCAGCTTTCGCGCAAACGGTGACTGTAGATCCTACTGGAACCGCAAACGGCACCACTGTGTTTACTGATCTGCAAAGCGCACTGGCAAGTTTTGGAACCGGTGGAACAAACACCGGCAATGTAGCAGCAAACGTAATTAACGTCCGCGCGGATCATGGCCCAGTCATCGGCAAGGTTACTGCTGTGGTCGCAGATTCCACGTCGCCGGCCGCGCCAGTCACGTTGACGATTGATGACGACATCACTATCCAGGGCGTGGATGGAACGGGAAGTCCTGCATTGGCCGTCTTTGCCGGCCAGGCAAACCTGGCTACGGATCAAACCTTGCGCACAGGGGCTTTCCCGGCCTTTGCCTGGCGGCAGGCAGTCGATCTTACGGTTAAGAATATCGCTTTTATCCCTGCAGATCCTGCAGGCGGCCAGCTTATCAACAGCTTTATGGTCGTCAAGGCGCCGGGTGTAGCAGGCCAGAATCCTGTGGTTAATATTGAAGACTGTGTGTTCACAGCCAATGACGGCAGTAATCAACCGCTGACCACGACCGGACGGCCCGAAGATGACGCAAAACTTGGAAATGCCGGAGTCATAGGAATGGCACCGGGCGCCGCTGGTATCTGGGGCTTCTCTCGATCCGAGCGCGGTGATCTCACAATCAACGTAACCAATTCGGTTTTTGCATCCATGACGCCGCTCACGGGTGCCAATCCGCGCGTAGAGGCTTTCAAAGTCTGGATGAGCGGACTTGATACGGACTTCATTAACTGTTTCCTTAACATTAATGAAGGCTGCGTTTTTGCGAACCTTGATGGTAACGTGGCGCAGGTATCGTGGAGTTCAATAATTCGTATGAAGGGTACGGAAACCAACCCGATCATCGTGCGCAACCTGCAAAACGCGGGTTCTCCAGCCGTTGTATGGCTTTATTATGCGCCTGCCGATCTTCAGCCCGTTGCCGGCGAGTTTGATTACGTCCGTTTCTACGACTGCCTGCCTCCTGTTATTGCTGAAGGCGGCGTATTGGGTGACGGATCGCGTGCATGGATCAACCATGTAAAGAACTGCGTGTTCGCAAACACCGGCGACGGTATCTCTCTCCGCGCCGTCACAGGCCTGCTGGATACCACGGGCTTCGGCAAAGACACGGTAACCGTGGAAGATTCCGTGTTCCACAATGCCGGAACCGGCACGAATGCCGGCGCGCTATACGGCTTTGCCGCCGCCACCCGGCCAGTCACAATTACCAACAGCATCTTTACTGACAACTCGACCAAGTACGGCCTCTACAATACTTCAACCGCCGTCTGGACCGTTACGGATTCTGTCCTTTCAACTACAGGGGCAAATCCGCTGGTCGCTGCTACGGGTGGAACAGGCACAATCAATGTTGATGCTTCCGTAACCAATGGTGAAGTCACATATGAAAACATGGATGACCCGTTCGCAGCCAACTTCTTCGAGCCGACTGCCAACTCTTCTGTGAATGACTGGTCGATTTACTAAGCGGCAAATGTGAGATAGCATTCGTTAAGGTAATTTAGCCTCCCTCGTTTGAGGGAGGCTTTATTATTTTTCGCTGACGTTGAGCTTACCTTAACGTCTGTCTGTAATGTAATGTGGCTCTAGAGAAATTTGCTTATCGTAAAATGTACTTTAGTATTATCATTTTCCAAAGGACTATTTTCATGCGACTTTTTTCGGGCGCTGCATTCGCCGCTATCATTGCCCTTACTGGCTGTGCCAGGGAAGCCACTGAAGAACCGCGTGAAGCTTTACCCACTGAAACCGAAGTGAGCAGAGAAGAAAGTGGCTCTCTGGACATCTCTGAAATCACGCCGTCGCCGCGAAAATCGGCACCGGGTTCTGCAAAGTCGGCGCGCCGGGAAATCACTACAGCAACAGCCCCGGAAACTACCGCGACTGAAACTGAAACTACGCCTACCGTTGCCTCAGCTCCTCTCTATGTAGATGAAGAAATAGTGGCCCAGCCTTCCCGTCACCCGGTTGAAATGGCTCGTACAGTGGAACTTAGGAAAAGGTTGCAGGATGTCAGGCCAGATGCCACCGCACTGAGCGACGAACAGGCAGAGGAACTTTCCCGTTTTGCAACGTATATGCGGACCTTCGCAGAATCTAAGTCGGAGCTATCTAAGGACCAGCGCTTCGCCATCGACGAATATGCCGGTAAATTAGAATTCCAGGTAAGCCAGATGCGCGAGGGGCGGGCGCAACCGCCCTTTGACCGCCGCCTGCAGGGCGTGAAATCCTTTATGAAAGAAATCCAGAACTATCTCGCAGAACAATCCACGCCATCGCCCAGATAAAAAAAAGCGGGTGAACCAATTAAGGTTCACCCGCTGACAACTTTATCAGTCTCTACTTAGTAAAGTTCCCAACCGTTAACGCTGCTGCCTACGACGGTGATTGCACTGCCTGTAGGGTTAGGCGTGGTGAAGGCATTGATGCCCTGCTTAGAGTAATAAATCACTTCTTCAGACGAGCTGGTTGACTGGAAAATATTTCCAGCGGCATCGATAGCCATATCGCGTTTTGTTCCGCCAGGAGGCGTATCAGCGTAAACCAGAACTTCATTGTTCAGGTCTGTGATATCAACCACCTTCATGTAAGCATTACCGCCAGCAACAAGCAGGTTGCCGTCAGCGCTTACGTCAATAGCGCCCTGTGCCAGGTTGTTCAGTTCAACCGGGAAATCCACAGCCGACTTCCAATCGATAGCCGTTCCATTGTAGTGGAATACGCATGGATTGGCTTCAACTTCCGATGCTCTGTTCTGGCTGATCCACAGTGTGCCACGGCCAACCTTGTTGTCGCGAACAACTTTGCCAGAGAAGTTGATTACCGGGTTGCCGTTTGCAGCGTCGTTGTACTCGAGTGTGCGGGAGGAAGCGTAGTTGCTGTCTACCGTACCAATCGGGTATTTCCACACGCTGCCAGTCTGGCCGCTGGTGCCTACGGGATCCGTAAGGTCTTCATCCAGCGTGTACATTACGCGTGATGCGCCGGTTCCTTCTACATAGATGGAGCTGATGCTGCCATGCATTCCGTTTGATGTCACGCCACTTACCTGGCGAAGCGCGCCATCGGCAAACAGGTCACTGAATGGTGCCGCCGGATTAGCGGGGTTCATAATCCATACGCCCGAGTTCGTGTCGGACCAGTCCGCAACAAAGACTTTGCCGTCGGGTGCAACATGACAACGGAACGGGCTGGAGGTTGTGCCCCAGGCCACTCCGCCTCCATAGGCAGTATTTCCCTGGTTGGTGATGTCTTCCATATCCGCGCTCAGGATATAAACACCGTCTGTTGTTACGCGACCGGTTGCGGTAACTGTGCCTGCATTATTGGTTACATAGACAGTACCGAAAAACGGGCTGGTAGGATCGTTATTGGTATCTACACCGTAGGGTGCAAAGAAAGTATGAATTGGATTCGAGCCATCAATCGTTTTTACATACGCCGTAGCGCCCGTGTTGTTGGTAGAAGCTTCCACCTCCCAGGTGTACTGTCCCGGAGGAACAGCTACAGCCAGGTCATTCTTTCCGTCCCACACAACCGTCTGGGAACCTGTCGTCTGCGCACCCTGGTTGAAAGTGCGAACAACCGTAGTCAACGGTGAAGGGCCTTTAACGCGAACCGTAACGCCCTGGTTTGCGGGTTCGTTCAGACGGTAGTTCAGGTTAAACGTACCGTTACCATTGTCAACCATCTGCAGGTGCGCCGCGAAAACGGCAGCCTGAGATTCTGATGGGACCGCAAACGCTGCAAGCAGTGCAAGTGCCCCTACAAATTTAAGTTTCATTGAGTACGACCTTCTGGACGCCGGTTCTTGTGCTGCTTTAAACCGGATCATCTCTGGTTAATAAGTGCGTACTATTTATGGCGCTGCGTGGGGATTAAGTCAATGCAATTATCGTATATTTTCATAAATCTCTCACACAAAATGGGCCATATCGCAAGCCCCCAAGTGCACTGCTGATATTGCTGAATTTACACGCGTCTCAGTGACTGAGCTTCAGGCCTATAATTCCCGTTAATATAAGTGCGATAGACCCAATTCGCACGAAATTTGTGCTTTCACCGAAAAGCAGAATTCCCAGGATTGCCGTTCCCACCGCCCCGATGCCGGTCCATACG
The DNA here is from genome assembly GCA_036675025.1 of Candidatus Sumerlaeales bacterium. Taxonomy (GTDB): domain Bacteria; phylum Sumerlaeota; class Sumerlaeia; order Sumerlaeales; family Sumerlaeaceae; genus JAKFFN01. The sequence goes on along the minus strand of JAKFFN010000177.1, from coordinate 7,588 downwards.
GCGTAACCGGTGCCTACCGGTATGTGTTTAAGAGCCATGGCAAGCATGATCATGCTGACCACCATGGATATAATCGTCAGAACACTCGGGACCAGCTTTGTGAAGCCCTCGGTGTATTTCAGACCGACGGCCCAGCCTATTTCCAGCAGTCCCGCAATGAGCAACAGAATCCAGGCTTTCGTCACGCTGCCACCACCTTGTTTTTCTTTTGCAGACCTTCCAACATTCTTACAGCGTCTGTAAGACCACGGCGTTTAGTCCAGTCGCGGTAGCCAAACTCCAGGGCGTCAGGATCATCAGCATAAATATCCGGCCCACGTTCGCTGATAAGTTTCTGCGCCCTCTTCCCCATGGTCGCCAAAGCATTATCCTTCACGAACTTAAACCCGCTCTTAAGGCCGACGATCTTCTTCAGTTCCAGCCTGCTACCCAGAATGCGCATCCGGGCAATAAGGAAAAGGTTTTCCACCGGTTCCGGCAGGTCCTCTTCAAACTCATCCGTGGTTCCCGGTTTCAGGCGCTGCACGTCACCATAACGATCCCTGATCTCGGCTGAAATTTCGTCCAGTTCTTCCGGCGTGCGGCCTTCCGCCACGCGCTTATAGAGCATTACACGCTGGCTTTCCACGGGGATGTACTCCGGCGGCAGGAACGCGCTCACCTTCCACTGGATCTCAACTTCGCGGCTTTCTTCTTCCTTCACCTGTCCGCGCATCTCTTCCACGGCGTCTTCCAGCATCTTGCAGTAAAGCTCGAAGCCGATGGAGTTCATTGTGCCATGCTGCTCTTTGCCCAGCAGGTTGCCGGTGCCGCGGATTTCCATGTCGCGCATGGCGATATTGAAGCCCACGCCCAGTTCCGTGAATTCTTCAATGGCCTGCAGACGGGCAACAGCCTGCTCTGTTATGGCCTGCCCCGAGGGCACGATGAGATACGCGTAAGCGCGCCGATTTGCACGGCCCACACGGCCCCTCAGCTGGTAGAGCTGTGCCAGGCCGAAATTGTCGGCGCGGTTCACGATGATCGTATTGACGTTGGGGATATCAACGCCGCTCTCGATGATGGTGGTCGATACCAGGATGTCGTATTTCTGGTCGATGAAGTCGAGAATGATCTGCTCCAGGTCATGCTCGTTCATCTGGCCATGGCCGACAACAATCCGCGCGTGCGGCACGATTTCTCGGATCTTCTCGGTGATATCGTGGATGTTCTGAACCCGGTTGTGCACAAAAAAGATCTGGCCGCCGCGGTTCAACTCGCGCAGGATTGCTTCCTCGATCTGGTCACGATCCCAGTGGACGATTTTTGTTTTAATGGGATGTCGATCAGCGGGCGGCGTGTTGATGATGCTCATGTCGCGCAGGCCGCTAAGGGCCATATAGAGCGTACGCGGGATGGGCGTGGCCGTTAGCGTGAGAAAATCCACGCTGGCGCGAAGCTCCTTCAGGCGTTCCTTGTGCGTCACGCCGAACCGCTGCTCCTCGTCGACAATGACCAGGCCTAGATCTTTAAACTGTACCGATTTGCCTAGCAACTGATGGGTGCCGACGACCATATGGACGCTGCCGTCCTGCAGCCCTTTTAGCGCCTCACGAGTTTCTTTTGGCGTCCTGAAACGCGAAAGCATTTCTACCTTGATGGGGTAATCTGCAAAGCGCTCCCGGAAGTTATCATAATGCTGGCGCGCAAGGATGGTGGTAGGGCACAGGAGAGCCACCTGTTTTTTATCCATAATGCCCTTAAAGGCAGCGCGGATGGCCACCTCCGTCTTTCCATATCCCACGTCGCCGCACACCAGTCTGTCCATGGGCTTGTTGCCGGCCATGTCGTTCTTTACTTCATCAATGGCCCGCAACTGGTCCGGTGTTTCCTGGTAAAGGAAGCTGCTTTCAAATTCTCTCTGGAAATGGGAATCGAGCCCATAGGAATGGCCGCGAGCCATGGCGCGCTTCGCGTGCAGGCCAAGCAGTTCCTTCGCCATAACCTCGATTTCTTCCTGGCTCTTCTCGCGGCGCTGCACCCATTTTTTACTGCCAAGCTTATCAAGCGTAGGTGGCGTGCCGTCGGGGCCACTGAACTTCTGCACATAGGAGATCTTTTCGACCGGAACGAGCAGCTTGTCATCGCCGGCGTAGACCAGCTCCAGGAAATCGGTTACCTTGCCATCAACGTTCTGCGTGCGGATGCCTTCAAATTTGCCGATACCGTGATCGAGGTGCACCACGTAATCGCCTTTGCGGATCTCGCGGGCGTCGGCAATGGGCGCGCCCTTGTAGATCTTGCGGTAAACGTGGCGGCGCTTGTACCGGCCAAAGATTTCGCGGTCGGTAACAATATAGAGCCCGGCATCAGACATGACGAAACCCGCGTGAAGCAGCCCGACGGTGATAATGACATCCCGCGTCATGTCTTCATACTGCGGTATGGGCGCGTTGCCGGCCTTGGCCTCCAGGTAAACTATCGCGCCGATTTCGTTCTCGCGCAGCATCTCGTCCATACGCTGCGCCTGGCCATCGTTGTCGCAGACGATCATGGTGGTGTACCCATCCATCACGCGGCGGCGCATCTGGGTCAGGTAATGTTCAAGGCTGGGCTTGATGGTCTCAAAGCTGGTCGTTTCGAAGGTAACGCCGGACGCGGTACCTTCCGCCTCAAGCAATAGCGAGTGCTGGATCTGCTTATACGGGGCGGCAGCCTGCTGCACTTCGTCCATGGTTGCGTAAAGGATATCGGGCGGATGGATGCCGGCGATCTGGCCATGCTCCCGGTACTGACGCTCCGTCAGCTGGCGAAAGCGTTCATCCAGCACAGGATACACTTCCGGCGTATCAAACACCAGCAGGCTGCCCTTCGGTAGCAGATCGAGCAGGATTGGCAGCCGCGGTTCGGTAACATCCAAGGCCTTATCCAGCACAGATTTTTCACGCGCCGGTAAGAGCGTAAAGCCTTCCAGATCGCCATGGCCCTTCAGGCTGCGCTGCGTGTGCAGATCGAAATAGCGGATAGATTCGATATCGTCGCCAAACAGGTCGATACGGATCGGGTTTTCTGCATCCGGCGGAAAGACGTCAACAATGCCGCCGCGAACGCTGAACTCACCGCGAGATTCCACGGTAGGTACGCGCTCATAGCCTAGAGCCACAGCGCGATCAGCAAACTCTTCCGTATCAAAAGGCTGAGCAAACTCAACCCGCACCGTGAGGGCACGGAAGGCCTCGAGGGTGGGCACGCGGGTAAACAACGCTTCGATGGACGTGATGCCCACAGGCGCCTGCTGATCGGCGTCGCGCGGCTGAATCTCAGAGAGAAGACGCAGGAACTCCAGGTGTTTGACCTGCTCTTCAAGCAGCGGCTCGTCATCATCGTAAGGCAAAAGCTGCGTGCGTGGATAATGGTAAACGTGGTCGAGACCGAAGAACTGCATGTCGTCATACAATTCGCCGGAGCGCTCGTAGTTTCCCGTAACAAGGAAAATAAAAGGCGGCGCATCTACCGGGTTCGCAAACGGAGATACGGCAATATCGGCAACGGCCGCTGCCAGCGATGATCCGCGCAGACCTTTTATCGCAAACGGTTTACCCGGCTTCGCCCGCGCCACGTGGTCGTGCAGCCGCTTCATGCTCTGGGATTTTTTTATTTGTTCAAGTACGAGTCTTTGAAGGTTATTCATATCTTAACAATCCAGGGGCAACCGGGCGCAGAAATGCCGCAAAAGCGCTGATCAAGCACAAGTTGCGCCCGTAAGTACGGCTAGATACAGTTGCGATAAAAAAAGTTCAGCCGGAAGATTGTGATCAGGGAGCAGGGAACCAGGCATGGGCGGAGTTTTCCTTGCGGCAAATTTAATCCTTGCATCTAGCGCTGCTTGTCAGGCGTAAAGATAGGTGCCTCCTTCATGACGCACGGAGACCAAAAATCCGGTTCCGCGGCTCGCGCCGTGGTGAAAGAGAGAAACAGTATTATGACGCCTTGGAAGCTTACACGTGTAAATACCTCAGGTTTCACTTTAATCGAACTCCTGATTGTCGTGGCAATTATCGCGATACTGGCAGCCATTGCAGTTCCCAACTTTCTTGAAGCCCAAACCCGCGCAAAAGTATCGCGTTGCAGAGCCGACATGCGCAGCATGGCAACGGGCCTGGAAACGTACAATATTGATAACAACTCCTACGTCTGGATGAACAAGCTGTCGCGCGCCATCCGCATACCTGGCAAAGCCCACACTCTTACCCTTGAACGCCTGACGACCCCCATCGCCTACTTGAACGCAGTAACCGCCTTTAAGTCACCGTTCCCGGCGAGGGGCTTTTATCGCGGCGCTAATCTTGAGCGCAAAGTTCTTTATAACGGTTCGGACCCGGTCCACGTGTTCGTGTCTCAGCTTTACTGGTATGTAGCGCGTAACGGCCAGGTTCCCGGTGGCGCCGTAATCTGGGGTAAAGATCGGTCCAAACCCGTCTGGTACATAATATCGTCTGCCGGTCCCCAAGGCATGGGCTACCAGACCAATAACACCTTTAACAATCTGGATGCCGACGCTACGGGCTATGAACTGGCGGGCCGTATGATTTATGATTCCACCAACGGCACTGTGAGCGAAGGCGGCCTTCACCGCACCGGTGGAGCCCACGCCGGCCAGGGAAAAGCGTTTTACGACATGGTGCAGGCGTCACAGTAAACCTGGGCATTCAATTGGTGGCAGCTCGAGTTGCCGCGGCCTTACTCGTACCTGAGCGCTTCTATCGGGTCGAGTTTCGCCGCGCGGCGGGCCGGGTAGAAGCCGCTGAACAGGCCTACCAGTACTGAGACTCCCACCGCCAGCATAATCGGTCCGCTGTTGACCTGCGCGCCGAAGGCTTCACCGCTCTCGCTGGTCTTGGCAGTCACGTAATTGAGCAGGTAAATGCTGCCCACGCCAAGCCCAACTCCCACAAGTCCGCCTACGGTGCTGAGGGCAATCGCTTCGAAAAGGAACTGGCCAAGGAGATCGCGTTCCTTTGCACCCAGGGCTTTGCGCACGCCGATCTCACGGGTGCGCTCAGTAACCGTCACAAACATAATGTTCATAATGTTAACGCCGCCGACGAGCAGGCTGATCCCGGCGACGCCGGCCAGCAGCAGGGTGAAAATCTGGGCGACGGTGTTCAGGTTATCGACGGCCTCCTGGATGTTTCGCACTGTGAAATCGTCCGGCTGGCCGCGCTGGATGCGGTGCTGCCTTCGCAGCACATCTTCAACCGCCGCCTGGGCCACGGCCATATCCACGCCGTCTTTTACCTGGATGTAAATCTGCTCGATGTGGTCCTGCCCCAGGATCTGCTTCATCACCGTGGTGTAGGGCGCCCAGAGGTTATCGTCAGAATTTTCGTCTTTGGATTTCGTGATACCGATTACGGTGAAGTTCGCGCCATTGACCTTAATGGTCTGGCCAACAGGGTCCACGCCTTCGCCAAAGAGGTCGTCGCGCGTTTTCGGGCCGATAACAACGACCTTGTCAGCCCGCTCCACCTCGGTATCATTAAAGGCGCGGCCTTTTTCGATTTCGAAATTGCGGATTTCGAAATAAGGCGGGGCTTCGCCGTTGATCTCTACCCGGGAGTTCTTGTTGCCGAACTTCGCCTGCACGCTGCCGTCAAGGTCTGGAGTCACAGCTTTTACAAATGGAACCTGCGCCAGTATCGCCTGCGCATCGTCAACTTTGAGGCTTTGGCGATCCGCATTGCGTACGCCGCTGCTTCCGCCGTCAAAACCCGCGCGCACACTCAGCAGGTTTGCGCCGAACGACCGCATGCGCTCAGTGATTTTGTCTTTTGTGCCGGCTGCCAGGCCCAGCATGGCGATAACTGAAGCAACGCCAATGATGATGCCCAGGCACGTAAGCAGTGAGCGCATCTTGTGGGCACGAAGGGCGCGGAGCGCGACTTTAACAGTGGTCCAAGGCAACATAGCGGAAATTCCCCTCCAAAAGGCTTAAACCCAGGGCAGACAAAAATTTTTTTTGCGGCTGCACTATGGATTAATCTGTAAACTGTGTAGAACATTTCCTGTAGAAGATTAGTGGATCGGGAACGGGAGACGCAAAGTCCTGTCTCTAGAGTATTGTATCCACATAAGATTGAATACCGGCTGGAAAGCATGAACGACCGTTGCTGACATTTATCCGCGAGAGCCTGTCTAACTTTCAGCGCACCGGTGCCCTCATGCCCAGCTCGCCCTGGCTGGCAAAAAAGCTGGCGTTGCCGATGTCTGACAGAGCCCTGTGCGACGAACCGGTAGAAATCCTGGAAGCGGGGCCCGGTACAGGCGCCCTGACTACGGAAATTGTCAGGCATCTGCGACCAGGGGACCATTTGACCCTGTGTGAGATCAATTCCTGTTTCGTTCGCCACCTGGAAAACCGCCTGCTGCAGGATCCGGCCCTTTCGCCCTGGGCGCATCAGATCACCATACATCATGGACCCGTGGAAGAGCTGGGGGCTGATTCCCACTTTGATCATATCATCAGCGGGCTGCCCTTTAATAATTTTTCTCCCGATCTCGTCCGGAAGATTTTTGATGCGTTTCTTTGTGCGGCCAAACCCCTGGGAACGATTTCTTTTTTTGAGTACGTTGGCATCCGTAAGCTTAAGGCTCCGTTTCTTTCTGATGAAGAACGGGAGCGGCTTAACGAGGTGGAGAATATCATAGAAGATTTTATGGGCCGTGGCGAAAGGCAGATTGCCTTGCTGAACCTCCCGCCGGCCTGGGCCTGCGTAGTGCGGGCGCCGATGAATGCGGCCGTAGAGGCCGCGGTGGCCTGATGCTTGACCCGCGCCTGGTGCCGTGGTCTGCCGTGGCGCTGGGGCTGGTGGTGGCGCTGGTGTTTGCAGTGCCGGCGTTTTTTCTCTGGAAGCGGCAGTTACTGGCGCTGGGGTTGATTACATTCGCTCCCGTAGCAGGTTGGATCGCCGCAATCTACAAACTGCAGGGGTGGCCGGGCTTTCCACCAGGCGAAGCTCCGATGTGGTCACTTTATTTTTCCCTGGCCGGTGTGGCTGTGGCTATCTTTGGTATCTGGAAGTCCGGCTGCATTGGTTGCATAGGCCCTCTGGCCCGTTTGTTTTATTTCCCGGCGCTGTGGTTTGGCGTGTTTCAGCCGGTCATGAAATTTACCGCAGGCACCCTGGCCTGGAAGGCACTGGCCGTGATTCTCATTGGCGCCGGGCTGATGGCGCTCTGGCACAAGCGGGCCGGGAGGTGGCCGTCGGCCGAGTACACTCCGTGGCTGGTAGGGCTGACGGCGACATCAATCTGCCTGTCTCTTACGGGCTCCGCGTCTCTGGGTATGCTTGCGCTGGCGCTTTGTTTCGCGGCGATGCCATCAGCGCTGGTAATGCTGGCCGACAGCTTCAGGCGCCACCATATCGCGCCGGAACTACTGGAAGATGGCAAACTTACGGAAACAGCGGTGGAGACCATTAAACAGGAGCTGGTAAAGGAACGCCGGGCCGAGGCACAGGCGTTTTCGCTGCCCATTGCGTTTGCCATGGCGCCGCTGGTATGCTCTGGTCCGCTTTACGCGTTTACCAGCTGGGGCACGGCCTGCCTG
>JAKFFN010000326.1:0-2678 GCA_036675025.1 Candidatus Sumerlaeales bacterium | reverse complement strand
AGAAGCGAGAGAACTCCTGTCACCTTGACAATTAATAACTGTTCTATAGCCCTCACCAAATCGGCCACAATAGATTCAGAAGATGAGTGTTACGATACCGGAGATGTGGTAACGTATACGTTTACGGTTTACAACACCGGCAATGTGACCTTGTCTGATGTAGCTGTAGCAGAGACGAGCTTCAGCGGAACGGGCGACATGTCTTCGGTTTCATTTGTAAGCAGCAGTCTGAACAGTGCTGCAGGCACCTTGCTGCCAGGCGAGAACGCTACCTACACAGCCACCTATGTATTGACCACAGATGACACCGATATGGGTTATGTAACCAACCATGCTGAAGCAACAGGCCTAGTTGGACAGACTCAGGTGAGTGATCTATCCGGTGAAACAGTAGAGGATAACAGAGAAACTGAGATAGACCTTTGTCAGGATCCGAATCTGTCGATCACCAAGACAGTGACAGAGAATGAGAATATTCTTGGCGGCGACTTGGTATTCCAGATCGTGGTGGAGAACACGGGGAATGTAACGCTGAACAACATTATTGTTGAAGATTCCCAGGCAGGACTGAGCACCTTGGTGGCGGTTCTTGAGGTCGGACAGACAGTGACATTTACCCCTTCGATCCAGATCACCCAGGAGATGATTGATGAGGAATGCTACGTGAATACGGCAACAGCCTCAGCGGTAGAATTCCTGATTGCTGCAAGAATAGAGCAGCCTGATGGGACAACAGGAACCTACGACGGAATGCCTTATGTGGTATTGTTTGAGGATGAGGCCGATGCCAGAGCCTGCTTCACCCAGGATCCTGCGTTGACTTTGGACAAGCAGATCGTGGGAGAGGATACCTACGAGGCGGCGGGCGATGTGATCAGCTATCAGTATGTGATCACCAACACGGGCAATGTGACCCTTCAGGGACCAATCCAGGTAATAGACGATAAGATTGCGGACATCGAATCGATAGCCGGTCCGCTGGCAGTAGGCCAGTCGGTAACCGCTACGGCGAGCTACACGGTGACGGCAGCGGATCTTACAGCCGAAGAGGTGACCAACGTGGCCTCGGCTACGGCAAGCTTTGAGGGTGAGCCGGTGACCTCGAATGAGGACAGCGAGACGGCCGAAGCGATCCTGTTGATCCTGAATGAGATCGACACGTATTGCGAGCTGGACGCACCGTACATCCGCTGGGATCTGAGCGGCATCAACCTGGAGTTGCTGGACAGCGAAGTGGGTCCCAACCCGATTACGATGACCTGGTACGACAAGGACGGCAACGTGCTGGTGGTGTATGGGAACCTGCCGTTTGAAGGAACGATGCTGTTCCCTGGAGCAGCGGTCGATGAGAACGGCTATGGCAGCGCTTGGCCGGGCTGGAAATACGAGAACATGCAGTGGGTAGCGGGAGAATTCAACTACTACCAGGTGCGGGAAGAAGGGGCGTATGTGATCTTCTCGCTGAACCCTGAAGTGAGTGCAGAGGTGACTTATCCGGGAGCGACCGAAGCCTGTAACCCGAATCCGAACCCTCCGCTCGCCGTGGATGACGACATGACGGCGATCCCGGTATACAGCGAGTTGGGATACAGCGACATTGTGAATGTGCTGGACAACGATCAGCTTGGGGATCTCACCGGTCTGAACACCGCCCTGGTGACCGTGACCGAAGTGGCCCAGTCTACACCGGGAGCACTGATCCTGGATACAGCTACCGGTTTGGTCGGCGTTTCCACGGGACTTGCACCGGGCATTTACACCCTGGAATACAGAATCTGTACGAATCCGAACCCGACCAACTGCGACACGGCGATCGTGACAGTGCGGGTGGTATCACCGGGAGTGGCGATAGAAAAGACAGTTCTTGAGAATGACAATGAGCTTGAAGGTTTTGTAACCTATGAGATAAAAGTGACCAATACCGGAGATGTTGAGTTGACCGGCATCGAGGTATCGGATGACCTGACAGGAGACACCTGGACGGTCGCTTCACTGGCACCGGGTGCGACTTGGACAGAGACAGCCCAGCTTGCAATTGATCAGGAATTGATCGACGGCGGCTGTGTGACCAACACGGCAACAGCGGTGGTTTACCTGGAAGGCGATTCGGAATCAGAGGAAGAGCGGACCGTTCTTGTGAGAGCTGTTGACAGCGTGGAAGCATGCTTTGAGCAGAACCCGTCGATTGAGCTGCTGAAAGAAGGCATCTTCAACGACGAAAACCAGGACGGCTTCGGAAATGCGGGTGAGACAATCACCTACGCCTTCACGGTGACCAACGACGGCAACCTGACCCTGACTGATATCACAATTGAAGATGATAAAGTAGCTGTGGCAGGCGGACCGATTGCCACTCTGGCACCGGGAGCAAGCGACAACACGACCTTCACGGCGAGCTATGTGCTCAGCCAGGAAGACATCGACAACGGCTTTGTGATCAACCAGGCCCTGGTAAGGGGTGAAGCACCGGGCGGAGATCCGGAAGATCCGAGTGATGACATCACGGACGAATCCTCTGATCCGACTCCGGTGGAAGAGCCAAGCACCGAGTGCACGACGTGTACGGAAACAGAGCTTCCGCAAAACCCTGCGATCCAGGTGGTGAAAACCGACAACGGCGCGGTCATCACCGAAGCGGGCCAGGTGATCAGTTACACGCTGACAGCGACCAACAAGGG
>JAKFFN010000294.1:0-2680 GCA_036675025.1 Candidatus Sumerlaeales bacterium | reverse complement strand
AGTTCGGATTGGGGTCTGCAACTCGACCCCATGAAGTCGGAGTCGCTAGTAATCGCAGATCAGCAACGCTGCGGTGAATACGTTCCCGGGCCTTGTACACACCGCCCGTCACGTCACGAAAGTTGGTAACACCCGAAGCCAGTGGCCCAACCGTTTACGGAGGGAGCTGTCGAAGGTGGGACGAGCGATTGGGACGAAGTCGTAACAAGGTAGCCGTACCGGAAGGTGCGGCTGGATCACCTCCTTTCTAAGGAGCTTTATCTGGCAGGCTCAACCTGTCCAGGGCGCTTGTTTTGTGTTGACATACGTTCAACCGACAAGCACTGCTCACTAGTGGAACGTCGATTATTTGGCTTGGATCTGAACGAGTAGCTCGTCAGTACTTCCGCCCTCTTCGGAGGGATCACGGAGTGGAACCTCGAGCGACGACTTCGGAACTGAATCAGGCACACTGTTGGGTCCTGAGGGATCGAGTAATCGATCACTCATGGGCCACCATCCCCTCGAACTACCGAGTCCATCCTTGCGGATGTGGCCGGTAAGCGAGGAATCGATGGCGGAACCGCCCGTATCTTGAGAACTACACAGTGGACGCGAGCATCTTTGTAGCAAGACAAGCTACTAAGGGCACATGGTGGATGCCTTGGCACCAAGAGCCGATGAAGGACGTAGGAGCCTGCGATAAGCCCCGGGAAGTTGGCAACCGAGCTGTGATCCGGGGATTTCCGAATGGGGAAACCCAGCTGGAGTCATGTCCAGTTACCTCTGCCTGAACACATAGGGCAGTTGGAGGGAACGTGGGGAAGTGAAACATCTCAGTACCCACAGGAAGAGAAAACAAAAGTGATTCCGAGAGTAGTGGCGAGCGAAATCGGAAGAGGCCAAACTCAAGCAGTGTGATAGCCGGCAGGCGTTGCTGTTTGAGGGTTGTGGGGCCGTTTAGTTGTTTCTGCCGAAGCAACACAGAGTAAAAAATCATTGATGAAGTCGAAGCGGATTGGAAAGTCCCGGCGTAGAGGGTGATACCCCCGTACACGTAAGTCAATGACTCTGAAGCGTCACCCCAAGTAACACGGAACCCCTGAAATTCCGTGTGAATCTGGCGGGACCACCCGTTAAGCCTAAATACTCCTTGGTGACCGATAGCGGACAAGTACCGTGAGGGAAAGGTGAAAAGTACCCCTGGCGGGGAGTGAAATAGTACCTGAAACCATGTGCATACAATCCGTCGGAGCAGTTGCTTGCAACTGTGACGGCGTGCCTTTTGAAGAATGAGCCTGCGAGTTAGTGTTATGTGGCGAGGTTAACCCGTGTGGGGAAGCCGTAGCGAAAGCGAGTCCGAATAGGGCGACTGAGTCGCACGACCAAGACCCGAAGCGGAGTGATCTATCCATGGGCAGGTTGAAGCGCGGGTAAGACCGCGTGGAGGACCGAACCCACCAGGGTTGAAAACCTGGGGGATGACCTGTGGATAGGGGTGAAAGGCCAATCAAACTCCGTGATAGCTGGTTCTCCCCGAAATGCATTTAGGTGCAGCGTCGCGTGTTTCTTACCGGAGGTAGAGCACTGGATGGTCTAGGGGGCCCACAAGCTTACCGAAATCAGCCAAACTCCGAATGCCGGTAAGTGAGAGCGCGGCAGTGAGACTGCGGGCGATAAGGTTCGTAGTCAAAAGGGAAACAGCCCAGAACACCAGCTAAGGCCCCTAAGAGATTGCTAAGTGGAAAAGGATGTGGAGTTGCGGAGACAACCAGGAGGTTGGCTTGGAAGCAGCCATCCTTGAAAGAGTGCGTAATAGCTCACTGGTCAAGTGATTCTGCGCCGACAATTTAGCGGGGCTCAAGCAATCCGCCGAAGCTGTGTCATTCACGTATTAACCCGGTCGCCTAGCGATCCAGGTGCGTGGATGGGTAGGGGAGCGTCGTGTGCGCAGTGAAGCGGCAGGGTGACCTAGCCGTGGAGGGCACACGAGTGAGAATGCAGGCATGAGTAGCGAATGAGGAGTGAGAAACTCCTCCACCGAAAGACCAAGGGTTCCAGGGTCAAGCTAATCTGCCCTGGGTAAGTCGGGACCTAAGGCGAGGCCGACAGGCGTAGTCGATGGACAACGGGTTGATATTCCCGTACCGGCGAAGAACCGCCCACACGAAACCAGGAGTGCTAAGCATCCCTAACCGTGCGGATCCCTTCGGGGTGATGCGCGGGGTGGCATGCGACCCCGTCTGGTGGAGTGAGCGTGATAACAGGTGTGACGCAGGAAGGTAGCCGATCCCGGGCGATGGTTGTCCCGGGGCAAGCGTGTAGACCGGACCGTAGGCAAATCCGCGGTCCACGAGGTTGAGACGCGATGCGGATGAAAAGTTGGTGATCCTATGCTGCCGAGAAAAGCATCGACGCGAGGTTCCAGCCGCCCGTACCCCAAACCGACTCAGGTGGTCAGGTAGAGAATACCGAGGAGATCGAGAGAATCGTGGTTAAGGAACTCGGCAAAATGCCCCCGTAACTTCGGGAGAAGGGGGGCCGGATTCGTGAAGGGACTAGCTCCCGGAGCGTTGAAGGCCGCAGAGACCAGTGGGAAGCGACTGTTTACTAAAAACACAGGTCCGTGCCAAGTCGCAAGACGATGTATACGGACTGACGCCTGCCCGGTGCTGGAAGGTTAAGAGGACCGGTTAGCCGC
>JAKFFN010000035.1:0-2690 GCA_036675025.1 Candidatus Sumerlaeales bacterium | reverse complement strand
GTCGATATAATTTAAGAGCATTTTCCGTGCAGGATAATGCTCTTTAGCATAATCTATGGCTGCATGCTTTTCATCTGCTGTCAGCGAAGTGTATTTATCACCTGACGCAAGCTTATTGAACGCGGTTTCGCCAGCCGGACTAGCGCAATACGAATTGGTGAGTAAAAATAGTGAAACAGATGATGCGGCTATTAATCTGATGCCGCGTTGCTTTATGTTCATAGAAGTTCCCCCGATTGTGATGGCTGTCGTGAAATAGAAGGATGGTATTATTCCCGTTCTCGCAGGGGGATTACAACTCCATAAGTTTTAATAATTCTTTCCCGGCCAACGACATGCTGGGAAAAATCCCCTGCGCATTTATACGAATTGCGCCTATCCGACTGGTTCCTTGCCGGTAGAAACTCCAGGCGACCTATGTAATCGCCCAGTTGTTAAGGAACTTATTTTCTTGGACTTGAATGTCAAACGTATAATTTGTAGAGAGCCTTAGAAAATATCTTACTTCGGGACACTTTTCCACTTGCGTTTTGTTTCGCAGGCGGACAATAGTGGCTCCAATTTGAGTCGGGGGAATACCTGGTGCGGGGAAATACAGAGTCAGTAGCGAAGAGTTTTATTATGGGTATCGCAATCTATGCAATACTGGTGGTGGTGGCGGTTTTTCTGCCAGGTAGCGAAGGCACCCCGCCGCCGGCAGAAGATAAGCGCGCTGAGCCCATTGAGGTGTCTGAAGACATTTCAAACTACTCAGATCGTCGCACGACAAGAAGTCCTTCTTTGTCGCTGGGTGGTTAGCGCCACCTTCTGGCAAAAAAGGTAGTGGCGCCTTTGCCCGGGGGAGGCAGTGCTGTCGCGAGCCAGTCAGTGTAGCATGTGCCCATCAGTGGAGCCCGTGCCTGTCGGAGTCCGTGCCAGTCCGTGAAGGTCCGTGCACGTCTGTGCCCGTCCGTGAAAAAGCTGCCCTACAGCTTCAGCAGTTCCGCCCCTGCCAGCAGCAGTGCCCCTGTGGCGTACTCCCGGGTATCCTCCGGGTTCGTTGGCCCCGGCGCGGCGGCTACGGTCTGGACGTGGCCCAGTTTGCCTTCCGGGGTGACGCACCTTGCCAGGCCTTGCCAGCCTTTGATCACTACCGGTTCGTAGCGATCGCGCTCCAGCAGGCCGGCATTGATGCCCCAGGCGAGGGCAAACGTAAAGAAAGCCGTACCACTGGTTTCCGGGGCGGGGAACTCCTCAGGATCAAGCAGGCTGGTGCGCCAGAGCCCATCGTCATGCTGTAGCCCGGCGATGCGGTCGGCCATGTCTTGAAAAAGCTGTTCGTAGCGCGGGCGCGTGGGGTGGTCTGCCGGCAGATAGGGGAGCAGTCGCGCCAGGCCGGCCAGCACCCAGCCGTTGCCGCGCGACCAGAACACCTTGTGGCCTTGTTTTGTGCGGGTGGTAAAGTAGTTATGGTCACGGAAATAGAGCCGCTCAGCAGGGTCATACAGGTGCTCCCAGGCATCCCAGAACATGGTGTCGAGGTAATCGAGGTAGCGGGCATCGCCAGTGGCCGCATAGAGGCGAACCAGCACGGGAGGCGCCATGTAGAGGGCATCGCACCACCACCAGTCGATGCGGCCGGGCAGGGGAGCGGCCATCTGGGCGTCGACGTTTTGCCTGATGGCGTCGATCATCGCGGGATCGCGGCGGGCGGGATCGGCCTCCTTCAGATAAAGCTCGAGGTAAAGCTGGCCGATGCACTGCCAGTCGGCGTGGCGGGTATCCGGGATATCCAGCTGCCAGTTGCGTCCGGCGGAGTAATCGATGGCGGCCTGCAGATATTTCGGATCGCCAGCCGCTTCATATAGAGCAGGGATGCCGGTGTAGAAGGCGCCGCGGATCCATTCGTAGTTAATATCGGCCTGCTCTGTGCCCTGGCCGGCCGCCTGGATTCGAAGCTGGTAATCAGCCGCCAGGCGCATGAGCGCAAGAATGGATTCACGCGTGGGTGTGGGGTTTGACATGACAGCGTATTGAGGCCGCAGGAGACCGGTGGCAAGATTTTTAGGCGGCGGAATATGCTCCCATCCTGGATGAAATATAAGGAATGGCAGGAAAAGCACTAAGATGCGCCGTCTGCGCGGCAGTCGGGCTGTTACACGCCGCGGTGCTGGCAGACAATGCCCGGCGAGCCACCGGTGAGGGATCGCCCATGCCTGCTGAAGAAATCCGCAAAGGTTCGGCTCGCATGGCACCTCGTGATACGCTTCCATCCTGGCTGCGAAACGGCGATTTCGAAACGACCGATTCTGCGGGCGCGCCTGCCGACTGGAACCTGTTCCGCGAAGGGTTCTTCGATGATGATCCGGCACTGGCGCGCAGCGGCGTGCGGTCGGTGCGGTCGTCATTTCTGTATGGCTGGTACCAGGATATGCAAGTGCCGGTGTCGCCGTACCAGACTTTCACGCTTTATGGATTTGCCATGCGGGAGTTTGCCGATGAGCGGGCGGGGGCCAGGGCGCCATTCTTTCGCGCCGATGGCAGCTTTGTGAAGGATTCGTTTGGGTTTTCGCCGGTAGATGCGGCGCCTGGTGCTTACGGCGCGTTCTGGGTTCCGCTGGAGGTGCCGGCTGATGCCCACGCAGCGCAGCTTTTCCTGCGAGGGGAATCGGCCCAGGCGTGGCTGCGGTTTGATGATCTTCAGCTTTTCG
>JAKFFN010000269.1:0-2693 GCA_036675025.1 Candidatus Sumerlaeales bacterium | reverse complement strand
GGAAGAACCCTAATTACGAATTGTGGTGCGGCTGCGCCGCGGAGGATTGGATCATGGTTGCGGAAGACGGATTTGCGCGGATAAAAGCAAATGCATAACGCAAAGAGGCAACGGGGCAAAGAGTAAGGAAAGAGGATTATTGGAAGGGAGTTGGCTGACCAGGCGTCGAGTCAGTCTAAAAGTCGTAACTGTCCCTAGTTCCCTAGTTCCTGGTCCCTAGTTCCAGTTCCCTAGTTCCTGGTCCCTAGTTCCTGTGACGCGCACCTTATCCGTGTCCCTGTCGCGAAGCGACTACTAGGAAAGCCCAGGACAATGCGCGCATCTGGGTGTTTACCCAGATGTGCGACGCCGTCCTGGGTAAACGCCGCCCCCACAGCCCCGTCCTGAAGGGACGGCTAGGTCGCCCGTCTCACGTCAATCCCAAAGATACGCCTCATCATATGTTACCTGGTACTTATCCAAAAGCCGACGAAACTCATCCTGAAATGTGACTTTCTCATGATGCTCTCGCTGCGTGGCAATATAGTTAACCACCGCTTCTTTGTGGCTCGGACTTACGGAAAAGGCTCGATATCCTGCCTGCCACTGGAACGCCCGCAGAGTTGGAAACTTATTATGAATCCACTCTGACGTCTTTCCTTTCACGAGTTTCATCAGGTCGGAAATGGAAACAGTACGCGACAGCGGAACAAGCATGTGAACGTGATCATTTACGGAGTTTACGATGATGGCGTTTGTACCATGTTTTTGCACTAACGAGGCAATCACCGCATGGAGTTCATGGCGCCAGGCATCATCCAGCCATGCCGTACGTTGTTTGGTGCTAAATACGAAGTGAACCAGAACGTTGCAGCAAGATTGTCCCATTGGCATAACCTTTTTTGGGTTGGGAGCTAGAAAATCGGAGGGGTTGATTCAAGCGATTTTTTTTAGCCGTCCCTTCAGGACGGGCGTGGGGGAGTACGGTAACCCAGGACCGCGTCGCACATCTGGGCAAAGACCCAGATGCGCGCCTTGTCCTGGGCTTTCCTAGTTGTCGCTTCGCGACAGGGGGGCGACCTAGCCGTCCCTACAGGACGGGGTTGTGGGGGCGGTGTTTACCAAGGACGGCGGTGTTCGATCCTGGCGGATCGCTCACCCCTGGGCTTTCCTAGTTGTCGCTTCGCGACAGGGGGCGACCTAGCCGTCCCTTCAGGACGGGGTTGTGGGGGCGGCGTTTACCCAGGGCGGCGTAGGTTTTTCCGCAATGCGGAAAACCTCCTTGCCCTGGGCTGCGGAAACCTTGACCCTACGGGACAGTTTTTTTCAGAAGTTATGGTAGGGGCCACCCTGTAGGATTGGTGACGACATTTGCGATGTTTCGCATTAATGGGGCATGCTCTCGTCGGACTGCTGCGGGCAGGAGTGCCCACGCCACACCTAAGTTCGCGTAAAATCGTAGCTGTATTTAGTTCATAGTCGTTATTTCATGGTTCATACATCACCTGAAACAGGTGGGCTCCGCGCACAGCCAGAGCGGTGCCAGGTCACCGCACTCCAGTAAGAGGGTCATGCGCTTTAGAGCGATGGCCGTCCCCGGTGCCCAGCACGCAGCAACTTTACCTGGCGCGCCATCGTCAGCCAGCTTTAGGGATACTCCGAAAAAAAGGTTGCACCGTGGGGCAGACTGGCCATTGTGCCTTTAAATTGGGCACATCCGTGTCCGGTTTTGGTGTAAAATCAATCATCAACTTGGGGGATCACTCAATTGCATCGATATCCTGTGCATGGCAGGTGCGCGCTGTTTGGCGCGGCTTGTTCGGTGGCACTTATTACTGCGCTGGCCGGGCCGGCTGCGGCGGCGGATGATACGCGGCTGGAGCCTACGGCTCATCAGAATGTGAAACGCATGTATTCGCCGGCGCCCGCCGGGGCAGCGACATCCGGAACGGCGACGACGTCGGGTGGGATGGTGGTGTACCTGGACGAGCAGGGTCGGCCGACGCAGGAGCCGAGCGGGCGGACCCGGGATGCTGTTCAGATTCCGGCGTTGAACCAGAGCCACGAGGGACTGGTAGCGAAGACGACGACCACGAAGGAAGGATTCCAGGTGCGTACGCTGGATCTTCAGGGACGCTTTCAGTCTTACGCGGTTGGCACGGTTGGCCCGGACGGCAAGGTGAAAACCGGCTGCATTGCACCGGGTGATGTGAAGGTCCACGGTAAAGATGCAGGCACCAGCAGCTGCCAGGGGACGTGCTGCAAATGACATTTTTTAAGAAACTAAGTGGCGTTCTCGCCGCAGCAGTTGTAGGAGTAACGGGCAGCGCATGGAGCTACGGCAGTACGTCGCCGGCCGCCCAGATCGTTGTTAACTATACAGATGCCGCCGGCGTCGGATTTAATGATCCGGTGCTGGGCAATCAGCGAAAGACGGCGCTGGAATATACGCTGAACTTGTGGGCAGCGAAGATCAAGGGCGAATACCCTATTGTGGTGAACGCTCGTTGTGAGGCTCTGGGCGGCACTCCTACCGGAGCCGTTCTGGCCAGTGCAGGGCCTATAACAGCGAGTGCTATCACTGCAAACTTTGACCGCATCTTCGGCTATACATATTACCCGACTTGCCTGATAAACCAGTATGCGGATTCGGATTTCGAGCCAACTTACAACGATATCCAGGTTCGGGTGAACATGGATGTGGATAACTCAAC
>JAKFFN010000237.1:0-2699 GCA_036675025.1 Candidatus Sumerlaeales bacterium | reverse complement strand
TTCAGCAGCTCGGCGGTTTCGTCATTTCCGAACTCCCCTTGCATGCTCCTCAACTCCTTCAAGGCGCTCTGGGCCTGCCGCTGAATATCCGCCATGTTCAATTTCCCGTTCGCCAGGCCTTGCACCATCTCCTGGTACATTTGCTGCGCCTCGGGCGTGGCCCCGGCCAGCATTTCATTTTGCACCTTCTGCACTGCCGCCGCATCGAACTTTACCGCCCCCGGCCGCACCGCCGTATTCGTCCCTCCCACCCGCGGAATACTGGCCGGCACCACGGGCTTCTCCCGGAAGCTGAGTGAAACAATCTTCTGCCGCGGAATCTTGAGCGTGCCCGCAATTTCATTTTGCAGGGTTACTTGCTTTTCATCCATGGAAAGCACCTTGCCGTGATAACGATCCCCATTGTCACACTCCACGACGTCCGCCCGGGTTAATGAAATGAAGAAAATCAGACCCGCCAAAATGAAGACAGCTCTCATGCCCTGAACTTTACCCGATCTGGCGTCCGTCCGCGAGGGGGTAATTACTGGTTATTTGCCAGCCAATGTCGGATCGAACCCGCTTCCGGATGATTCGAGTTCAACTGCAGAACGGTCAGATAATGCTTCCGTGCGAGGGCCGGTTGATCGAGCTGCTGCGCGTAAAGATTGGCCAGGGTGAAATGTGCCCGCGCCTCCTCCGGATGTTCCGTAACCAGCCTGCGCAATTCATTTGCAGCATCCGCGGGATAATCGGCTTCCCTCAAACTCAGCGCAAAATTGTAGCGCGCATCTTTCGAAGTCGGCTTGGCGGTTACCGCCAGCTCGTTCGCGGCCAGCGCCAATGGCAAATTCCTGGTCTGGTACGCCGCCAGCCCCAAATTATAATGTGCGTCGTAGAAGCTCGGATCCACGGAGGTGGCATTCTGGTAAGCTTTCATGGCTTCATCCAATAGCCTTCGCTGGTGCGCATCCGCGCCGATTTGGAAAATCTTTTACGATGCCGCTCGATTGCCCGCCTTCAACGGCGTTTTCCGGCGATACTGATAACGCGCAATGACCCGAGGTGGCTCGGGCTTTGGATTCGTCACTTTCACCACGGGCGGATAACTCGGTCGCGTCGGTGGCGCAGCTTCCTCCCGCGGAGATGTCGCCATGGGCGCGGTTTGCGGAGCCACTTTGGCATCCTCTTTTTCAGAATCTTTAAACCATCGTACCGGATTTACCCGGCTCAACAAACTCGGTTTCTCCTCTTGTTTCCGGTCGCGGCGCGGAATGATCAACGGCCTCGTGTCCGCAACCGCATTGGTCGCCGTGGTCGCTCTAGTCGCCGTGCTCGGCCTTACCGGCGCGAGATCGGCCACCGGCTTAAATTCCGGTTCGCTGGTCACACTCACCACTTCCACCTTTAACGGCTCTTCACTCTCCTCTTCAGGTTCCGGCTTCACCTCAGTTTCAGTCTTCGCCTCAGGTTCCGGCTTTGTCTCGGGCGCTTTGGCAATGCTTACCGGCTCTTTGATCACATTAGTAACTGCGGTCGCTACGGCATTTGTCGCGCGCGGCGGAGCGACATGGGTCGAAGGTGCAGTGGCCACCGTATTAGTCGCCGCAGCCACCGTACTCTGCGCTACATTCGTCTTCACCGCGGGCGGTCGCATCGCAAGATTGCTCGTAGCGGCTGCTGGTTGATTGGGGGCCGCCGCCGCCGCCGCGCTTTTTGGCGGGGCATTAGTCCGCAGGGCTGCGGTAAATGCATTGGTTTCCGCTCGCGCAGGAGGCGCCGGCTCCACTGGCTCCACCTC
Source organism: Candidatus Sumerlaeales bacterium (assembly GCA_036675025.1). GTDB lineage: Bacteria > Sumerlaeota > Sumerlaeia > Sumerlaeales > Sumerlaeaceae > JAKFFN01. Next base: position 919 of record JAKFFN010000237.1, on the reverse strand, counting down.
GGCGACCTGCACACCCGCGATTTCCTGCTGCAGTTCCTTCACCACCTGCTGCACCTGCGCGGCAGATTTCGCGTCAGGCTTTGTGCTCAGGTATGCTTTATACCGCTCCAGAGCCATCTCCTTATTTCCGAAATGCTCCTGCGCGATCACCGCCTGGTTCAGCAATGCCGCCGAGTAACCCGTCCGATATTGCAAGGCGCTGTTAAACGAAAGCATCGCTTCCCGCGGCCGTTTCCGCTGAATGTGCGCCAGTCCCATCGCGTTGTGCGCTTCCGCATTTTTCGGATCGATTTTCAACGCCTGGCTCAACACCCGTTCCGCTTCATCCGCCCGGCGCATTCGCAGCAATGCCGTCCCGAGCTTCGTCCAGCCCTGGGCACTATCGTTCTGAAGGGTGACGAATGCATTTAATTCGGCCACCGCCTGCGGCAGATGTCCCTGTTCCAGTAATAGCGAACCTAAATTGTAATGCGGCGCCGGCAGATTCCGGTCGATCCGGATCGCCCGCTGATACTTTTCCACCGCCTCGGCCGGCTGCTGTGCGCCGTGATAGGCCAGCCCCAGGTAATTCCACACTTGTGGGTGTTCCGGCATCAGCTCCGATGCCCGCGTCAGGTACTTCAGCGCCTTCTCATAGTTTCCCTGCTCCAGGTACTTTTCACCGAGCAGCAGCGACTTCGGTCCCGGCGGTTGGCATCCCACCAGCAGCAGCGCTATACAGACCGCAATCACCGGGCGGATTAGACAGAAACCCTTGGGCACCCAGTTTTTATTGGTCAGCATGGAACTTGGTGGTAACATTCACGATTTGGTGCGTCAAGAAAGCCACGAATATACAACAGCTTTCAATTGTCTACACCCTGATGCTCAGCAAAGTGGTTGCCAAAGTAATTTTTGCCCTCGCGCTCGCCCTCCTCTC
>JAKFFN010000112.1:0-2700 GCA_036675025.1 Candidatus Sumerlaeales bacterium | reverse complement strand
CATCCGCGCTAATGGTTGCACCGCGACCTCCCCCAAATAGCTGCAGTCCGCCTGAAGTTGCGCTGACATGGGTCGTCGTGTTTGCAACAGTATCCCGGACAAACACGTCTTCACTAAAGTTTGTATCGCCCGGCGCAAGATTGGAAGCAGTGGATTGAAAAGCCACGCGAACGCCGTCATCACTTACTGTGGGTCGCTCATTGTTAAAGCTTTCGCTGTCGTTGTTTGCCTGCGCCCCCGAAGTGGCTACGCTTACTCGTGTTGTGGTGCCTCCTGAAAATGCGTGCAAAAAAACATCCGACTTATCATTGGTATCGCCCGCGACGAGATTTGACGCATACGAAGTAAAAACCACGTGGGTGCCGTTAGAGCTGATGGTGGGATTCAGGCTGCTGCTGTTTGCCTGGGCTCCCAGTGAGCTAACACTGATGCGACTGGTGGTACCTGCTGCCAGGTCTCGCACAAAAACATCGTTTGAGCCATTGGTGTCGCCTGGCCCCAGGTCCGGAGCATCGGAGTGAAAGACAATATGGGTGCCGTCGCCGCTGATGGTTGAAGACAGGCTTCCTGTGATTCCTGATGTCTGGTTGTCGGCGGAATTTACGCTCACGCGTTTCGTGATACCAGCGGCAATGTCGCGCACAAACACGTCGAAGCATTCATTTGTATCAGTACCGTCCAGGTTTGTGGCGAGAGAATTAAAGGCCACAACGTTACCATCGGCACTAATAGATGGAGCGTAGCTGCCACCGTTTGCCTGGCCTTCGGAAGAGTCAACGCTCACACACATAAGCGTATCGGTTTGCAGGTCGAGTCGGTAGGCGTCGGCAAAGCCGTTGGTGTCTCCTGCTGCCTGGTCTGAATTTGCCTCGAATACCACGTATCTTCCGTTTGCTGACATGCTGTGCTGGTTGGCAAAAGCATCAAATGGTTGAGAGAACGGCCATGCAGTGGCCATGGTCGGAAGTATTACAAAAGCGGCGATTCCTCCAGCGTAAAGCAAACAGGGAAATCGCCTGCTATAGAGAACTGCCCGCCTGGAATATCTCTTAATAATTTGCATCGGAATCGCTCCTCTTCGTCTGATGTTTACCTGGCAGAAGGAAGGTTGGCGCACGATGCTGGTGAACCGGATAATAAGCGGACAAGCGGTCCTGGAGTCTGGTAGTCTAACACAGGGATTTTGGCTTGGTATTGTCAAGCGAATTGGCTGTAATGTCTACCTGAAAGGGCCAGCTTTCGGTAAACAAGCCCCTATGCAGCCAACGACAGGCGGACCGATTACGCTGCGCTTACGGCTCCAGGCATGGCTCTTCGCATTCTACGCCGGATTCCAGCAATTTTTCATCGGCGTCGAGGTGGCTTGCGGATGATGGGTGGATGCCGAACCTGGGGGCCACATCGGGTGCGTAGCGCTGGAGATCAACGCGGAGCTTCAGGACGCTCAGGTCTTTGCTTTTGCTCTCCATCATCACGTCGAAATCCAGCCCGGCCATCGTCCGCATGAAAGTGGAGAACTCGAACGGGTTGGTAAAATCGGCGTGGCCGGTCCAGAGGGGCGGGAGCAGGACGGTCTTTTGTCGGGATGTTGACTTCACCGGTGCACGGGTTATCTCTGCCTTTCCGCCGGTGGGTTTCTTTGCCGCTTTGCCGGTTTTCAGTGCCTGACGCTGGGCTGTGGTCACCGGTTTTTTCAGCTCGCGCATCTCTGTGCGCGGCGATGAGAAATGAATTTTCGGCCGTACGTTATCCGGCCACGTCTCCAGGAATTTTTCCACCGTCGGCCTCAGCTCAAGCTGCTGGGGATTCAGGCACCAGAAATGCTGATAGTCGAAGATCAGCCGGACGCCGGTGCGCTCGTGTATCCACAGCACATCTGCCGCTGAGAAGCGTGTGTCATCGTTTTCCAGTACCAGCCGGCGCTTCACGTGCTCCGGGCATTTGTTCCACCCGTCGATCCAGCGCGCGCGGCTTTTCTCCAGTTCGCCATACACGCCGCCCACGTGCGTTACCACCACGGCCTCTGGCCCTAGTTCCATCCGGTCAAGCATCTCCGCCTGGAGCGACATGTCCCAGATACTCTTCGCGGTCAGGTCGGGGTCGGGGCTGTTTAGCAGGATGTATTGGGAAGGGTGAAACGAGAGGCGCATGTCCATCTCGCGGGCTTTGCGCCCGATGGCTGCCAGCTCGGCGTCGCTTTCGGCTACCATGTTGTGAAACTGCGGCATGTCCGGGTGGGAGGCGTAGGGCGCAATATCGGAGCTGAGGCGGTACATGTTGATCCCGACCTTGTGAAGGTAGTCAAGAATCTGGTCCACGTACTCCAGTGACTTTTTCAGGTGGGGATTGTTCTGAGAGCGCCGCGTGTCGCAACTCTTCATGCCGGGCCGGCTCATGATCTTGACAGGAAAACCCAGGCGCAGGGGCTTTGGCTCAATAGATGTCATAGCATGCCCCTGAGCAGGGGCTGTGCCTGAAATTGTAGGGGAACGGGGCTACCCGTTTGGCCGCATTACCACCTTGATGCATCCATCCTGCTTATCGCGGAAAGTTTTATAGGCGTTCGCCGCGTCTTCGAGTGAGTTCAGGCGATGGGTGATGATGTAGCCGGGATCGATGTCGCCGTTGGCAACTTTATCCAGTAGCGGGCCCATGTATTTCTGCATGTGGGTCTGGCCACTTTTGATTGTGATGCCCTTG
>JAKFFN010000151.1:0-2711 GCA_036675025.1 Candidatus Sumerlaeales bacterium | reverse complement strand
GATCTTCAGTCCCATGCTCTCGATATCCACAAATACGCCCGCGAAATAACAAATCGCTATTCCAGCGCCAAGCACCTCACTCAGCTCCAGCTTCAGGATTTCTTCCACTGGTTACCCGCCAATCTCCTCCTCCGCGGCGACCGCGTTACCATGGCCCACTCCCTCGAGCTCCGGTGTCCGTTTCTCGATCCCACCATCATCGACTACGCCTTCACCGATCTTCCAGACGCACTGAAGATTCGCTACGGCACATCGAAATGGATCGTCCGTAAAGTCGCCGGTGAGCTGCTTCCACCCGCTATCAGCCGCCGCAAAAAATGGGGGTTCAAAGTACCAGTAGCCCAATGGTTCCGCGGCCCTCTCAAGCAGCATCTGACAGACACCCTGCTCTCCCCCACCGCCCGAAACCGCGGCTACTTCAACCACGCCGAAATCGAGCGCCTCGTACAAGAACACCTCAACGGCGCCAACCACTCCAAGCAGCTCTGGTACCTCTACCAACTCGAACTCTGGCACCAGATGTTCATAGACAACACCCTCACCCCAACCCAAAAACTCGACTCATCCTTGCCCTAACTCCGTGTCCGGCGCTCTAAGCAGCGGCATCACCAATTCACCTTACTTTTTTTACCGCGCGAAGGATGCCGATTCTAAGTTCTACATTCTACGTTCTACGTTCTACGTTCTACTGCTTTTACCAGCCTCTTTCAGCCGCACCACATTCCCTTTTTGTGTTTCTTGTGCCGCGCGAAGCGCTCTGTGCCTTTTTGTGGTAAATGCTTCTACCCAATCCTCGCCGCGCAGCGGCACCTCAATTTATAATTCATAACTCATAGTTCATAATTTCCCGCTCCAGCGGGCGGTGCCGCTTCCGGCGCAAAAAGCATCACACTATTCTCCACCCACACCGGCTCCCGTTCAAACCTACCCGGCAACACCCGCAACGCCGACAAATACGCATGCATGCTCATCGCCGTATAAAGCTGCGGATCAGGCGCATACGATTCCCCCGTATGAAACGTCGCAAACGGATAACCCGGCAATATCCATTTATAACTGTTAATCCCATACGCGCTCGGCCTGCCCGCACCAAACACCGCCAGGTTAACCTCTCTGATTCCCCGCCGCCGCAGTTCCTCCCCCAGCAGCGGAAAATCCTGCCCCCAATCCACATTGCTGTCCGCCAGGTACTTCGTCCCGCGATACGGCGTCCGTACAATTTCGTTAAAATACGTTTCATAATGCGGGTACTGCCAGGCAAACACTCCCACCGTATAAATCGCCACCGCCGCAGACGCCGCCCGGCCAGCCCGGCTGCGTATCCACCACCTCACCATAGCCACCCCCGTCAGCACGCTCAGTGGGAAATAGATAAACAGGATATGGCGATGGCCCAGGCTCGCTCGCCCCAGCACAAACATCCCAAACAGCAACACAAACGGCAACACCAGCAGCGCCAGCTTCGCCAACTCCGGCCCCCTTCGCCGTGCCGGCATCCGCACCAGTTGCCACACCCACGTCGCCGCCGCAGCCAGGTACACCGCTATCATCACCAACGAAGTTTTCAAAAAGAACGTGGCAAAGAAGTACGAGTACCACCCCTGCATCTGCCACTCCCCCATAAAGTAGTAATTGCGCATCTCAAAGGAGTTCACATGCGCCAGCGTTGCCAGCGTCGACTCCGGCAATAGACGGTATTTCCAAACCGTCTCCAACACCCCCGCCAGCGCGCCCTCTCCATAATTACCATCCGCCGGCGCATACGCCGATCGCGCCGCAATCTCCAGTTCAGGATTCGTCAGTTGAAACCTGAACCCCGCCGCCGCCCACGCGCCCACGTACCCTGCAATTACCGTCGCCGCCACCAGTCCAAAAAACCTGTACTTGCCAATCCTGCGCCCGCCTGATACTCTCGTCGCTGTGATCCTTGCGAAGAGCGATATCGGCGAAAGCGACCTGCCAGGTGCGTGGCATCTCGAGCAGGAGCGCCCTCGCGCATTCCAGGGCAAGGGCCCTGCTGCTGAATCTTTCGACAAGGTACATGCTAAGATCGGCGGCCGAATTGATTCCGCCGCTACAAAATACATCTCCAGCATCGGTGATGAGATATTCCGGCTGCCAATCCACGTGAGGAAAGCGCCGTCGGTAAACATCGGTCAGTCCCCAATGGGTGGTCGCCCTTTTGCCGTCGAGCAGGCCCGCCTCAGCCAGCAGGGCCACGCCCGAACAGACGCCGGCGATCTTGGATCCCTCCGCCGCCTTCTGCCGGAGCCAAGGAACGACGGCGGCATTGCGCTCCATGACCGCATCGATGCCGTATCCGGTGCGAACCAGGGTCTCGAGGGGCAGCCCGCCTGCCGGAACGAAGATGATATCGGGTTGCTCCACCTCTTCCATGGCGCACGATGGGATGAGGGAAACCAGATGATCGGTGACGGCAGGCCTGCCGCCAGCCGATGCCGTGGTCACGTGGAAGCGCGGCGACGGTGCTTTGCCGTTGAGCAGGTTCCAGAGGACGCCAGGGTTGCGGAAGATCTCCATGGGGAGAAGGGCCGTCGAGGGGCATCCGCCGTTGAGAAACAGAACAGCCACATGGAGCATTGGCAAACTCTCCTTGGCAGTCTTACCCCGCCACGTTGTCATGATTGCCCCTCTCGAACAAGACGGCTTCGGCGCAGAGTCACGTCCCGTCCGGCGGGGCAAAGAACCGG
>JAKFFN010000304.1:0-2748 GCA_036675025.1 Candidatus Sumerlaeales bacterium | reverse complement strand
CGTGCTCGGATAGTCCCTATTGAACCCGTAGGATTTTTAGTTGTTCATTCGCTTGCATTTCGATCGGCTGTCCCCAAGTGCATAAGCGGTTGAGTTGATTTCATCTAATGATTCCCCATACCTATACGACCGACACTCCGGCATCCTCGGCTGCGCCTGCCAGTTTGACATCTAGAGTTGCCAGCGCAGCACCTATGTCTAAGGCAAGATGTAAATACTGCGCGTCGTAGTAACTGATCTGATACTGTTTCGCCACGCTCATAGTATTCGGGATTCCATCTAATCCGGTCATACTGGTAATGCTTATGGGAAGAGCACGAAGCAGGGAAATAAACTGCTGACTATCGGCTGCAGTGATGCGTTGTCTTCGTTCTGCAACGGTCAGGACATTTCCTACCTCTGCTGGCCATATTCCTGGTACCTGAACATGATCAACTTCGAGCAGTTTGAGAAGCTTCTCATGATACTGGCTATACTCATCTTCAAAGCATAGACCCATAACTGCTGAGCAATCTAAAACTAGCCGAGACTTCAAGAGCGGCCCTCATCGATCATGTCCCGAATGGAAAGACCATCAAGTTTACGTCCACGATGAAAAGTCCGTAACGCCTCGATTGCTTCAGAGGCTTTTTGCTGCTGTTCCTCTACCACCGGGACAAGCCGGGCTATGGGCTTTCCATGTTTGGTGATGGTTACAGTATCGCCCTTTTGAACATCTGATAGGAGTTTAGTAAGGCTGCTTTTAGCGTCATATACGCCGACTGATCTGTCCGACATCGGAGCCACCACCTTTTCTAGTCATAAAATATGACCATAAAGTAGCTTTATTCCGGCTAACCGATTTCCCCTTATTTCTGCGCGCCCGTCCAAATTTCTTATTGCAGAAGACCGCAACCGTGCCGGGTAGCGCGGAATTCATTCCGTATAGTACACGCCACCTCCCCGGTGTCAGCTACTCGAGCCAAAGGGAAACCCGTGCGCTACCGCTTATACACGGCATATTGCTTGCTCCACTCATCCCCAACCTTCTTATCAAAATACGAAATGGAAATGTCATGTCCATGCTTTCAAAGATCCCCGCGGCGATCCTGTTTTCAACAGTACTTGGTATCGCAACAATCGCCACCACCGCCCGGGCCGTGGAGCCCACGGCCTCTGTACCTGAAGCCAGCGGATGGAAGATTTCCACCGTACTTAAGGGGCTGGAACATCCCTGGGGCATGGCGTTTCTTCCCAATGGCAACATCCTCGTAACCGAACGGCCGGGCCGGATTCGTCTTGTTAAGGATGGCAAGCTGGTCGAGGAACCGATCCAGGGCGTGCCAAAGGTATTTGCCAGCGGCCAGGGTGGACTTATGGATATTATTCTTCACCCGAAATTCGAGCAAAACAGGTACATCTATTTCACCTACGCCGCCGGCGACTCTGACGCCAACCACACGGTGCTGGCGCGCGCCACTTTTGATGGTACCCGGCTTAGCGATGTGAAGGAAATTTTCAAGGGAAACAAAAAGAAGCCCGGCGGGCAGCATTTTGGATCCGTGCTTGCCTGGCTTCCTGATGGCACACTGCTGATGAGCATCGGCGACGGCGGCAACCCGCCGCTCAAGGTCGACGGCATGCTGGCCCGCGACCAGGCCCAGAATCTCGCCAGTCATAACGGCTCCGTGGTTCGCCTGAATGATGACGGCAGCGTGCCGAAGGACAATCCCTTTGTCGACAAGGAAGGCGCCGCGCCCGAGATATGGTCGTACGGCCACCGTAACATCCAGGGCATCGCGGTTGACAAGGCCACCAGTACCACCTGGACCACGGAACACGGACCCAGAGGCGGTGACGAACTGAACCTGACCGAAGCCGGCAAAAACTACGGCTGGCCCAAGGCAAGCTTCGGCCGTGAGTATAGAACCAACGAACTGGTGACGCCTCATACCTCGCTGCCCGGCATGGTCGATCCCCTGATTGTCTGGACGCCGGTTACCGCAGCCTCGGGCCTGGCCTTTTACACCGGTGACAAATTCCCCGACTGGAAGGGAGACCTTTTCTCTGGCGGGCTGGTCACCCAGGACGTGCGCCGGATCGACCTGGAAAACAACAAGGTCGTTAAACAGGAAGGCATCCCCATCGGCCAGAGGGTCCGCATGGTTGTGCAGGGTCCTGATGATCTGCTTTACGTGCTCACCGACCAGCAAGACGGTGAACTCATCCGCATCGAACCTGCGGAGTAACTATTGTGGCTTTTGCGGATTTCGTGAAGAAGGTGGAAGAGAATACCGGCCGTGTTCTGGCGCCGCCCGAAGGGATAAACGGTCCCGAAGGGATAAACGTTCCCGAAGGGATATGCGTTCCCGAGAGATATGCGTTCCCGAAGAAATATGCGTTCCCGAGGGATAGACGTTCCCGAAGGGAACCAACTTATCAATAGCCCCGGGTGAAACCCGGGGTGCCCGACATCCCCAAACCGACCCCGTAGGGGCCAAACTCCAAAGGTCGGAGCGAATTTAACCCGTCGCACCTTGGAATAATCGTAGTTGGTGTTCGACTCCTTCGGAGTCTGGCAATTGGTTTTCTAACCCCGGGTTTCACCCGGGGCTATTATAAGTTGGTTCCCTTCGGGAACGAACCACGACTAACATTACCGGCCACCCATCTCATCACTGGCCACCCATCTCATCTTCGCGGCGCAGCCGCACACAACGTCCTGTAGGGACGACGTATGATAGCCCAGGGTCAGGAGCGAGGCCGCGT
>JAKFFN010000386.1:0-2753 GCA_036675025.1 Candidatus Sumerlaeales bacterium | reverse complement strand
TGACCCGCGGAGAAGTCCTGGCGGTGGATCCGTGCCACGTGCGGGTTGTCGACCTGCGCGAGCAGCGCGTACTCCTGGATGAAGCGCTGCAGGCCGTCCTCGCCGGAGAAGCTGTCCAGCGGCATGATCTTGAGCACCTGCGGCGGCCCCTCCTGCGCTTGCGCCAGGAACACGTTGGCCATGCCGCCGGCGCCGATCTGCCGCAGGATCCGGTAGCCCTCGATCAGCAGGTGGGCCGGCGCCTGCGCCGGCACGCCAGGCAGGGAGACATCGTGCGGCCGCTCCCGTGCCTGGCCGTTCTCGGCGATGGCCTCGCGCAGCAACCGGTACATCTCGGGCTTGGTGCGCGAGCCGCGGCGCGGAACCAGCCCCGTGACCTCGACGATGTCGACGAACGAGTTGTCCGGCGGCGCGACCGACCCGATGCGCCCGCCCTCGGCCCGTCCCGCCGCGGCGCGCATGGTGCGGCCGGAACTGGCGATGCTCCAGCGCAGGTCGCCGGCCGTCATCTCCAGCAGCCGGGCGATCTCGACGGCCTCGCCGGTGGCATGCACCATGCCGTTGGTGCGTGCACCGCGTCCGCTGATCTCGGCGTTGCCAAGGTTCACGCCGGCGGCCACGGTGAGTACCGGCGCCTGGCGCTCGCCCAGTTGCTGCGCGACGCGCCTGGCCAGCTCGACCGCCTCGTAGACGACCAGGATGGCCGCGTGCAGGCCGCGCTGCGCGTGGTCGGGCTTGCGCGCGTCCGCCTTGTTCGAGAACACGGCCAGGATCGAATCCGGCCGCCGCTGCGCGATTTCACCGCCGAGCTTGAGCACGGGCTCCGACAGGGCGCGGCGCGCTTCGTTCACGAAGCCGGTCAGGTCTTCACCCGAAAGCTGCCGGCAGATCGGGGCGAAATTCTGAAGGCGCGCATACACGAAGGTGGCAACCGTGGCGCGTGCCCAGTGGCCACTGCGCTGGCGCGGGCCAGCCGCCGCCGGAGGTGGCGACAGGACCGTGGGGGCGGACTCCAATGTAAGCATCGTTTCAAATTCACACACGCTCAGCAATTGTTTTTTGCGCCGTTGCGGACACTTGTTTACACTGGCAAACTACGATTGCATTTTGATACAACGGGGCGCCGCTCCATTTGGTCCACCCATTTTTGAATGGATCATCCACTTTTTGTACCGGAAACCGATCATATATGATTTTGACGATGCTATCTGGCTGCAACCCGGGAAAAGATCTTCCAGCTTACAACGATGGATAAAAGCGTATTCTAAAGTAAAGAAGATCTGTCGTTGGTCGGATACAGTAGTTACTGGTAATCAATTCCTCGCCGCTTATGCACAAAAATTTTCTGATAAAGTGGTGGTGATACCGACGGTAGTGGATACGGATAACCATTTTAGGTCGGAATCGTATATTCCTTCTTCAAAACAAATCATTGGCTGGACCGGTTCTCACACCACTTTGACTTACCTGGAAACCCTGGAGCCTGTATTATTCAGGCTACAGAAAAAATATGATTTTGAATTAATGGTAATGGCCAATAAGCCTCCAAAGTTTCAGCAACTGGGTTTTCGTTTTGTACCCTGGTCAGAAGAAACAGAAGTGGCAGAATTAAATAAAATAGATATTGGCATCATGCCATTGCCCGATGATGAATGGACAAAAGGCAAGTGCGGGTTTAAGGCAATACAATATATGGCATTGGCAAAACCATCAGTAGCTTCAGCAGTAGGAGTAAACAAAGAGATCATTGACCATGGTGTGAATGGCTTTCTTTCAGCTACGGAACAAGAATGGGAGAGCCACCTTTCTTTTTTGTTACAAAACCCCGAAAAAAGAAAAGAAATGGGAAAAGCGGCCCGGTTAAAAATAGACCAGGATTTCTCGCTCAGGAAGGCTGCGGCTGAATGGGACGTCGTATTGCGGGCTGTTTGACTTGTCTTCTTGCCTGCATTATTTTTTTCTTCACTGGCAAGTCATTGATCAGGACAAAAGCAATAAGGAAGAAAGGGACACAAGGAGCTTTATATCTTACCAGCGATCCAAAATTATAACTGGTAAACCCCACTGCAAAACCAAAGATCAGCGCAAATGAAATACAGAATAACACCTCTTTATTGGTTACTAAAACCCTGAAAAAACGACCAAATCCTGTTTTTCTGATCACTTTTAAAGTAAATATCAGTATCAATAAGCTTTCAAGGGCTGATAAAAGCATGACCGGGTTGTTTACCTCCCATACATAAGGGCGAAAAAAAGTGACGTTTATTGCTAGGGGAATTTTAGTTATTATACTTGTTGGGCTACTATAATTAATCTCCCCTAAGGTATATCCCGAACCAGTTCTAACTTCTGATCCTCCTCTTCCCGCAACAGAAGTTCTTGTATGATAACCTTGGTATGTTTGAGCGGTTTCTGCCAGGTTTTCCAGAGAGTACCGTTCCAGTGATTCCCCAATCTGGTTCATGGTGAAAATAGCCGTGCCAAAAATGACCACCGCAGCCAAAGGCATTACCAATATCCGGGTAGTTGGGTTTTTTATATTTGTTTTGAAAGCCAGTAGCGCATACAATGCCAGGGATACAAGTAAAGCCAGGGCTATATAAGCTTTTAAATTAATGATCACATAAAAGCCTACCATTAATAAAAGTATGGAGCTGATCTTTTTTCGGTTCAGTAAGAATACATTCTGAATAGCATATACAATCACACCGATAAATAACATACATAAGCTGTCTTTCATAATACCGGAACTC
>JAKFFN010000034.1:0-16371 GCA_036675025.1 Candidatus Sumerlaeales bacterium | reverse complement strand
ACGATCAGCAGAACCGAAGGCGACCTGGGTTGCATCGATTTCGCCAACTGGATTGCTGGCAGCCGCGTTGTTGAGGTCAATGTAGGTATCGAGCGTGGCGGCAAAGGTTGCCGGAGCAGCTCCTTCAAATTCCACACGGGCAAACTCACCATCAAGCTCTACGCCAGTTCCCGTACCGAGGGCCTGTGCACCATTCTTCAGTACAAGCACTGGAGCAGGAAGTGCATCCTGACCGGAAGTGTTCGAACCCACAACTGCCTGGAAAGCAGCGGCGCCTGCAGGAGCAGTAACCGTTGCACCGTCAACTGTGAGCTCTGTGGCTACACGGTAGTTCGAACCAACATAGTTGGTGCTGGCCGTAACGCCGGCGATTGTGCACCCGCTGATTGAGCCAGTGGAATCAGAGATGACAACAGGTACACCTACTACGTCTACAGCCCAGATGCCATACTCGCCGCGGCCATTACCGTTAATGGTGTTGTTGGCGACGTTTACGGTGAGACCGGGAACATAGATGTTTTTGAATACCTGCAGCTGAATGCCACGGAAGGTGATGCCTGCCGGCATACCTGGAGGGGCGTTTACCACGTTATTGCTGATGTTCAGTTCAGCAGTGCCAGCCATTGGACGACGATAGTTGTACCAGATGCCAGCGGTGTTTGTATTGCCGAAGTAGTAATCGGCGTTAGTTGCAAGAGTGACGATGTTGTTTTCGATACCTGCGGCAAAGCCTACAGGGTAGTCGCCAGCTTCGTTATGAACGGAACAGAGGCGGGCTATATCAACGCCGCCATTTTCCGCAATGCGAACCTGCATACCGTTTGTCTGGATGCCTTCGCGCAGCTCTTTAAACACGTTACGTGTAAAGAAGTTGTTAGGGTTAGCACCAGTGTTCTGCTGATTGAAGTATGCGCCAATCATGGTGGCGGCGAAGATGTTGTTTTCAACTTTCACGCCTTCCACCGGAACGTAGGCTGCGCCTACCCGGTTACCAACAAGCACGCGTGCGTCGATGTTATGGTTCGCAACGGACAGACCAGTAGCGAGAGCTGCGTTATCTCCGCTCAGGGCAAAACCGTTGATGCTGACGTTATCCGCACCAACTGCAAATACCGGACGGTACGTTGTCGTCTCGCTGAAGTCCGGGGTAACTACAGTTTCCTGTGCAACTGGAAGGCTGCGTGTGCGTGCATCCACACCATACTGGGCACCGCGGATATCGAGTGCTTTTGTTATTTCAACGCTTTCCACGAACTCGCCAGCCTTGACGTTAACAATGTCTGCAGCCGTCGCCGAATCCACACCGCGCTGTATGGTGTTTTCAGGGTTGGTGCCAGTTACATAAAGGTTCTGAGCAACAACGCGGACAAGTCCGAGTTCTTCGTCGTCGAGCTTGTGAGTGATCTTGTCTTCAATGTCATACAGCTGAGCGAGTGAGGCCGAACCCGAAGCAACGCCGTTAAAGGTGTTGCCTGCGGTAGCGTTGATGTTACCTGTTCCACCAAGGTCGTTGGTGTTACCGGAAGCATCGTATGCCGTTTGAAGGCGGACAACGTCACCAAGCGCAGCGATGCTGTTGCTGGATACGGTTACGTTTACTGGCGATTCCAGTGCGAAACCATGCTGCACATTGCTGACAATGTTCCCAGTAAACGCTACATTGTTAGACGCGGAATTGGAGTTGGCAAAGCGAATGCCGAATACGGCGTCATCACCGAACTCACCCCAGCCGTCATGAGTAGCATCGGTTTGTGCGAGGCTGCCATTGATCGTGTTGTTCGTAATATCGGCGCCAGCAGACGTGCCGAAAATGGTTTCTACGCGCACACCATCCCAAGGGGCTTTAAACAGCATGGCAGCGTTTGCAGCAATACCGCTTACACGGTTGTTGTTAACGGTCCACTTTTGAGCAGTCTGGCTATAGTTGACGTAGATACCACGCTCCCAGCAGAAGATGTCGTTATTCTGCACGAGACCAGGTGCCTGAACATGGTAAGGCTGAACCTGGATACCCTTACGTGTATTCTCAATCCAGTTGTTGCTGATTGAGCCGGCGGTATTGAGTGCTACGATACCATATCCCCAACCATTTGCAAGAACGTCCTGAACGTTGCGAATCAGGTTATTCTCTGCAACAAAACCGGTTACAGGCGTATCGCTGATATCAATGAATGCCTCGATAGCCGTATAGCTGTAGTTCTCGAGGATGTTGTTGATGATCTGTACGTTGTTTGCATGGGTGTAGATGCCGTTATTGGCCTCATGATTAAGCCCAGCATAGAGCGGACTATTGAAGTCTGGATTGTCACCGCTGATCTTCAGACCATTCAGGATAACGCCGTCGACAGCGATTTCAATGTGGTGATCCCAATCGAGATTCGCAGTGTTGCCCGCGTTGTTGAGTTTTTCCGCAGGAACGATCACGGCCTCAGCAACACGAGTCGCTTTACCAGCAACGTTAGCATTCGGGCCCGTAATGTTTACGGCCTTGTTGATGACAAGTCCGGTGCCACTGCCATTGGACTCAGGGTAGAGACCCGCTGACACAGCAATGTCGTGGCCATTGAGCGTCTGCGGATCATTAATCGCGTCCTGAACATAGTCAAACAGTTCATCCGTATCAAGGTTCTCGACGCGAAGATAGAAGAGCACAGAACCCAGGGCAGCGAAGTCCCGCTTGTCCTGGATCTTGCCATTGATTGCTGTCATCTCGTCGGCACCAAAAGCTGCAGGCAGCTTCAGGCCTTCTCCGAGGTCGAACTTGTTGTTCTTGGCAATAATGTTGGCCGCGAAAGGCGCCATAGTGGTAGAACCCGTGGCAGCTACCCACGGATAGGCGCTGCCGGTAGAAGCACCAGATTCGTTGTTCAGTACGATGAACTTCGCCAGGCCAGCTTCAAATTCGTTTTCCGCACCGGCGGTGCCGACAACGATGTTGCCATACAGGCCACCGGTAGGAACCGGGTCAGAGTTATGGTTCATAAACTCAATACCGGTGTTGCCTGCAACGCTGCCTTCATTAAAGAAGTTGCCGGTAATCGTGGCGCCAATCGGATCGGCAGCAACAGCGCCGCTCGTCGGAACCTTGTTGCTGATTGCAACAGCGATAGAGTTTGCTACGCCGCTAGCGGGCGTAAAGGTGTTGTTGGTAATGTTCGTGCCGATGGAGTTACCAGCCAGCACGCCCACACCACGAAGAATGAATTCGTTGTCATTGATGGTAACGTTAGGCGTTCCATCGTTATTCTTGATCATAATGCTGCGAACATGCGTCCGGCCCTGGAACGGCGAGACCGTGGCAGGAGGATCGAACAGGTTCTGCTTGATCGATACGATACCATTGCTGTTTGGCTCCGTGAAATCAACCTGAGCGCCTTTGAAGCCGTCATGGCCCCAGCCGCGGAGGGCATTGTTCTGAACCAGCATGGTTCCGCCGGAAACAAACTGAAGGCACAGGTCGTGGTTTTCACCGTAGACTACGTTGCCCTTGTCAGCTGCGGCAGCACCACTGTCAAAACGCTCAGACCCACCGATGACGCCGCGGACTACGCGGGTGAACACTGCGCGGTCAAACGGAGCAAGCTCTGATCCGATGGTGTTGCCTGCAATTTTAATGGTTGTCTGCGCATCGTTGTTATTGCGCGCAGCGATAGCGACGCTTTCCGTGTTAAAACCGACAAAGCCAGTAGCCTCACCATCGTCACCGGTAATAGCGAAGCTATTTCCAATAACCGACAGGTTGTCGTAATCAGTAAGGGTATTTTCTTCGTTAATGATCGCAATACCCGCTGTAACGTAGGGGCGGTTAACAACGAGGTCCATACCCTGGATCTTTACGTTGTCAGCCTGCACGTTAAACAGCGCGGCATTGGTTCCAGTGGCCGGCGCAGTTACCTGCGCGCCTGCGCCCGGGCCTTCAATGTTAACGCCGAGGTTGTCTACGACGACTTTTTCTACGTAAGAGCCTGCAGCAACCTGCACAGTGCCGTTTTCATCAACGGCGTTTTCTGCAGCCTGGATGCTGTCAAACACGTTAACGCCAAAGATCTGGCCGGCGGCAATACGCTGCTCGAAGCTGCCGGTGAAGCCATCATCGACTTGAACCGTAGCCTGGCTTACGACGGTGTAGTACGCTAAGTCGGAAGACTCGCCACCCGTAGCACCGTTATCCACCTTCACGAGCCACTCGCCGACATCGTCAACAAGTGCTGAAGGAATTGTAGCGGTAAGCTGGGTTGGGCTGTTGACCGTCGTGGTCAGGGGCGTGCCGCCAAATTCCACAACTGACCCTGCAACGAAGTTTGTACCGCTGACGGTGATAGGAAAATCAGCCGCTTCGTCTTCCACGTTGTAATGTTTCGAGATGCTGGAAACGGTCGGGACCTGGACTACAGTTCCGTTTGTGGGGAATGAGGGGGTCAGGTGTTCAGCGTTTCCCTCATTGAGAATAGTCAGACCGGAATCCGGGATTGGATAGCTCTCCACAACCAGGTCAACCACGCCAGTATAGGTGTCGGCGGTCGTAAAGTTAAGTATTGCGAGATCGCCGCGGTCGGCGACCGGGATAGTATCGTTACCTTCAATGACAACAAAATCGGAATAACCGGTTGCAGGAACCTCACCGGTCTGACCGGGGCCAGACTGGGCGTCAAGTGCGTCGGCGCCCGCTGCGTCCTCAACATCGTCGAAAGAAACCTGCGAATCTTTATAGGAAACCTTAAAGTGATATCCGATAATATCGTCGCGTACTTCTGAATTCGTTAATTTTACACTGAGCGCTGCATTGGTGCTGATGGGCGCCGGGGCAACCGGCACTGCGGAGATGTTTTGGGCTACGGCGCTACCGCACCAGGTGGCTGCGGCAACTGTGGCAACCAAAACACCTAGACTCCTTTTATTGCTGGCCAACATGTGTTGGCACCTCCTGAAAAAAATTAATAACAGCTGTGCTCTCAGTGAAAGAGAGCTATTTTGTTTTGGAACCGCCGCAGACTTTTCGTCCCCCACGGCCCCCCTTTATGCGTGTCAGTGATGTGTGACACGGACATCCTTTCCTAAAGTGTCCGAACAAATTTGGCCTGCTGAAAAGCCGGCCCTTCCCTGCTCGAGAACGCCCCATTCGGCATCGTACGATAGTTGGGATGCAACACTTTTCTTGAAGTTATTGACCAGAAAAGTTCTTACAAGATGTCTTACAACGGGCTTATAGGCGTCTAATTAATGGGCAGAAAATGCTGATATTGTTCGCATTAGGGAGCGTACTGCAATTAGCAGATTTTGTAAGACTGATCGCGAAAATTCATGCGTCTTAGGGACAAATTTGCCGATTCTACGCCCCATTGCGGGCGAAAAAAGTTAGCCCTGGCAATGGTTTCGGCTGTCGGTCGCGGTACGGTTTATAAGGTGAACGCTGGCTGAGAATGGCACCATTGACGAGTGTCAGCCCAAGCAAAAAAGAATGGCGCGCCGCCCGGAGACACAGGGGCGACGCGCCATAGCTGTATTTTCAACTAGCGTTTTTTTAGTATCGAAAGATGGCCGCTACGTTTGCGCTTCCGGGCATCTCTTCATCCCGTACGGCGTAGACTTCTGCGCCGTTCAGCATGGCCTGCATGGCGGCAAGATCGAGCAGATCTTCACCGCCGGCGCTTTTTTCATCCTTTTTAACATGAACTTTGTGAGTCGACTCTTCATAAGTTCCCCAGCAGTGTTGACCGACCGGAACAAGCAGGGTTTCTACACGGCCATCGGCCGCGGCCGGTAGAACTTCTGCCAGGTTTGAAGAGGCCAGCCCTTTGGTTTTGAACTCATTAAACCGGTCAACTGCCGAATCCTGTTCCTTATGGAAGAGCGGCTCCACCACGGCCCATGCGAGAGCATGGAAATCACCAAGGCGTAGATCATCGACATTGCGGACCACGCCTGTCTTTTGCGTGCCCTGGTAGTTAATGGCTTCGCGGGCTATAGGATGGATATACTCCAGGCCGGCAATCACAAGAGGTGCGCTCTCTTTTCCCAGCATGGGTGAGATGGCTTTGTTGATCATATGCAGATACTGCTTCATTTCAGACTTGGCGGTTTCCTTGTCGCTGGCGTCGGCGCCGTGGCCGGCGAACGGCATCACACCTCCTGCACGCCTGCCCTGGGATCCGGGGCTGAGATGATGCCCACGTCCCCAGTCTTCATATTGCATGGCTTCTTCCATGGACTTTGGTGTGTTCTCAGGCAGTGGAATTTCGCGCAGGTGAAAGCGGTTGCCCTCGAGCAGGCGCAAGCGCTTCTGGCTTACCGCCAACACAAAGAATCGTCCGTTTGAAACGTGAAGCTGCATCAGGGGTTTAAGATGAAAGCGGGAATTTACGTGGACATCTTCTTCCAGCCGAAGGGGCACATGGTAATACTTTACGTCGCCGTTAGGCGAAACAAACATGGCGAAACCATCGCCGGGATGCTGAAAAAATCCCATATCATCAGCCAGAACCTGGGCTTGGGATAATAGATTATTATTCGGAGGTCCGCCTGTCAGTCCCTGTAGTTTTCGTTCTGCCTCGCGCAGGAGGTTTTTTAAGCGTTTGGAATTTTGTTGTGATTCTACGCCGCCCTTTACCGTGGGCATGTAAATCGAGATATGGTGTTCACCGTGTTCGCTGCTGAGTTTCTTCAGTTCGTCTTTGCTCGGAACTTCCAGCATATTGGAACTCCTTCTATACGGTTAATACCATAGAAGTGGCATGCACACGCCATGCCGAACTGGAAGATAAGGCGGTGTTTACATGCAATAGCTTAAGTATTTGAAAATGTTAAGCTTACGCCGCTACTGCAGTGGATTTCACAGCGATATATGCGCTACTGGAAAAGTCTGTGTTTTGTAAGACCGGGGTGTCGCAGGGGAATCAGGCTTTACCAAACACCTTGTCGAGCCGGCGCGCGGAATCGGCGAGTTCTTCCGGGGTGCTGACGTTTGACTCTGAAGTGAGAAAGTCGCTGTAATTCCACTCTTTCAGAATGCGGGTGATTTCTTTGAAATTTGCATCACCGTCGCCCACGGGGACGAACTTGTGTTCTTTGCGACTGAAATCTTTGACGTCGACCTTGATGATGCGTTTGCCAAGGATCTGCATCCAGTGCTCCGAGAATCCCTGGACAAGCGAGTTGGCAGTATCGAAATACATTTTGACCCACGGGCTGTCGATTTCATCGATGTAGCGCGCAAATTCCATGGGACTGAGGAGGAACTTGTTCCAGACGTTTTCGAGGCCGATGATGATCTGCGCTTCTGCAGCGTGCTCAACGAGCTTTCGCACGTTATCCTGGGAACGTTTGTAGGCTTCGTCATACGGCACTTCAGCTTTTACCACGGCCGGCACGAGCAGGCAGGTTTTTACTTCCATGGCCTTTGCGCAGGTGATGGCGTTGTGCATGCCTTCAAGACCTTTTTCCGTAACCGCAGGATCAGGGTCGGACAAGGGCGCATGCCAGCCGCCAAACACGACTCCGTGGAACGGTACCCCGATTTTGCGGGCAAGCTCCTGGATTTTAACTGCTTCGTCAGGATTGCTTATATCGTCCCACTCGACGCCGTCGAAACCGGATTCTTTAGCGAGATTGAACTTCTGTTCCCAGGATGCCTCTTTGCCGGCGACTTTTGCCAGGATGCTTGTCTTTATACCCTTTTTCCAGGGTGACTTGCCTGTGGTATCACCAGCCTGGCCGGTAGCGGAAGCAGTGGTGGCCTCCCGGGCGTGGGCGCCGGTGGCGGCTACGAGAGCGCCGGCTCCGACGGCCAGTGCTGTGGATTGCAAAAAGTCACGACGGCTAATGGATGACATGGTTGTTCCCTTCTGAAAAAAGCAAAACTGGTAATGGCTTTACCGGATGATTATTAAACGAGAGGCGTCTGCCCGGGGATTGGGATTTCCACAGCAGGAGCGGGCCCGAAGGCGAGTGCCTTTGGCGTCAGGTCCAGGTCGCTGGCTTTCAAGGCCCAGCTGTACTTCAATTCTTTTGATGTATAGGCAGATATGCGTCCGGCGATGGCCAGTAATGTCGTTTTGGCCACGCGTTCGGCCTCGTTGAGCGGTGTGTTATTTCGGATCGCTTCAATGTGGTCGCGGTGCTGGGCGATGACAGGACTGGCAGATTTGCCTTCCCATTTCCATGCGTTCTCGCCCTCGATGTATGACGTCGTCCAATCTGTGTACGCTACGCCCTTGGTGCCGTAGAAGCGTTCATAGGTGGTATCGCTGGTGCCGTCGATCTGGTTGCCCATGTAGTGGACCTGCACGTTTTCCGGGAAATCATAGAAGACGGAGTAATGATCATAAGCGTCGCCGAACAGGTTTTTGTCCGTCCGGGCGATGCGTCCGCCGACGGCGCGGAGTTTTTCCGGCTCCTTATCACCCAGGATCCAGCTGCAGATGTCGAGTTCGTGGATATGCATTTCGGCAATGAAATCGCCTGACAGCCACGTGTGGAACAGCCACCGGCGGAGCTGCCATTCCATGTCGCTCCACTCAGGGTTGCGCTCCTGGGGACCCCAATCGCGCATGGCGCCGCCTGTGCGCACGCACTTCACGTTGATGATGTCGCCGATGGCGCCGTCCATGATGCGCTTGCGCATTTCGATGCGGTGATCCATGCGGCGGGCCTGCGTACCAACCACAACTTTAAGATTCTTCTGATTTGCCGCAGCAGCGGTCTCGATGATTGACCGTACACCGACCGGATCAACGGCCACCGGCTTTTCCATGAAGACGTGTTTACCGGCATCAACCGCAGCCTTGAACTGCTGTGGCCGGAACTGAGGGGGTGTGGTCAGGATGACAAGGTCGCAGTCGGTCTGCATAACCTTCTCGTAGGCGTCCCAACCGACAAAGGTGGTTTCCGGCGTAACCTTAACCTGGTCGCCTGCCTTCTCCCGAACGTTTTTGAGGTATGTGTCAATGTGGTCCTGAAAGAGATCACCAATGGCTACAAGCTGCACATTGGGCGCGGCCTTGAGGCAGTTAAGAGTATCATAGGTACCGCGTCCGCCACAGCCGATGGTCGCAATTTTTATAAGGTCGGCGTTCTGGCCGAACAGCCGCGATGGTGAGGCTGCCGCAAGCACAAGTCCGGCGCCGGCTGCGGCTTTCAGAAGGTCGCGACGGGACATCAGGCCGTCAGTGGAAATGTCTGCCATTGGTAAACCACCTTGTCGTTGATTAAGCAGTCAAGTGTGTCACCCGTGAAATGCGGGCGTGCAACGGGAAATTGAATTATCCCCTGCAGGAATGGAAAAAACGCCGCGGGCTTTCACCCGCGGCGTCATAATTTTCCACGATTCAGTACAGCTACGGCTATTCCATCAGCATCCATAGTGCAGGGTCAATGCCCGAAAGGACAGGACCTGCGCCGCCGGTTAACGCCGTACCGCCGGAACCAGCCGTGAGATACGCCACATTGGACGGCCGCAACACGTTTGCGTTGCCTGGGCCGTTCAGCGGGTCGCCCGTGCCCTGGATATCGCTCCAGTCATAATCTTCAAGGGTCAGAAGATATTGCGGGCTTTGAACGACTGGTGATATGACAGACGGGTCAGTCAGCGTTTGCGGGCCTCCAGCGCCAGCAAAAGGCGGGTCGGCCAGGGTCTCGCTGGTTACGCCGTCAGTGGGAAACGCACAATTGGTATAAATCACCGTTCCGGTTGTCGCCCTGTTATTGACAACGCCTGCGTTCATGCTGGTGAAAATAGTATCGCGGAACTGAACCGGGTCGTCAACGGAGCCCGTTACCGTCAGTGGACTGAAGCTTGAACCGCCACCGACAAACGTACTGTCTTCAACCAGGTCTACCAGGGTGTTGCTACCGTTTATATAGACGGTTTCATTGGCGCCGTCGTCGAATTTGCCCATACCGCGAAGGAACCTTCCCACTACCAGGTGGCCGCTGCGGAAATTAAAATTATTTGCGGTCATGACCGCTGCAGCGTCAACGTACTCCATCAGCAGAATTTCACCGCCTGAAACCATTTCAATGCTATGGGAGTTTGCGGCTCCGATATTTGTGTTGCGAACGATTCGGACCCGATCAGTCGGCGTGCCTTTAATGGTAACACCGGTACCGGAAACGCGGATACCATCGCGGGCACAGTGGCCAAAAACTCCTCCGAACACATTGACTGTGCCGCCCTCACTAGGTATGTTCAATGCGGCACCGTAGCTCAGTCCGGCTTTGCAGTGGTCAATCGTGCAATTATAGATGCCAGTTCCAGCGTTTGTAAGCTGTATGGAAGCATGACCGGCAATATTACCGTCGCCGGCGTCGACTCCGCCCCACTTGTAGATCGCAGGATTGTTATAAAGGTCGGCGCCCGTATCAAGCGGCACAAACGCGTTGCCGTTGCTGGAGTCACTGCCCGACACCTCAAGTTCGGTAAGCGCGTAATCACCAACATCTGCGGCGCCTTCGGGCTTAAACATGCGTATGCCGCTGACCAGGTTAAGCTGGTCACTTAAAAACAGGCCGTCGGCGTTCGGGTGAATCTTGATATTGCTGATTTCAACCGCGCCGGCAGTTTGAATCTCGATATAGCCCTTTCGATCATCGGGGCCAATATTAACGGCAGCAATGATTCCTGTCATATCGACCAGGATATCGCACTTGATACCGTTACCGGTACCCCCGTTTTCCCCATCGCCATTGATAACGATGGGTTTATTGAGGAAAATCTGACCATCGGCTGCGGGCAGGGCATCGACAGCCAGGTTAATAATATCGGGTCCGTCGTTGTCGTCGGCATATGCCGCAGCGACGGCCGCAGAGAGAGTTGTATAGTTCGAGCCGTCCACATTGATGGTGACTGCTCCAGCGGGTGCGGGGATGGCGGTAAGCCCTGCCAAGGCTGCCATTCCCATGAGAATTTGCTGCGATTTGGTAAGCACTTCAGACTCCTTTTTCCAGGTTATTTGGTATAGGGTCTAAAGGTAGCTTCTCAACCTGTCACGGGTAAAATGAACTGGCGGCTGTCTGAACCGGACGGCGATCACTTTTAAGTCCGGTATTTTGAACTCTCTATACTATCACTTTTTAAAACAAAAAGCCGGGACGCTTTATACGTCCCGGCTCCAGTTTGGTATTGTCACTAAGCTATTCCATCAGCATCCAGGTGCCAGCATCAATCCCTGAAAGCAGCGGACCTGCGCCACCCGTCAGCGGTGTGCCGCCGGTGCCTGCCGTCAGGTAGGCGACATTTGACGGGCGCAGCACATTATGATTACCAGGGCCGTTCAGTGGATCAGTTGCTCCCTGGGTGTCGCTCCAGTCGTAATCTTCAAGCGTCAGCAGGTACTGCGGACTCGTGTAGATGGCATTGTTTATGACAACAACACCTGGGAATGGCAATCCGCTGTCGGGTCCAGTGATGGCCGGATCAGCCATAGACTCACCTTCGAGCCCGTCTGAGGTAAGGGCGCAATTATCAAAAGTTGCCACTGCTGGCGTCGTTGAACCTACAAAGATTGTCTCCGTAGTGTAGAACGATGTAAAGATGGTATCCTGAAACTGCACGGGGTTAACCACGTCAGCGTTTATTCCGAGCGGGTCGCCGATCGGGCTTCCGTGACCATGGATGGTTGAATCACGCACTACGCCAACCTTGCTTGCTGCAGAGGCCAGAATAACCGCGTGGTTGCGTGGGTCTGTCTCCGGAAACTTGCCCAGCACGCGGAGATGACTGATTTCTGTAATCTCGCCATCGCGGACTGCAATACCGTTGCCTGAGCTTTCGCCAGCAACGTCGACGTATTCCAGCAGCGGCACCACTCCACCGCCTACGATTTCAATGGTATGTGCGTTTCCACCTTCAATGTTTGTGCTGCGTAGCACGCGTACCCTGTCGGTGGAAGTGCCTTTAATTGTAACGTTCGAACCTGCCACACGAATACCATCACGAGCGCAATGACCATACACGCCTCCCAGCACCTGTACCGTAGTATCTGGCGCGGTTATGCTGAGAGCGCAACCTTTTGACAAGCCTGCTTCGCAATGATCTAAAGTAGAAACCACCGATCCAAGGCCAACTGCATTATCGGAAAAGTGAATTGCACCATGCTTAACATGATTCACCTCGTTTGCGTCGGCCGGGCCAAGGCCCGCCCAGCGTTTTGTGCCTGCGTTATATAAGTCTGCACCATTCCCTACCGGCAGATAAACATCATTTGCGTCGCTGCCACTAACCCCCACGTTAGTGAGGTTGTATGTTCCCGTATCACTGGCTAATGCCGGTTTAAACAGGCGGATACCACTAACGTTATTGGCCGGAGAGTTATTGAACCCTGAAAAAGCGCCATCGTCATTAGGGTGAATGTTTAAATCATTTATTGCAACCAGCCCGGTTGCCTGGATCTCAATATAGCTTTTGAACCCCTGGATTCCGGCGTCAACTCCGGCGCGGATATTGGTCATGTCGGCCAGAATGTCACAAGGAATGTCGTTATTATTAGCATCGCCATTAATCGTGACGGGTTGGGTTATTACAACCTGGCGGTCCGGCACGGACAAGGTATCCGTCGTAATGTTAATGACGTGAGGGCCCGCTGTAGAGGACATGCACGTATCAACTGCGTCAGATAAAAGAGTTGGGCTGCTGATTCCGTCAATGGTTACGGTAATAGCATTGGCATCTGACAATGTGAGCATACAACTCACAATGGCAGCAGTCCCTGCGAGCCTGCTGGTAAATTTTAGTAGCATCAAACTTTCTCCCTGGTAGTAGCCGGGACGCATTTGCGCGCCCCGGCTTATTTTCTTTGGTTAACAGCTACTCCATCAACATCCATGTGTCAGCGTCAATCCCTGAAAGCAGCGGACCTGCGCCGCCCGTCAGCGGTGTTCCGCCAGACGCGGCTGTCAGATACGCCAGATTGGAAGGACGCAGCACGTTGGCATTGCCCGCTCCGTTAAGCGGATTGGTCGAGCCCTGGTTGCTGCTCCAGTCGTAATCAGCCAGGGTAAGAAGATAGTCAGGGCTTACAAGTACCGGCGATACGATTGACGGGTCGTCCAAAGTCTGCGGACCACCGTTGCCGCTAAAGGGCGGATTCGGCAGACTTTCGTTTAGCTCGCCATCAACAGGCAAAGCACAGTTGGTGTAGAGCAGAGTGCCCGTCGTAATGTTGTGGACTATTCCGGAGCTTGTACCGTCGCCTTCGTTGGTGAAAATCGAATCCGTAATCGGAGTTGAGGCCGTGACAGTCATCGTATTGCCGAAGGTGTCATCGCCCTGGCCATGGAATGTGCAGTCTTCTATAAGACCTACGGGATTAGCGGTATTGAAATACAGGTTCTCATTGTTCAGGGTACCACCGAACTTACCAAGGGCGCGGCAAAACCGCATCACATCAACCGTGCCACCCCTGAGGTTGAACCCGTTGGAAGTGTTGCAGCCGGCAGTGTCTACATACTCCATAAGCGGTACATAGCCACCGGCAAGCACTTCGATGCCGTGGGAGTTGGCAGCAGCGATATTGGTGTTGCGGACCACGCGCAGGCGATCTGTTGCTGTCCCCTGCAAGGTAACGGTTGTACCGGAAACACGGATTCCATCCCTGGCGCAATGGCCGTAAATTCCACCCAGCACATCGGTGTCGCCATTCTCGTTAGGGATGTTCAGGGCTGCGCCATAAGTCAGGCCGGCATGGCAATGATCGATTGTGGAGTTGTAAGTACCCAGGCCTCCGGCATTGGTCAGCTGAAAAGCACCGTAGCCTCCGATGGTGCCGTCGTTAGTACCGCTGCGGCCACCCCATTTATATATGGTAGCGGAATTGTAAAGATCCTGTCCCGATTCGAGGGAAACATAAGCGTTTCCGTTGGTGGAATCGCTGCCAGAAATGTAGACTTTCGTAAACGTGTAATTTCCAACTTCCCCTTCATTGACCGGCTTAAATATCCGGATGCCGCCTACGGTTGAATCGGCTGCGCCCAATACGCCATCGGCATTAGGGTGCATGCGGATTTCACTGATGTTAACCGTGCCTGCCGCACTGATCTCGATGTATGCCTTGCCGCCGTCTCCAAGGTCGGCTGCGGCGATGATACTGGTCATATCAACGAGCAGATCACATTGCACGTCGTTGTTATTTCCATCACCGTTAATGGTGATCGGCTTATCCAGCAGAATCTGGCCATCGGCCGCGGCCAGCTGGTCGACGTTAAGGTTAATAATATCGTCGCCGTCTTCTGCGGCATAGGCGGCGGCTACGGCTGCCGATAACGTCGTGTAATTGGAGCCGTCCACATTGATGGTAATTGCCGCAGCGTTTGAGGCCAGCGCAGTAAGGCCGGCCAAAGCGGCTGCTCCCCAGGTACTATGAAAATGTTTGGTAAACATTAACCCTCTTCTCCACTCGTTTTGGCGCGCTTGTTTACACGCGACTATGTTTTTTGATAGCGGGATTTCGACACGCGTCAATAGGCATTTGTTCCAAATCATCAGCATACCCCGGGCCGCGTCGCTTCGCTCCTGACCGGGGCAACCGCTGTGAGACCCCTCCGGTGTCATACAAGGAAGACAGAGCGGTGAAATCTTCTCACCAGCCGGCAGATCCCCCGGCCCGCAGTACTGGCGCCTGTGCAGGATCGCTGATCGGTCGAATTCGCGGCCTAGCGCGCTGTCTTTTTTCATGTGAACAAGATTATCGATATAGAGCGGGAAGATCTGACCGCAGTGGCGGCCGCGGCACCGCTGCATCCGGCTTTACGCCCGGAAATCCTGGCGCCGGCTGGCAACCGCGAAATGATGCACGCGGCGATAGAAAATGGCGCTGATGCTGTCTACTTTGGCCTGCAGGAGTTTAACGCACGAATCCGCGCGGCCAACTTTGCCCTGGATGATCTGCCTGAGATCATGGCGTGGCTGCACACGCGCGGCGTGCGCGGCTATGTCACGTTAAACACCCTGGTATTTGCATCGGAACTGCCGGGCATTGCCCGGGTGGTGCAGGGATGTAACCGCGCCGGCGTAGATGCGGTGCTGGTGCAGGACCTCGGCCTTGCGCGACTGATTGCGGAAATGGCGCCGGAGCTGCCGGTGCACGCCAGCACCCAGATGACGCTCACAAGCGCGGAGTCCATCATTGGCGCAGAGGCCCTGGGAATCAGCCTGGAGCGGGTGGTAGCCGCGCGAGAGGCGAGCCTGAAGGAACTTCGTACGCTGCGGCGCGGCAGTGATAAAGAAATTGAAGTGTTTGTGCATGGCGCCATTTGCGTGGCCTATAGCGGGCAGTGCCTGACAAGCGAGGCCCTGGGCGGACGCAGCGCTAACCGCGGAGAGTGCGCCCAGGCATGCCGCCTGCCCTATGACCTCATGGTAGACGACGAGAAGCATGACCTGGGGGATGTGCGCTACCTGCTCTCGCCAAAGGACCTTTCCGGTTATGAAGACATTGGAGCTCTGATCCGCGGCGGCATCGTGAGCCTGAAAATAGAAGGCCGCCTGAAGAGCCCGGAGTATGTGGCGGCCACAGTGCAGGCTTATCGGAAGGCAGTGGATGATGCCATGGGCAGTGCACCGGGCAAGGTGGTAGACCCGGTGCTGGACCAGCCGACGCGGGAAATGCTGGAGATGACGTTCAGCCGCGGGTTTACGGGCGGCTACCTGCATGAGACAAATCACCAGGCCGTAGTGGAGGGACGCTTTCCCAAAAAGCGTGGCCTTTACCTTGGCGAGGTGACCGCGATCTATGGCCACAGCATCGAGATGCGCCTGGTGGCGCCGCTGAAGCCGGGCGACGGAGTGGTATTTGATGCCGGCCGGCCGGATGGCAACGAGGAGGGCGGCCGAGTCTACGAGATTGAGGCGGAACACGGGCTGGAACTGGCAGATGCGACGGGTGAGCGCCCCGTAGCTGCGCTGGTTGGCTTTGGCCATGGCGATGTGCAGTTCAGGCGGATTCATGTGGGTGATCGGGTGTGGAAAACCAGTGACCCGGCGCTGGACCGGAAACTGGGAGAGAGCTTTGCCGGCGATGCCCCGAAGTTTCGCCGGCCGGTTTCTGCTACGGTGCGCGGGCGACTGGGCGTGCCGCTGCGGCTGACGCTGACCCACGCCCAAGGGGAATCTGTAACCGTGGATGACACTGCACCGGCAGAGGCGGCGCGGTCGCGACCGGTGACGGCGGACCTGTTGCGTGAACAACTGGGTCGCCTGGGTGGAACACCGTTTTACCTGGAGAGCCTGACGGCGGATCTTGAAGGTGAACTGATGGTGCCCATGAGCCGCCTGAACGCCCTGAGGCGCACAGGTGTGGATGCATTGCTGGAGGCGCTGGCAGCGCGAGGTACGAACCGGGTAGAGCCTGAGCTTAACCTGGATGCCTGGAGAAGGACAAG
>JAKFFN010000131.1:0-2778 GCA_036675025.1 Candidatus Sumerlaeales bacterium | reverse complement strand
CAAATTGGCATTACTTAAAGCCAGGGTCCCGCCCGAACCTGCCAGGGCCTGCGCATCAAGATTGAAATTGTTCAGATCCAGGGTTCCGCCATTTACCGTGACATCGCCCACAGTGCCAAATGCCGATGCGCTGTCAGCGCGCAAGGTTCCGCCCTGCACCGTGATGGCTCCGCTGCGGGTGTTGTTGCCACTGAGCGCCCAGATGTTACCTTCCGCTCCATCCAGTACGAGATCGCCCGTTCCGGTGATCGAACCGGAAATCAAGTTGGTCCCTAGGAAGCTGCCACCCAGCGTCAATTGATTGCCGCTAACCTCACTTAGCGCCACGTCACCGCTTAGCGCCAGTGCCCCGGTACCGTCATTCAAAATACCGCCGCCGGCCTCACCCGTTTCGGATCCTATTGTCCAGGACCGATTACTGCTTGAACCTGTACCGATATAGCTCACCTTACTGCCATTCAGAAGCGTGATGCCACCGGCCTGTCCTGTACCAAATGAACTGGCGACGCCTGTATCTGCGAGCGTCTCGACGCGGACCGTTACAGTACCCGTTGGATTCCAGCTTGCGTTTGTCTCGTGGCCGATTATCGTTGCGCCGTCGTAGGTGTTGTCACCGCCAAGGGTGATAGACCGCTGCTCGCCACCCCCACTAAAGTTGAAAGCCGTATCATTAGTGCTGCTCAGTTGGCCGAGAAGTTCCAAATCACCGCTCTGAGCAGAAATGGTTAGCGCCCTGCCGCCTCCCACCTGATTCTGCATATCACCGGATAGCGTTAAGGTGCCGCTGCCATTCTGTAGAAAAACAGCGCCTGTGGTTCCTCCGCCATGGCTTATTATCCAGTTGCGATTGGACGTGTCGCCATCGCCAACATAATGCAACCTATCCATGTACTGGTCCCGGGCGGTAAACGTGATCGTGCCGTCAGATCCTAGCGAACTGGCCTCGCCGACGTTTCCTACTGAGCTGAAGTACGCATCGCCATTCACGCTGAACGTTACACCGCCTGTGAAGTCATTTGCGTCGTTATCTAGCCTGACCCCGCTGGCAACCAGCATAGCGCCTGCGCCGGTGTACTTCGCCGAACCAACCTCCCCCCGTATGGTCACGACTCCGCTTTCCAGTGTGATCGAACGGTCTGCGGAAAGCTTGGTCGAGCTATCGAGGTCGGTGCCACCCGCCATGGTCACGCCATTACCAACAGCGCCCAATGCCGCGTCCGAGTTGACGACCAATGCGCCCGCATCCACTCTCAATCCGCCGGTGAACGTGTTGGTGCCGTTCAAGACGAGCTGGCCAGCCCCGTTCTTTACCACCCCCGAACTGCCGGTAAGACTTGAACCGATGGTTACTTTGCCTGTATTGGAAATTGTGGGAGAAGCTCCTCCAAGTGCCACTGCGCCGCCATTCAAAGTGTAGTCGGCTGTCGTAAAGCTGAACCCACCCGTATTGATGGTTCCGTCTACCGTTACAGTCCCGGCCGTACCTGCAAAGACCGCAGTATCACCGTCAACCCAGCTCCGAAAAGGTCCGGCAACTCCATCGCTGCTTTGATTCCAGTTTATGTCGTTGAGATTCCAGGTGCCTCCACCGCCCTGGCCTGCGGTTCCACCATTCACATCCCAATAGACGTCTGCTGCCCCAGCAGGTCCGGCAACTAGTCCCAGCGCAAGTACGAGAGGTCGAAGCCGACTGCCCGCTACTTGGAGTACCTCCGGTATAAGCGCACCTACATGCGGGGCACAGCTCACGACCTTTCCTTTCCACTTCGTCATGCGGCCGCCCCGTAGAACTCCCGATCTCAATAGCGAATCTCGCCAAGTGTCATGTGACTCGCCAGACGGTTCAGCACAAAAGCCTCTTTCAACGTTGGAACTCTGCTGCATCTTCATATTCCCTTTTTTTCTGCTTCTCAAGTTGCTTTTCAGCTGAGTGGTGCTTTGAGGCAAACCGCATCTCGGAATCGGGCCTTGCCCGAACTATGTTGTATGGGTGAAATCTCAATCCGAACTTTTGGTCCGGAGGGATTGAGACGCACGTTGGTGCACGCGTTGTCTACTTACCTTTCAAAATAACAATCAGCTTTTTGTAGTCAGGGCGTAAGTTTATGTGTTAAATGCATGCTTACTTCGTTAATTCACATTTCTTTACATGAAGAAATAGAAACCGCACGTAAAAAAAGCCGTAATTTGTTACTGTCGCTTTTTGGTTTCTTGGTCTATACGCAGATTCTGAGTCAACATGGCGCGCCAACCCGCGATGGACATAAACGGATTACGTCATCGCCGAGTCGACTTAGGTGGCTAAGGGGATCTGACCTTCTGAGGCGATTGCTCGTACTGAGTACCATAGGTGCCCAGCAACTCGGCTTACCAGGCGATACGCGCCCTAGCCGGCAGACTGTAGGATGAGCTCTACTTCTGACTGCCGCATAACCGCGATTCTTATGCGACAACATCCCGTAGCCAAAAACAAAAAGCCCTGTATTTACAGGGCTTTTTGCTGAAGAATTTGGTCGGGGCGACATGATTCGAACATGCGACTCCTGCGTCCCGAACGCAGTACTCTACCAGGCTGAGCTACGCCCCGATTTACTGAAGCTTGCGCCCGGCAATCCGTAAGACATGACCGCCTGGCAACAACGGGATTTTAATGATCGCGATCCACCGCGAAAGTACAAAATTCTATCAAAGATTCCTGATGTTCGGAAATAGGAAAGTCGGCCAGCGCTTGACGCGCGAGCTCGGCTTCCGCCACGGCCGCGTCGCGGGTATATTCCA
>JAKFFN010000044.1:0-2791 GCA_036675025.1 Candidatus Sumerlaeales bacterium | reverse complement strand
GATGCCCTAGAAGAACGTCGACAACCTGGCGCCATTCGGAACGTCCGTGCGGACCACACTCATCAAGGGGTTCGTAACGCACGGGGAGCGATCCGCGTGGCAATGCTGTTCAGTCTTGAGGGATCGCAGCCGGTTCGCCGGCTGGGATTCTCTCGTTCGGGGCGCGTGCCCGCCGAGAGGCTGGGACGCGTCGCGTACCTTGAAAACTGCATAGCGGCAGTAGGTGTGCTCTATAGATATCTGGTCAAGATACTAAGGGCACGCGGTGGATGCCTTGGCGTCAGAAGCCGAAGAAGGACGTGGACGGCTGCGATAAGCCGCGGTGAGGCGCTGAACAGCCTTTGACCCGCGGATTTCCGAATGGGGAAACCCACGTGTGGTAATGCGCACGTATCCCCGCCTGAACACATAGGGCGGGAGAAGGCAAGCCGGCGAAGTGACACATCTCAGTAGCCGGAGGAAAGGAAAGAAACCTCGACTCCCTGAGTAGTGGCGAGCGAAAAGGGATCAGCCTAAACCGATCGAGTGCCATGCCTGTGGGCTTAGCTCGATGGGGGTTGTAGGAGTGACATGACCTGGGCCACAGCCCGGTCGGGGAGTTACAAAAGTGTGGGCTAGCCGAGCAGCTTGGAACGGCTGGCTACAAAGGGTAAGAGCCCCGTAGGTGGAAGCTCACACCCTCCCCCGTCACCACCTGAGTACGACCGGGCACGGGAAACCCGGTTGGAATCCACGGGGACCACCCCGTAAGGCTAAGTACTTTCTGACGACCGATAGCGAACTAGTACCGTGAGGGAAAGGTGAAAAGTACCCCGGGAGGGGAGTGAAATAGTACCTGAAACCGCGTGCCTACAAGCGGTAGGAGCCGACTTCGGTCGGTGACTGCGTGCTTTTTGCATAACGAGCCTGCGAGTTACTCGTGTCCGGCAAGGTTAAGTAACCGGAGCCGTAGCGAAAGCGAGTCTGAATAGGGCGCTTTAGTCGGACGCGGTAGACCCGAAACCGAGTGATCTATCCATGGGCAGGTTGAAGCGGGGGTAAGACCTCGTGGAGGACCGAACCCACGTCGGTTGAAAACGGCGGGGATGACCTGTGGATCGGAGTGAAAGGCTAATCAAACTCGGTGATATCTGGTTCTCTCCGAAATATATTTTGGTATAGCCTCCTGCGTTCAGTCGTGGTTGTAAAGCACTGTTTGGCCTAGGGGCCCTACCAGGTTACCGAAGTCAGATAAACTCTGAATGCCATGACTTTAGAGCAGGGGAGTCAGACTGCGGGGGATAAGCTTCGTAGTCGAGAGGGAAACAGCCCAGACCACCAGCTAAGGGCCCAAAGCGCTGGCTAAGTGGAAAACGTTGTGCGAGTGCATAGACAACCAGGATGTTGGCTTAGAGGCAGCCATTCGTCTAAGGAGTGCGTAATAGCTCACTGGTCAAGTGCTCGTGCGCGGATAATGTAACGGGGCTCAAGCCAGCCCCCGAAGCTGTGGGCTTCATCTTCGGATGGAGCGGTAGGAGAGCGTTCCTCGTGCAGTGAAGCGGTCGCGGCAAGCTACCGTGGAGCGCGGGGAAGTGAGAATGCAGGCATAAGTAACGAAAGAGGAGTGAGAAACTCCTCCACCGGATGCCCAAGGTTTCCTGAGTAAAGTTAATCTGCTCAGGGTTAGTCGGGACCTAAGCCGAGGCCGACAGGCGTAGGCGATGGACAACAGGTTGATATTCCTGTACCGCGTCTTCCGCGCTATTACCGATGGGGGGACGGGGAAGGGTAGGCGAACCGTGGCGATGGTCGTCCACGGACAACCCGGTAGGAGGGACCCTAGGAAAATCCGGGGTCCGTTAACTCCGAGAGGGGATGTCGGTCGGCGTAAGCCGGCAAGTCGTCGAGCCCATGCCTCCGAGAAAAGCCTCTAGGGAGTGGGAACGCGCCCGTACCAAAACCGACACAGGTGGGCAGGTAGAGCATACCGAGGTGATCGAGAGAACCTTCGTTAAGGAACTCGGCAAAATTGTCCCGTAACTTCGGGA
Organism: Candidatus Sumerlaeales bacterium; assembly: GCA_036675025.1. Classification (GTDB taxonomy): domain Bacteria; phylum Sumerlaeota; class Sumerlaeia; order Sumerlaeales; family Sumerlaeaceae; genus JAKFFN01. Next base: position 764 of record JAKFFN010000044.1, on the reverse strand, counting down.
GAAGGGACGCCCCGGTAGAGTGAACGGCCTTGCGCCGGGAGCTCGAGGGGGCCGCAGAGAATTGGCCCAACCGACTGTTTACCAAAAACACAGGTCTCTGCGAAGTCGTAAGACGACGTATAGGGGCTGACGCCTGCCCGGTGCCGGAAGGTCAAGTGGAGAGGTTAGCCGCAAGGCGAAGCTTTGAAACCAAGCCCCGGTAAACGGCGGCCGTAACTATAACGGTCCTAAGGTAGCGAAATTCCTTGTCGGGTAAGTTCCGACCTGCACGAATGGCGTAACGAGTTGGGCGCTGTCTCAACGAAGGACTCGGTGAAATTGTAGTATCGGTGAAGATGCCGATTACCCGCCGCAAGACGGAAAGACCCCGTGAACCTTTACTGCAGCTTGATATTGGTGTTTGGGACATCCTGTCCAGGATAGGTGGGAGGCTGTGAAGCTGTGGCGCCAGCCACGGTGGAGCCACCCTTGGGATACCACCCTGGATGTTCTGGGCCTCTAACGGAAGACCGTGATCCGGCTTTCGGACAGTGTCACGTGGGCAGTTTGACTGGGGCGGTCGCCTCCCAAATTGTAACGGAGGCGCGCAAAGGTTCCCTCAGCACGGTTGGAAATCGTGCGTAGAGTGTAAAGGCATAAGGGAGCTTGACTGCGAGACTGACAGGTCGAGCAGGTACGAAAGTAGGCCTTAGTGATCCGGCGGTAGAGAGTGGAATTGCCGTCGCTCAACGGATAAAAGGTACTCCGGGGATAACAGGCTTATC
>JAKFFN010000022.1:0-2796 GCA_036675025.1 Candidatus Sumerlaeales bacterium | reverse complement strand
TTACCGGTGATGAAAGCGGCTGCATCGTAAACTCGGCCGGCAGGTTATACTTGTCCGCCACGCCGCCGCCAAAATCTGCAGCGCGCATCTCGATCGCACCAAGACCGCTCCCCTGCATGGCCACCTTGCGCAGGTTTTCCATCGTCGGCTCATTGCGCAGAGCCATGTAAGATTCAAAAACTTCAAACCCGGAAGCGGGCCCCGCATCTTCAACCGGACCCACCGCCGGCTCCACCGGCGTGCTGTTGTAAACTGCCAGCATATCCTCAATCGGCGTCACACCCGCCAGCGGATCATCCACATCAATAAACCCGTAAGCCACTGCGCCGATGAGCTTGCCATCCATATAAACAGGGCTGCCGCTCATGCCTGCTATCACGCCGAGGTCTACCAGGTGCGGCGACTTCAACCGGCACAGGATAATGTCCGTACCGGCCATCATGCGATGCCGCACGCCTATCACTTCCGCTTCAAATCGCTCCGGCTCAAGGCCACTGAAAACTGACAGACCATACCCCTTCATGCCGGGCATCACGTCTTTCACAGCCATCATTGTCGCCGGATCAAACGGCACCGCTGCCGCCTGGGTTGTCGGCGCATCCGCCGTCAGCAGATCAGCCGCATCAAGGCCCGTCTCTCTCTGCATGAGGGTCTCAGTTGATTCCCGATCGGCTCGCTCTACGGCGACAGTCGTAACAGAAACATCCTTCTGCGTATCCAGCGGAATGCTCTGCGCCGCTCCGGTAACCGTCAGCAGCGCCACTGCGCCTGCTGCTAAAATTTTAACGTATCTCATCTGCGGGTCAACCCTTTCCCAAGGCCGAAGCATCGGCCGATACAACTGATTACTGGCTGTTCAATTGACAGTGGCAGGTGCTTTTTGACTTGCGTCCGTCAAAAATCAACATCCACATACACCCTTTGTTGGATGAGGAACCTGCCCTGCTGAGGGCAGTCCCGCCTCCCGGTGAAGCTGTAGACCTATTTGATACGTAGATTGCTGTTTTTGTTCATGCTGATTAACCAGAACCGGAATACAAAGAAAATCACTTTTGCAGGCATTGCGTTGCCGGCAGCTATCCTGCTGATTACAGGCTGCGCCCAACATGCACGCAAGCCGCAGGGCCCCCACGCCCACGAACGCGCCCGATTTGATATGCCTGAGCATCGCACTGCACCCGACGCCGTGCCTTATGGCGCCACAGACTGGAATGCAGTAAAGGCCGCGCTCGGCGGTGCCGGCAAAATGGCCGACTATTCCAAAGCCATGTGGGCCAGCACGGGCGGCCGACTGGTAGATGTGGCCGCGGGCCGCATCGTGTCCAATCCCCCGGGTCTGCCAGGGCGAAATGGATATGCCTGGCCTGCGAACGGCAAAATCAGCCGCGGCTTCCGCCCTGCGGATAATCACAAAGGCCTGGATATCACGGCAGATATCGGCGTGCCCATCCATGCTGCCCGGGCAGGAAAAGTCATCTACGCAAGCAACGAGCTATCCGGTTTCGGAAACTGCATCATCATCCAGCACGACGAAAACTGGACCACCTTCTACGCCCACAACAACCAGAACTTCGTGCGCCCGGGCGACGTAGTGCAGTGCGGCCAGCTCATAGCAGAAGTCGGCAAAACCGGCCGCGCCACTGGCCCCCATCTCCACTTCGAGATCCGCCACAACGGCACGCCGCTGGACCCACACCCCATGCTGCCGTAAAAGCATCCGCAGCAGACGGAATGTCCGTGCACGCCGCCCTTGAGTTTCGTTCTTTTTTCGACCTTCTCCTTCGTTTTCTGCGTTTAATTTAAGAAGAAATCTAGTTTTACTGTCCGGCCGGGGGTTCTCAAGTAATAGTTATTCCACGGCAATGGTAATGCACAGTAACAACCTGGAGAACTTACATGAACCGATCAACTTCTATCGTCGTACTCCTCATGCTCCTTTGCGCATCCGCAATTGCAGAGAAGCCTACTAAGCCCTCTTCTCCAGCTGACTACGCAGGCTGGTATCGCATTGCTGATTCCAATACGTACATTCCCGTGTTATCCGATCCCGATGGTCACTTATCTACAGTCGGCCCGCGGGGTATTGAAGTTCGCCTCATGCCCACGCCCGACGGCGAACTCGAATGGGGGCTCGAGTCCTCCAGCCTGAAAGGGACACGTATCGGTTGGGATGATGCAATGGACGGCTACTACATTGCTATTTACGACAGCATAGCCGCCAAAATGATCGAGAATTACGAGTCCGGCAAAAGGCAGCGCCTCGACCGCCTGCCCAAACCTCCTTACCTGCCCGATGCCACCACATCCGCGCCCGAATCTATTAATGATTACCTCGGCTGCTACTCCCTCCTTTATATGCCCATCATTCGCTTCCAGATTTCCAAATCTGATTCCGGCTACAGTGCAAAGATTGAAACCTACCAGGACGACGGCTGGACGTCTTCCGGCGCGGAGAAACTGGAGGCGGCGCCCGATGAGACCGGCTTCATCCTTACAATGGGGACGAAGAAGCTTCCTTTTCGTTATAACAGCACTCGAAAGCGTTTTGAAATGCTTATGCCAGAGGCTGGCGAAGTGTCTACACCGCTCTTTCGCCTGCCGAACTGCAACTCCGCTCCGCCATATATCGTCGACCATAAATTTCGGATAGGTATCCCCACCTGGACCTAAGAATCCGAACTCCGAGAAGGCTTTCATGAAATGGGAGGAAATGGGGGACGTGCATGCCTGTCTCCATCGAATTTATTGCCAAGGAAATAAGGGGGCAGGAAACTTAAATCGAAGGTGCGCGACCGG
>JAKFFN010000256.1:0-16583 GCA_036675025.1 Candidatus Sumerlaeales bacterium | reverse complement strand
GGGCTGCGCCGGGGCAATGTACGTTTCCGTAAGGTCGGTGCTGAGAAGCCCTTCCAGGTACCTGTTCGTATCAAGTTTGTAAACTTCACACGCCGTTACGAGGGTCTTGATGTCCGCCTTAGATCGCGACACTTTCGCACGGGTCTGCGCTTCAAGAAAATTGGGAACTGCGATCGCAGCCAGAATAGCGATGATAGCTACAACGATGAGGAGTTCTATGAGAGTGAATCCCTTTACGATCGATTCTATCGTCTCATGTTTCGTTTTCATTTTACCTTCCTCTGAGGGTCTCCCGGTCAAACAGGATATCTCTTAAATCCGGATGAAACCCCTAACTTTCTTCAAAGCATATGGCGCGAAATCACGATTGCACCAATTAAATGAACGTTAATTTAATTAATTGTAAATTCTCTTTTTTTAGAGAATTCAGCCCGCAGTTTACCGGAATCGACACAATCGATCTAATTAATGTAACGCTTGTTTACGATAACGTGGTTGAGGAAACGCGAACCAGATAGCCGTAGGCGAAGGCCGTGGAGCCACCTTAAGCAGTATCTCAAAACATTCTGGCCAGTATGCGCCCATAAGGGGATTTCAAGGATGCACAAACGCCTGCTGGAAGGGCTACCGTCGCCTGACGTAGGTATACGCCGAACAGTTTAACATCCAGACCACCGTTGCGGCAATTTTCACTTCACAAATCTAACGCCCGCTACAGCCGCCGCTTGCGGCCTCCGGCCAGCCACTTCAGCGCCCACGGGATATTCCCCAGCCAACCGTACCTGATCTGTTCCCACCGATACCCTCGCGCCTGTGGCTCGTGCCGCATCCAGCGGTACTCGAACGGCAACGCCCAGCCGACGATCTGGCGAGGCGTCAAATTCTTCAGCAGGTAGCGAATTCGCATCCTGGGGAACAGGCGGTGAAGCGTCCGGCTCTTCCTGCCGACGGACACCGACTCGTGGTGCACCATGACGGCATCGGGAAGGTAGACCACGCGGTACCCGGCGCGGCGCGCGCGCAGGCAAAGGTCCACTTCTTCATAATAGGCCGGGAAGTAGTCTTCATCAAACCCGCCCAGTTCTTCCATTACCACGCGACGCATGGCCATGCCGGCGCCGGTGACGTAGGCTACATCCTGCACTGTATCGCACTGGCCGCGGTCTTCCTCGCCCGCGCCGTAGTGGTTGGTCATCCCATTGGGGTGAACGATCCCGCCCGCGTGCTGGATGATGCGTCCGCCGGGGAAATACATTTTTGCACCGGTAATGCCCAGTTGTTTGTCTGCCAGAAGCGGTTTAACCAGGCGCTCCACGCAATCAGATTCCATTTCGGTATCGGGGTTTAGAAACAGGATGACCTTGCCAGCTGCGGCGCGCCAACCAGCATTATTTCCGCCGGCGCAGCCCAGGTTCTGCTGCAGGTCCATCACCCGCCCGCGTAGCCCCAGGCGGTCGATTGCTGCCCGGGCGACGTCTGCAGAGTCATCAGGCGAGGCATTATCGACAAACAGAGTCTCAAGGTTGGGCCAGGTCTGGCGAGCCACTGCTTCAAGGCAGGGAACCACGAAATCACGGTTTCCGTAGGCAAGGATGATGACGCTAACGAGAGGCTGAGTTTGACTCTCGCCCAAAACGTCACTATTTTCGTGGAAATTCATTGGCACGGTTGTCTCTACTTCTTAATCACAGACTTGTTTCAACGGTAGCTTGTCATTTACTGGAGGTAGTTATGCGGATTGTAGTTAAAGCTGTCGGTATACTCAGTATTGCTCTTGGCCTGATGGGCAGCGGCGCATGGGCGCAGGATACTGAACCAAACGCGCGACCTGTAACCCCGCCCGGGGCGCTGCCATCGGTATTGGGATCACCAGATTTGGCAGGCGACGGCAAGGTAGAGTTGACCTCAGGCACCTATGCCGTGTTCCATACCTCCGAAGGCGACTTTATTGCGGAACTTCACCCCGAGTGGGCGCCGGAAGCTGTTTCAAACTTCGCCGCCCTGGCTACCGGGCAGAAACAATGGCGTCACCCGGTGACCCTGCTGGAAACCACCCGTCCTCTTTATAGTAACACGACTGTTTTCCGCACAGTACCGAACAGTATGATCTTCGGCGGCGATCCTATCAACCGCGGCGAAGGCGACTCTGGCAGTCTGCTTCCGCTGGAAACAAGCCGTGAAGTGCAATTTGACCAGGCCGGCCTGTTGGCCATGGACGGCAGCGGCAGTAAAATGAGCGGTAGCCGCTGGTTTATCACTTTGCGCCCCTTCCCCGAGCGCTCTGGCAGCTATACGATTTTTGGAAAGGTCATAGGCGGACTGGACCTTGTGCAGCGTATCTCGTTGAAGCCGGTGAAGCGCCCGCAGTTGCCCCTGGACCCGGTGATGGTGTATTTTGTGGAAATCATAAAGATCCCGGCTGGTCGGATGACTTCGGGCGAATTCCGGACGGAAGAGGGACTGAAAGTGCTGCGGATCGATCCAGATTTTAAGGATGCTCCCATTGAAGTGGCGGCGCCGGTGACAGAAGTGGTGGAAACGACGGAGACCCTGGCCAGCGAAGATTCAGCCACCACGGAACCTGAAGAGGAAGATGCTGACGACGCTGGAGAAGACTCAGACGACAACTCTTAGATTCCATGGCCGACATCCCATCGGTTCCATCGGAACCACATTGAATTTTCCACAGGCGGCAACCTAAAATTCTCCCATGAATCGCTGGTTGTTGATAGCGCTGAACGTGGCCCTGCTGGGCCTCGTGTTGGCATCGATTCCCATGGTGCTGCAAAGCCGGGAACCCTTTGAGGCGAACTCGCGCGGGGTAGAAGCTTTAAAGGCCAAACGCTACGATGAGGCCATCACGTACCTGAAAGGTGCGTTGGACCACCATCCGCAAAACGAGGACTTCAAACACAACCTGCTGGCGGCCTATAACAGCAAAGCTCTGCACATGGCCGATACCGGCAAAGGCGCCCAGGCTATAGAGGCGTATGAGCAGGCGCTCACACTTGCCCCGAAAGACCAGGTGCTTATAAAGAATTATGTGTCTGTGCTGAACAACCTGGGTGTCGACCACTCAAACAGGCGCGAGTTTGTGGGCGCCCAGCTCTATTTCGAAAAGGCGAGTCAGGCCCTGCCGAAACTCGGAGATGAAAAGGTTCGCACGAGTATCCGGGAGAACTATTCCGCGCTGCTGACCCTCTGGGGCACAGAATTGATGAAGCGCAACCAGGTGACGGATTCGAAGAAATCGTTGGCACAGGCGGTGTCGCTGGATAACAATAACGGCGTTGCGCATGTTTCGCTCGGCGACCTGGCTTACGAAACTAACGATTACCCCACGGCGGCAAAACACTACTCGGCTGCGCTGCCCTTCAGTGAAGAGAACAAGGAGTACCTGACCAATCGCCTGCAGATGATCCAGGATGAATCCAAGCTGGAATCGGAACTGCATGACGTTGTTGACGAAAAGAAGCGGTTTCTTGTTCAGCATGCGGCGTATGGCGGCGGCACCACAGTCAGCCGTGTGCTGGATATGCTGAACGAGGCGTATGACATCATCGGCCGCGACCTGGGCGTATATCCCGCCCGCACGGTGAATGTTAAGATTTATACCCAGGAAGATTTTTTCCGGGTGGCGAAACTGCCCGAGTGGGCTATCGGCATCTTCGACGGCAAGATGCGCTTGCGGGTGGATGAGGTGCAGAGCGCGCCAGCGCTCGTGCGTGATCTGCTTTTTCACGAGTACACCCATGCCGTGCTGGCGATGAACGTGAAGCAGGAAGTGCCGGCATGGTTTCACGAGGGCATAGCCCAGTTAATGGAGCCGCAATTCCGCGAGAACAGCCGCGAGCAGGAGCAGGTCCGCGTGGCGCTGGCGCGGCACCAGATCAGTTTTGAGCAGCTCGAAGAATCCTTCAAAGAGATTACGAACAAAGGTACGGCCGAGCAGGCTTACCTGTTATCGAAGTATTTTCTCACGCATCTTAACCGCAAGTTCGGCCACGAGAAGTTGCGGGAATGGGTGACGCTTCTTACGAAGGATGAGAAGTTTAAAGATGCGTTTGAGAAGGTGTATAAGACGAAGCTGGATGAAGCGCAGAAGAGCTGGATCGACAGCCAGGTAAAAGGGTAGGCTGGAGGCCGGCTGCCGGGCGATTCGGCGAGTACCTGGCAGGCGCCAGCCATGGGAATGATGCTGCCCCTGCAGGGCTGGGAGTGTGGGGGTATTAACCCGGGGCTCGTCGATTACCACCCGCTGGGGCGGGCGATAATCTCCTCACCCCGGGCTATCACCCCAGGCCCCTGCGGGGCGTTATATGCGGCGAGATTCACGCTCGCGGGAACGATCAACCGGTCCGGACTTTCACCCTTGCCCCTGCGGGGCGTTATATGCGGCGAGATTCACGCTCGCGGGAACGATCAACCGGTCCGGACTTTCACCCTTGCCCCTGCGGGGCGTAATATGCGGCGAGATTCACGCTGGCGGGAACCATCAACCGGTCGGCTATCACCCCTGGCCCCTGCGGGGCGCGCTACGTTGTGAAACCCATTCCCGGGGGTGATTAACCCGTCCGGCTATCACCCCTGGCCCTTCCAGGGCCCGCGACGAACCCCGAGAGGCGCCGCCCCACCGTGTTTTCAAAAATACGCCCTGAAAGGGCCAGGGGTGATAGCCCGGGGTGAGGAGAGGGTCCGCGTTGGCGGACACTCGACGAGCCCCGGGTACATACCAACCCCAAGCCAGCCCTGCAGGGGCAGCAACAAAAAGAAACCTTGATAAACGCAACATCCCGCTTAACGTATCGTCCCAATGCCGAATCGGCATTCCACCTGCGCACTACAAAAAGGATTATACCTATGGGACAATCGCTTTCAAACGTACTCATCCACGTCGTCTTTAGCACCAAACGCCGCACACCATGGCTGGCTGATCCATGGCGCGGCGATCTTCACGAATACCTTACGGGAATCGTCAAGGATGTTAAAAGCGATGTCATCGCCGTCAACTCCGTTGCTGACCACGTGCACGTGCTGCTTACGCTTCCACGCGATGTTACCATTGCCACCATAATGATGAAGATCAAGTCAGGCACCTCTGGCTGGATCCACAAACACCACCCCAAATTGGCGACTTTTCAATGGCAGTCTGGATACGGTGTTTTCTCTATCAGTCCGTCCCACAAAGGTGCGGTAGTTGAGTATATCCATGGGCAAGAGGAACATCACAAAAAGGTGTCGTTTCAGGATGAGTTCAGACGTCTGTTAAATAAATATGAGATTACGTACGATGAGGCGTATGTTTGGGATTAGCTGAAACTCGAGATTCGGAATTTGTGACGGTTTTTCAGGGAATGATGCTGCCCCTGCAGGGCTTGGGAATGTGGGGGACATAATCCCGGGGCTCGTCGATAACCGCCCGCTGAGGCGGGCGATGATCTCCTCACCCCGGGCTATCACCCCAAGCCCCTGCGGGGCGTAATATGCGGCGAGGTTCACGCTGGCTGGAACGATCAACCGGTCCGGGCTTTCACCCATGGCCCCTGCGGGACGTGGTATGTTGCGACGGCAACGCCCGGGGGCGGATAGGTGATCAGCAAAATGCCGGGATGTACATCTTCTCACTCGCTGCCTGACACCCCGCCCCAAAGGCCTGCAGAGCGTCAAATTTCACGGATTCTATAAAAACGCCCTGAAAGGGCCAGGGGGGATAGCCCGGGGTGAGGAGAGGGTCCGCGTTGGCGGACACTTGACGAGCCCCGGGTACATACCAACCCCGAGCCAGCCCTGCAGGGGCAGCAACAAATCCCCACCCCCGCAATCACCGCTAACAGCTCCTGCCCCACCTCTACCCGCCCCTACCATCAAAACGTGCGCTTACCTCGGCCCACGTACATTTATCTCGGCCCGCTTGCTTACCTCTGCGCAATTGTTTACCTCTGTCTCAATTGCTCTTAAACTTTCTGCGATTTTCACCAAACCTTTTCTCCGGTGCTGCGGTCATTAAACCATCGGCTTTTCAAAAGTCTTACAACCTAGCCACCAACCAGGAGCCCTGCTCATGAACCGCCTGTTGTTTGCCGTTTGCTTTTCTGCAATGCTGAGTGCCGCTTCAGCGCAGTCCCAATTTGAAAGAGCACCGGTCGGATCAAGCGTGCCGCCTTCTGCCACGCCTCCGCGCGCGCAGGCGCCTTCTGCTCCGCCGCCTGCGGGCTCTGGTCCTTTGGAAAAAGCAAAGCACTTCTTCAACGAGAAATCGTGGCAACTGGCGGTTAATGCTGCCGATGAGGCCGATACGGCCACGCTAACCGAAGCAGCGCAACGGGAGTTGCTCTACATGAAAGGCAGGGCATGGCGAGAACTCGGCCGCGAGGATAACGCCACTAATATTCTTAATGAACTTATTAAACAGGGCGAAGCAGACATCTGGACAGGGCGGGCTCACTGGCGCCTTCAGCCCGGGCTCCACGATAGAAGCTACCTGGACACCGGCAGCAGCGACCCGCTCCATCACCTGCGCGCCGCCGACCGCATCCTTACTGATGCAAAGCCGGATGATCTGCTGGAGTTTTACCTGGACGTCATTAACAGTAATCTTCCGACTCAGTATTTCCCGCAGGAATCTGAGCGCGATTACATCCTTTCCTTCTTTGATAAAGTCGTTCCACTTCTGACGGGCCAGGAAGATATTATTGCCGGCGTACAGCTTCGCCGACAGACCGCTCTGAATTCGCAGCGCCCCGAGCGCACACCGGATGAGCGGCTCGCAGGCCTGCGCGGGATCGTTGCAGAGTTCCCGCGCACACGAGCCGCCGCCCAGGCGCAATGGCAGGTGGCGCAAACGTATATCCAGAATCATAATTTTGTGCCTGCCCTTTATGAACTTTCGCTGCTGACAAACCAGTTTGCGGGTACTGAAGAGGCCGGCCTGGCAACCGTCGAGATCGAAAAAATCAAGCGGCCGGAAGCGCGGTTTACTCTTCCTGCTCAGTTTCTGCCCGGCGAAAAGATCTCATTTGTCGTCTCAACGCGAAACACCGACAGCGTGCGGTTCAGTGCTGTGCCTTTTGATGCCATCAAGGAACTGAAGAATCAGAAAACAACGCGGCCGGACTTGAAAAGCGTGACCGGGAAAGCCGTGTTGACTGATCGCGTAGAAGTAGACAATCGCGACGACTACCATACTACGAGCCGCACCGTGACACTGGATATTGATGACCCTGGTGCGTATGTGCTCCGCGCGGAAGTCGACGGCAAAGTCACATGCAATGCGCTGCTGGTTATCAGCAACCTGGCGCTGGTCGGAAATGCCGGGCCGCAGGGCTATGAGTTCTGGACCGTAAATGCGGAAACGGGCAAGCCCGCGGCCGGCGTTGACATCAACGTCGCCCACAATCCTACTACCGAGCAGCGGTGGCTGACGGGACAGAACATCCGCTACTTCACCGAGTTCGCCGGTGTAAAAAGCGCGACTGATGGTTTTGCCACGTTCGACAAAACAAGCTCGCACCAGGAAATGTTTGCTGTGGCACATGCCGGCGACCACATTGCGTTTCTCGACAACGCTCACTGGTCACCGTTCAGTGTCTGGCATGATCAGCCGCACGGCTATCTTTATACGGATCGTCCGGTTTACCGGCCAGAGCAGAAGGTGTATTGGCGTGCGATCATTCGAGATCGCGTGAGCGGACAGTACAAGATTCCTGCCAAGTCCGGGTTCCGCGTAGTGTTCCGCGATCCTCGCGGCCAGGAAGTTTACCAGGCGAAAAACCTTTCGCTGTCTGATGTGGGCTCGCTGCAGGGTGAGTTCACCTTACCGACAGATGCGCCCCTGGGGCAGTATAACATGGAGGTTTGGGGACCGGGTAACAACCAGACGTATGGCCATGGGAATTTCCGCGTGGAAGAGTACAAAAAGCCGGAATTTGAAGTGAGTGTGGAATCGGCAGAAGACTTTGCGAAGGTCGGACAGCAGGTCAAAGCACAGGTGGAAGCGAAGTATTTGTTTGGTTCGCCGGTTACTGATGCGACGGTGAAGTACACTGTGCGGAGCCGCCCTCGCTTCCGGATCTTCTGGGAACACCTGACCTGGCACCTGGACGACCAGGACCTGGGCTGGTTTGAAGACGCGCCGGAGCGCCCGCCCACACTACACGGCAGCGGCGGTGTGATTGTGGCACAGGGTGAAGGGAAGCTGGATGCGGACGGGCAGTTCACGCTGACGTTTGATTCCACGGTGCCTGATGATGAACTGAACGCGAACAACCCGCGGCCTATGCATCGTGGCTTTGGCATGCACTTTATGCCGTGGCCGCCTGTGCCGCCGGCCTGGGAATTCCAGGTTGAAGTGACGGTGACAGATGCCAGCCGGCGCAACATTGATGCAAGCCAGGTAATTCCGGTGGGGCTGAAAGCATTGAACCTCGCCGCGAAAACCCAGCGCCGGCTCGTGACTCCGGGAGACAATGCGCGGGTCGAACTGAAGTCTATGAACCTGGCCGACAAGCCTGTGCCTTCCAGCGGCACGCTCTTTATAGAGAAACTTGTGTGGAATGAGAGCGCCAGGAAAGACGACATCACTACCATCAGCAGCCAGCAAATTGCCATAGAAGCGAGCGGTTCGCTGGTGCTCGACTGGCGCGTGCCGGATGATGCCCGCGGACATTTGCGTTTTGCGTATATTGTGGATGATCCCTTTGGCGGCAAGTCGGTAGCGTATGCTGACTTCTACTCGGCGGCGCCGGATGACACAGACGTGTATGTGCGCTACCAGGGCATTGAAATTATCGCGGATCAAACGCGCTATACCGTAGGCGATACCGCGCGGTTTATGATCCTGAGCGAACACAAGGACGCGACGGTCTGGTACTGGATCGACACCGGAAGTGGCAACCTGCATAAGCAGGCAATGCCGCTGGCCCACCGCACAAATTTCGTGACGGTGCCAATTACCGAAGCGTTTGTTCCCAACAGCAAAGTTCATATCGTTGCCGTGCGCGATAAACAGATTGTGATGGACGAGGTGGAACTGATTGTTCCGCCGACTTCGAAAGTGCTTAACGTGCAGGTGACGCCAGCGCAAAGCCAGGTGGAACCGGGTCAGCAGGGGCAGGTGACTATCAAGGCGACGGACGAAAACGGCAACCCGGTCAGCGGAGAGTTTTCGCTTTCGATCTTCGACCAGGCCATTACCTATATTGCGCCGGACACCCGCGAAGACATCCGGAAGGCCTTGTATGGCATGAAGCGCCCGCTCCGCACTGAGGTGCAGGCGTCGCTCAGCGTGTACCAGGCTTACGGTGGTCCGCTGGTGCCGGATTCGTATGTGATCCAGCTCGGTCTGCCGGGCGAAGATAGAATGTCGTATTTTGCAAAGAGCACTGGATCGGCCATGGCTATGGAAACTGCCGCCGCGCCAGTTGCGAGCCGCCGCATGGCTGCTGCCCCGCCGGCTGCGGGCGTGGCGCAGGAAATGGCATATGACACCAATTTTTTTGCCTTTTCAACCGGTGATGTCGCCGGTGCGCTGGCAGATAAGAAGAAAGAAGCCGAACTGGAAATGCCGGCCATCCGGGCTGATTTCCGCGACAGCATGTTCTGGTCGCCCACTGTGCGTACAGACGCTGATGGCAGGGCGACCGTCTCAATAAAATACCCCGACTCACTCACAACCTGGAAAATGGTCGCCGTTGGCCTGACGCCGGATACGCGCGTCGGCAATGCTACTACGGAAACCATCGCACGCAAGAAGGTGATGGTGCGTCTGCAGGCGCCGCGGTTCTTCCGCGAGCGTGACACGGTGACGCTATCGGCAAATCTGCACAACTATACGGATTCCGACCTGGCTATGAATGCGACGCTGAGGGTGCAGGGCGTGAACCTGGAAGAAGCTACAACAATGCCTTTGCGTGGTAACGAGAAGTTCATGGGAAACACCAGGAACGTTACCGTACCTGCCGGCGGAGAAAAGCGTGTCGACTGGAAAGTCGTGGTGGATTCCGCCGATGCCGGCGAAGCCATCCTGAACCTTGCAGCGCTTTCAGCGGGCGGAAGCGACGCCATGCAGACGACGGTGCCGCTTCTCCCCCACGGCATCGATAAGTTCGTTGCGTGGAACGGCACGTCTAATGATCAGCCTTCGTCGGATACGCAGGTAACTACGTCCGGCGCAGCGCGCGTTATCACTCGGACCGTCTCTCTGCCCGCAGAGCGCATTAAAGAAACCAGCCGACTGGAAATCATCGTGAACCCGTCGCTGGCATCTTCCATCCGCGAAGCCATCCCGTATATGATCGAGTATCCGTATGGCTGCGTGGAGCAGACCATGAGCCGGTTTATGCCTGCGACAGTTGCCGCCCGTGCATTCCAGGTGCTTGGCTACCCGCTTGATCGCGACCTTCAGGAGAAGCTGCCGAAGGTTACGGAGCAGGGCATGAAGCGCCTCCAGGATATGCAGCTGCCGTCGGGTAGCTGGGGCTGGTGGGCCAACGATTCCGAGAATCTCTATATGACGGCTTACGTCATGTATGGGTTTACCCTGGCCCGCGATGCCGAGGTTTCTGTGGACGCCAACATGTACCAGCGCGGCCTGACCCGCCTGGGTCAGCTGCGTGATGACACCACCAGTAAAGTGCTGGAACAGCAGCAGAAGTCGTCATCATACTGGTGGCCGAACAACCTTCACAATCTCATGTTTGCTGAATACGTACTGACTCTTAACGGACAATCCTCTCAGCGCACAATCGACGTGCTCTGGCAGCGCCGCGATGAACTCAGCGCCCACGGCCTGGCCATGCTCGCCCGCACAATGGGCAAGCTCGGCCGCTCAGCTGATGCGGAAGTTGTGCTGCGCAACATGGTAAACATGGTTGTCATCAGCCCGGAGAATAATACCGCGCGCTGGGGCCGCATTGACTCTGGCTGGCGCTGGTATGATGATCCGGTTGAGGCTACAGCAGTGGGCCTGATGGCCTACCTGGAACTGAAACCCGATGATCCGCTGGTTGACCAGGCTATGAAGTGGCTGGTGCTGAATCGCCAGGGCGGACGCTGGAAGAGCACAAAGGATTCTGCCCAGGCAGTGCTGGCTCTCACCCAGTTTATGCTTCAGCGCAATGAGGCGGCAAAGCCCATGAACATAACAGTGACGGTTGGCGAGCAGAAGGTAAGAACCCTTGCCGTTGACCCGTCTAACTTCTGGGATTTCGACGGCCGGATTGTCCTTCGCGGCGCAGAAATACCTGACGGAGAGTTCCCCGTTAGCTTCACCGTCGAGGGCGAAGGCACGCTCTACTACTCCATCTATGCCGAGTACTTTACCCTGGAGGAGAACATCCAGGATGCCGGCAACGAGATCTACGTCACGCGCACCTATGAGAAACTCCACCGGGAACAGACGACGGAAACCGTTAGCGGGAAACCAACGACCACCTACAAGGACTCGTGGCTGCCATTAAACGAGGGCGACCCCATAGCCAGCGGTGATGAACTGAGGGTGACTCTCAAGATCAAATCGCTGAACGATTACGAGTACCTGGTGTTCGAAGATCCCAAGCCGGCCGGCATGGAACCGGTGGACCTCCAGAGCGGTTCCCGCTACGGTGACGGCCTGTGCTCTAACATGGAACTGCGTGATAAGTGGGTGGCGTTCTTCATCACTCACCTGCGCCAGGGTGAGCATTCGCTGTCCTACCGGGTGCGGGCAGAGATACCGGGCACCTTCCACGTGATGCCAACTACCGGTTTCGCCATGTATTTCCCGCCGCTGCGCGCTAACTCTGATGAGGCAATAATGAGCGTCGTCGATCCAGAAGTTAGCGGCGGAACGCCTTAATATCAGCCGGCAGGTTAACACGAGTTAAAATTTATTCTTGACGCGGGCCAAGTTGCCCGTGCAAACATCCTTCGTCGTAAATTCTATTTATAGTCGCAGGGTTGTTTTGCGCCTTCGGGCGACGGCTATCGGAGGGATTTTCCTTGAAGACATTATTATCTGGCAGGCGGTTCGCACCGCCTGCGCGCGTGTGCGCTGTGCTCGCAGGCCTGGCAGTGATGGCTGCATCGGTCAACGCTAAGACTGTAAACGTTGATGGTACAAATTTTACCACCCTATCAGCAGCAGTGGCGGAGGCTTATATTGACACAGATCCTGCAGTGGTAAATCTGCAGGTGGATGCTTTACCAACACCTGACGGCCAGGTCATTCTGGATAAGCCAATTGTTATTAATGGCGATGCTGACGGCAATGGCACTCAGTGTGATATCATTGCAAATATGGCGGGAATCAGAGCTTCTACTGACCATACTCTTGTTCCTCCGAATCGCTTTAATGCTTTCATTACAGTGTTTGCGCCTGGTCTGGTTGAAATCAATGACGTCAGAATTCATCCAAATGCGGATGGAACCTTTAACCAGGCCGGTACAGCACGGGAGATTGACAGAATCAGCGGCATTCGCTTACAAAATCCTACTGAAGTGGACACAGTGGGAACTTACAACCTTACGAATGTTTATGTCTCAGGTAGCAATTCTCTTGGGGAGTTTGTGCCGTTGGATACAGCCGTAGACTTGTTTAATCAAGCAGGCATCATGAGATGGGGCGGCCATAACGGTTTTAAGTCCACTCAATCCGAAGGTAAGGTTGATGATCCGGACGGCGCTTATGCGGATGACGCAGCTATTCAGATTGAAGGCCTTAATGGTCTTGGTACCTTTGACTCAACTTTAGATCATTGCCAGGCCGGCCTTAGCCATAGCGCTGCACTTAATTTAATTGCAAACACCGGTACCCACACCGTTCTAGGTGGTGTGTTTGGCCACTGCGGCCGCGACGGTATTCGCGTTGGTGGAACTGGCGTCGCAATTCAGGGAACAGAGTTAGATCGCGTACGCGTGGTCCGCAACACAAACCTTCCAGGCGATAACTCACACTCTATTGAAGTTGCTAATGGTGGTGAGCTCCTCTCTTTAGCGTATGTTGACGTAGCCGCACTTAACACGGCAAACAATTTCAACTTCCGCTCTGGCACGATTACGTTAGTGGAGTTCTGCCGGGGCATGGGCAAGTTTACTGACGTCGGCACTCCCGCCAACCAGACCGTATTTATTGATAACACCAACACTGTGGTTGGCACGATTCAAAACAGTACATTCCACGGACTGGGTGGAAACCCATCTCCGTTTACTATCGATCCCGGCATTGTGGATACTGTCGATGTCATAGATTGTATTTTTACCAGTGCGAACAACGGGACCGTGAACGTAAACTCTGCCGGAACCTTTACGAATTGCGCACTTCCTAATGATGCAGTTCCCGGTGAATCGCTGGCAGCTTCTCCAGTCAACGGCACGTTCGCTACTTTGGTTACGCCTCCGGTTTCGGCAAGCCCTGTGTACCAGGCAACGCTGGCAAACTACGACTGGAGCAACGCACAGAATGGTGACGGTAACGCTGACGTACTGCGCCCGAGCAACAGTGCTGCGTACGTTGCAGCTGGAACCGGCGGCTCCAATCTGGTAGGTGGCGCTGGCGGCACGGAAGCTCCGGTTTCCCTTTCCGGGTTCACCATCGAATAGCCCATCATCGAAACACAAAAGCTCTAATCTCAAACCGCGCGGCTTTACCCGAGCCGCGCGGTTTTTCTATTTCACCAGGCGCGTGCAGTTGCACTTTTGCGTAAACGACTGATAATAAAGGCAGGCAATGCGTTGCACTATTTTGTTGAATTCGACGTTTTTTCCAAATGTTTCCTGTTTCATATCCGTAATCTGCCACCAAACCCTTATCTGAATCTCCATTAAGAGGAAAAACTTTCATGCCCAAGCTTTCGGTTGGTGTTATTGGCACCGGCTCCATTGGCAACGTTCACCTGACCGGCTATGCTGCCGATAAAAAGAACGTCCAGATCACCGCCATCTGCGATATCAACCAGAAGCGCCTCGATGAAATGGGCGAGAAATTTGGCGTGCCGGCTGACAAGCGCTACCGCGACTACAAGCGCATGCTGGCCGGTGAGCAACTGGATGCGGTGTCTGTCTGTCTGCCTAACTACCTGCATTTTCCGATTGCCATGGATGTGGTAAAGGCCGGAATCAACCTCCTGCTGGAAAAGCCCATCGTGCTTACCATGGATGAAGCCAAAAAGCTTAAGCAGGCTCTTCAGAAGAATCCTGTGAAGTTCATGGTCGCCTTCTCCCACCGCTTTTTTATGGCCAATGTTGGCGCCAAAAAGATGCTGGATAAGAACGCCATCGGCAAGCCCTTCATGATCCGCGTGCGTTATGCCCACACCGGCCCTTACCCGGGCTGGGCCCAGGGCGACTGGTTTTACAAAAAGAACCAGGCCGGCGGCGGCGCAATGCTGGACATGGGCATCCATGCCATCGACATCTGCCAGTACCTGATTGGCCCTATCGAAAACGTCCAGGCCCAGATCAAGACGCTCCGCAAGAACATCCAGGTAGACGACAACGCCGTTGTGCTTTGCGACTTCGGTAAAGAAGCTGCCTGCCTCGGCTACATTGAGTGCGGATGGACCAGCCCGTCTGGCTTCGCCGGCATCGAGATCTACGGCGACAAGGGCAGCATGCTTCTTGAGCTTGGCAAGGAAGGCATCATCAATCGCGGCGTCACCAGCCCCGACGGCACGATCATCCGTAAGGAAGAGATCATCCCCGGCTTTAACGGCGTTGGCCACTGGCCGCTGCAGATGGAGTCGTTCATCAAGTACTGCCTGGACAAGAAGACCGTAACCGCTATCCCGGGAATGGACGAAGGCCAGAGCAGCCTAGCCGTGGCAATCGCCGCGGTAGAAAGCAGCAACACCGGTAAGCGCGTAAAGGTCAAACGCCTCAAGTAAAAGGACTTAGATTTCATTTAACGAGAGGACCGGAACCCCGGTCCTCTTTTTTTATGATGGGCCGGCAATCACCGCGATATATGATATTATAATCTTGCAATCCTGGTGGGTTCGAGGGTCGGTGAAGCATTATGATTACGAGCGAACAAAAAGCGTTCTACGACGCCAACGGCTATGTGGTTATTTCTGGAATTTTTAACCCTGAAGAAGTGGATCACCTGCGCGAACATTACATGGAACTACGCGCCCGTGGTGCCCACCCGGGCGATCTTACCGGCGTCAAGCCCGACTCAAACGATCCCCTGCTCAAGTATCCGCGTATGATTCACATGCACTACTGGGATGAGGCCAGCATGAATTGGCTGCTGGATGACAGGATCAACGAAGCGCTCACGGCTCTTTTGAACGACGAGCCGCTCGCTGTTCAAACCATGGTTTACTTTAAGCCCCCCGGAGCCCGCGGCCAGGCCTTGCACCAGGATAACTTTTATCTGCGTGTAAAACCAGGCACATGCATGGCGGCCTGGATGGCCATTGATGCCTGCGATGAGGAAAACGGCTGCATGCAGGTGGTGCCGGGCAGCCAGGACTGGCCGGTGCTTTGCCCGGAAAAAGCAGACACCAGCATCAGCTTCACTGATGTCACCGTCCCGCTGCCTGAAGGCGCCAAGCCGGTACCCGTTCACATGAACGCCGGCGACGTCCTGTTTTTCAATGGCAGCATTGTGCACGGCAGCTTCCCGAATATCTCAAAAGACCGGTTCCGGCGTGCCCTGATCGCGCATTACATCGAGGGTAACTCCGAACAGCTTTCCACGTTCTATGAGCGGGTGTTCAAGATGGACGGTACAGAAGTCACAGTAGCCCCCGCCCCCGACGGCGGCCCCTGCGGGGTATTTGTCAATCGCGACGAAAAGCAGGTGGAGATGATTCCGGATGGATTGGTGGGTTCGGGTCAGCCGGAGTAGCTTTGTAACCAGGGCTGCGCCTCGAAAATAATGCGGTGGTCAGGGCCGGGTGACGGCGCTTTGCAACCGCTCCGCCGTCTTAGCCAAGCAAGCCTTAAACACTCTTGCGCATTGCTAAGCGCCCCGGCAACCGAAATTGCGAAATGGAATCTTTTTCCAGATCACGGGAGTTTAAACCCCGCTGCGCAGGTACCTGATTGTATGAAAAGTGAACCATGCGTTATCTGCAAGAGCTCTGCCGAGCTTCATGTTGACGATCTGCGGAACCATCATGTGACCTGTCCCAAGTGCGGCAACTACATCGCCGCAGACAGTTTCGGCTCGCCCTATATGAAACTGGATGAGGAAATCCGCCACACCTTTGCCAGCTGGATGGTCCGCACCAGCGACAAGCCAAACCGCTTCCTGTATAAAACCCGGCCGCTGAAAAGTAATCCCTACAGCGCCGCAGAAGGTTTTAATATGGTCAGCATCACCCGCATCCAGTCAGGAACTTTTGAACCTGAAAAAGCCAAGGAAACCCAGGAAGCTTAGAACCCGGTTTTTTGCTGTGGCTGTGGCTGCATGCGGCTCTTGTTACTTGAACCCGTTGGTCTGGAAATACCCGGTTGGCTGGAATCAGGCAGCTTTGACAGCGCCTGCTGAAGGGTTGCGAACCTGTCAGGAGAAGTCAGTGCGCTTGTGCCCGTAACAGGTACTGCAGTCTTTCCGCTAATGCGGTTGATCTCCGCTTCCGTTTCCCCCGGGAAGCCGACGA
>JAKFFN010000330.1:0-2821 GCA_036675025.1 Candidatus Sumerlaeales bacterium | reverse complement strand
CATCCTGGAAAGTGTCGGCACCGGCGACGGTGATTTCGACGAGATGAGTGGCGCCTTCGCCGTCGCGGGCGAGCATTTTGGCGAGTTCGCGCAGGACATAGGTGAGGGCGGCTTCGAAGTGGTGGGCTTCTTCGGAATCGCAGTTGAAGGTGACGCCGGAAGCGCCGTTGGCGAGGATGATGGCGGTGTCGTTAGTGCTGGTGTCGCCGTCGACAGTGACGCAGTTAAGGGTCTGGTCTACAACGCGGGCGAAGAGTTGCTGGAGGGCGCGGGGCTCGAAGCCGACATCGGTGATGATGAAGGCGAGCATGGTGGCCATGTTGGGGTGGATCATGCCGCTGCCTTTGGCGCAGCCGGCAATACGGACGGGGCGGTCGCCGACGTGGAATTCTGTGGAGACGACCTTGGACACGGTGTCGGTGGTCATGATGGCTTCGGCAAAATCCTGGAAGGCGGCGGGCTCGGAACGGAGATTGGCCGCGGCGGCGGGGATGGCGGATTCGATTTTGTCCATAGGCAGCTGGACGCCGATGGTGCCGGTGGAACAGACGAGGAAGGGGGCATCGGCGTTGGTGGCGTCGGCGGCAAGGCGGCCCATGCGTTCGGTGTTGGCAACGCCCTGGTCGCCGGTGGCGGCGTTTGCGCAGCCGCTATTGACGATGACGCCGGAGATGAAGCCGGCGGATTGCTGGAGGACGGTGCGGGAGTGATGGACGGGGGCGGCGGCGAAGGTATTTTTGGTGAAGACGGCGGCGCAGGAGGCGGGGGTGTGGGAGAGGATGAGGCCGACGTCTTTGCGGTTGGGGTATTTGATGTGGGCCTGGTGGATGCCGAGGCTGAAGCCGGTGGGGAAGTGGAAGGTGTCTGTCATGGGAGGTGGCGTGTCCTTGGTGACGGAGGTGGTGATGGTGGTGAGGTCGTGTGAACAGGATATCATTTTGCCGGGACAAAAATCAGGGGGAATGTTGATGTGAGCGGAGAACGGATAACGGATAATGGATAATGGATAATGGAGAACGGATAATGGATAATGGAGAACGGAGAAGATATAACTGAAAACGGAGCGGGTGATGGCGAGCCTGGACGAATTTTGACGCAAAGGCACGAAGGCGCGAAGAAAAGCAAAAGAAAGAAAAGCAGGATTTTTTTAGCCGCAAAAAGGCGCAAGAGGCGCAAAAACAGGCCGGGGTGTTAACGGATTTAGCGGGCCGGTTTGATGGCGAAAAAAGCCGGAACACAAAATAGCACAAAGCGCTTCGCGCGGCACAAAAGGCACAAAAGGCACAAAAGGCACAAAAGGCAAAATGGCGTGGCCGGAAGGTTTGGGGTGGGGCGTCGCTGCGCGGGTAGGGGCCTGAGATTTGTGGGTGGAAAAGGGATGACGGGAACGAGGGATGGGGAACCGAGAACGGAGAGCGGAGAGCGGATAAGATATAACTGAAAACGGAGCGGGTGATGGCGAGCCTGGACGAATTTTGACGCAAAGGCACGAAGGCGCGAAGAAAAGCAAAAGAAAGAAAAGCAGGGTTTTTGTTTAGCCGCAAAAAGGCGCAAGAGGCGCAAAAAATAGGCTCGCAAAAAGGCCAATGGGGCGCATGGGGCGCATGGGGCGCATGGGGTGCATGAGGTGCATGGGCGCATTGGGCGCATTGGGCGCATTGGGCGCAAGAAAAGTATGGTCGCTTCTTTAAGATGGTGTTGTGCAGGCACAACTGGCGATGACTACCGTTGGGAAGTTGGCCACAAAAAGGCACAAAGGGCACAAAAAAAAAGCGGGAGCTATAAGGGCTCCCGCAGGTTTAATTAATTATGGTCTGCACCGAAGTAAGGGCAGGTGGCATTGCAGACGGTTCGTTACCAGCTAGTTCTTCAAGGTGCTTTCGAGGGTTACTACGGGTTCTTTTTCGCTTCGGATAACGTCGCCGACGCTTACGGTGCCATTTGTGGCGTCGTAAGGGATCACAAATGTTGCGGCTGTAGAGGGTCTTGCCATGGTGTTGTTGAACACGTAGGTGTCGGGCCCGGCGCCGAGGAGACGCCACCCGCCGTAACGGTTAATTAGAATGGAGGTGACATCGTTATTATTCTCAGGATCTTGATCGGAGGCCGTGTAGCGATACCGGCCGAGAACCCAGTTACTGGTGCCTTTTGCTGTCTGATTGGGAAGATCTTTGGCTTGATAGAGGTCGAGGGTTGGTGCTTCGCTGTTCAGATAAGCAACTGGCGTGGTTATCCAGACCGGATCCAAGGCCAGGCTATATCCGGATAGCTTCGTAATCCCGCCGTTAGCGAGGCGGTTGTATGCGCCCCGTGGAGGATAACGATTATTGTCAATTTTGTAGGTTTCCAGCGCGGTGGCTACTGTTCGTAGGTCGCCCATAACCCGGCTGTTCTTGGCTCTGGTTTGTGCTTCCAGAAAGTTCGGAACCGCTATCGCGGCCAGAATTGCTATGATTGCGACAACAATCAGTAGCTCGATAAGAGTAAATGCTTTTTTCACGATGCCTGCTCCCGGT
Source organism: Candidatus Sumerlaeales bacterium (assembly GCA_036675025.1). Lineage (GTDB taxonomy): Bacteria > Sumerlaeota > Sumerlaeia > Sumerlaeales > Sumerlaeaceae > JAKFFN01. Next base: position 305 of record JAKFFN010000330.1, on the reverse strand, counting down.
ATAATATATTAAATATAAGACTGCTGGGCACAACGAGTGCACAGTTTATATCAGTATTGGGGATGGCAAGTGCAAAATGGTTACAATTTTAAGGATTTAGTCTTGGCGCGTGTCTAATGGGCGGTTGGGGCGTTGAGAGGGATTAAACTCGCGGGGCAAAAAAAAAAAGGGAGCCGGATGGCTCCCTGTTTTGCTGCCTTAAATGTTTTAGAATGCTTTTGCCCATGAGTTGGTGTAGGCGTTGGTTTTGAACACGTCGCCACCGCTTACGGTGCCGTTGGTGGCATCGTAGACCTGGACGATCG
>JAKFFN010000186.1:0-16729 GCA_036675025.1 Candidatus Sumerlaeales bacterium | reverse complement strand
TGGAACACAGCCGCGCCAGACCCTTCACCAGTTCCGTCTTACCGAGACCGGGCAAACCCTCCAGCAGCACATGGCCGCCGGCCAGAACGCCTGCAAGCAGACCACGGGTAACCTCCGGTTTGCCAAGGAGAACCTGATCGAGGGAATCCAGCAGCTGCTGGATCTTTCTTCCTGTTTCCGCTACCCTGCGCTGCAGATCCTCGTCGCTCGTGACACTCATCGGTATCCTCCGCCCATCTAAGTTCTGGTTCTAGTCGAAAGTGAGGAATGCAAAAGTCAATGGGTTCATTGAAGTTATCACCTTTAGACGAACTCGGGGTGCCGCCGGTTACCGGCGACTGCGCATTTTGCCATGTTTGCGGGTGGAAGATGTACCCGGGCGCACTTTTTCCTCGCAACTGCCCTCGCCGGGCGGCGATATCAATTGTATGCGCATATTAGGTATAGATCCAGGCCTGTCTAACACCGGCTATGGTGTGATTGACCATGAGAGCAACCGCTCGCGGCTTGTGGCCCAGGGCTGTATCATCACGCGCACGGGAGAACCCACCGCCGCCCGGCTGCAGGCGATCTATGACGGCATAATGGCCGTGATCGAGCAGACGAAGCCCGAGGCCGTATCAATGGAGAAACTGTTTTTCAGTATTAATGTGAAAAGCGCAATGGCCGTAAGCGAAGGGCGGGGGGTGGCCATCCTTGCAACGGCGAAGGCGCAGATACCGCTGGCGGAGTATACGCCGCAGGAAATTAAACAGGCCGTAAGCGGCAGCGGGAAGGCCGGAAAGGATCAGGTGATCCGGATGGTGAGTGTACTGCTGGCGCTGACGGAAACTCCAGCTACGTCTCATGCGGCGGATGCGCTTGCCGTGGCGCTCTGTCATGCTCACTCGAATCATTTTCAGCAGGCGGTGGAGAACAGTCTGGCGAAGCAACTCCTTGTGGCCGCCCGCGGGCGCCGACGCCGCAGTGTGCGGTAGTTGCACTTTTCTAATGATTTTTCATAATCGAGAACAATAGGTTCCCCAACATGAATGCCCTTACGGTTATTATCACCATAGTAGTTCTTAGCATTATTGGCCCCTTTGTGACGAGACTTCACAAATCGGCGCTGGTGTGGATAACCCTCGCCATCGTAAACCTGATCATCATCTCGCTGTATGTGATTGTGAAGGATTCCAGCCCGGACGTGCTGCGGCCGCTTACGTAAGAGCTATCAGCGCCCTATAACCTTGGCGGCACGAAGCTCGTGATGAAATCCACCGCCGCTACGGGATCATCCGTCACCAGTACCATCTGGTCAAACTCTTCCTTGAACAGCCGGCGCAGCACCCCGACCACCGGCATTTCGTCAGTCCAGAACCGCGAACCAAAGAAAACCATTGGGCTGAACCAGTCAAAGGACGCGTAATAGTTCTGCGCCGCGTCCTGGAAAACTTCCTGCAGGGTGCCCGCGCGCCCTTCGGTATAAATGACGCCTTGCTTGGCAACGGCCAGCAGACCGTCTTCGCGCAGGCTGTTTTGAAAATATTTCGCGATGTGGCTTGCCAGCGGAGTGGGTGGCTCATGTCCGTAGTGCCAGGTGGGGATGGCAAGGCTGGCACCGGGATTTACGAGACGCGCGGCAACTTGAAATGCGGGTGCCTGCCAGTGATGCAGTTCATGAAGAACCCGGTGATTAACCGCGCCGTCAGCGGCAACCAGATCGACACTGTGCGGAAGCTCAGGCGCCGCCACAAGGATCTCCAGCGCGGCATCAAGCTCAGAATCTGGCATTGTCGCAAGGCAAGCTCCCAGATGGGTTGCCTCCATGGCGCCGGGCCCGCCGCCGCTGCATAGAAAAACGCCGCGCCGGGTGAGCTCCCTGGCCATTTGGACAACCTGCACGTACGCATCCGAACCGCGGGCCGTCCGGTGACCGCCCATTATGGCAGCAACGCGCCGATCAACCAGCAGGTTGCGCATGGCGAACGAAATGGAGTTGTCGTGGAGGCTCTGTACAATGGTATCAGAATAATCAGCGCGCCCCAGCTTGCCGTTTTTAACAAACTCACAGTACACGCGAAAATCCAGCGTGTCGGCAAAAGAGCCGGGCTTAACTTCGTCATACGCACCCAGCAATTCGGCAGGGGAATAGAGCGTGCTTCTGAAGGCGTTAACGAGTACATTTCCTCTCATGTCTATACTGTTAGCCCCTTAACCATTGAAAGAATTGCTTTGCTGAAATCTCAGCCAACGTCAATGGCATTGTGAAGTATGGGATTCAATTTAGCGAGCTTTGCCATTGCGTACTAATTCCCGTAATCCCAACGATGCCAGTCATCTGCTGTCATATACACCTCCCCTTCTTTTTCTCTCGGCACACGCGTTGCTGTAAACACGGGCCGGTAGCAATGAGCTACGCAAAAATGAGATAAAAAAATAATGCATAATTGGAGATAGCAGCGATGAAGAGATTCGTTTTAGCCGCCAGCCTGGCGGTGATCAGTTGCGCAGCTTTTGCGCAGACCACGGTAGAAACGCAGCGCCGGGTGACGACGGTGGAGACCGCGGGCGGAAGCGTTACAACCGTTGAGACAACTACAATTGTTCGGCATTATGTCGTTTACCTGTGGGATCTTTATCTTGGCGTGGGTATTCCGCGTGAACAGATTGTTCAGCTTATCGATATCGATCTTCAGATTCTAGAGGCCCGCGTCCGTGGCGACTTTGGCCAGGTTCGGGTTCTTGTTGACCGCCAGGTCGATATCGTGGGCGTACCGGTTGTGCAGCGCATCCATACACACATTCAGTCTCACCCGGTTCCGTCGGTTCTGCCCGCGTACGCACATCCCGTATGGGCTGGTGGCGTAACCGTACAGAACAACGAAGTGAATGTTAACATTAACGAGACCGAGATAACGAACTCTGTTCAGCAAAACAACGTTAACGTTCAAAACCTCAATATCGACCAGGTGGAGCAGCAGGTGAAGTCTGGCAACATTGAGCAGATCAAGGCGGAAGCAAAGTCTGGTAGTTCAGCCGAAGCGACAAAGCCCGGTGAAACCCCTAAGGCTGGGGAAACGCCTAAGGCCGGTGAGACACCAAAGGCTGGAGAAACTCCACGTGCTGGTGAAACGCCTAAAGCTGGAGAAACGCCGCGCGCTGGTGAAACGCCTAAAGCTGGTGAAACGCCGCGGGCAGGCCAGACGCCTCGCGCTGGCGAGACCCCTGATGCAGATTCAACGCCGAGCACCGGCGCAACGCCAAGCACGCGTGGAGCTCAGCCAAGCCCTGACACTGACCCCGCTACCCGCGGCGCTAACCCTGACCCGAATGCGCCTCCTGCTAATGCGGCTGAGCGCGCCCGCGAGCGCAGTTCCAGCCCGAATATGGACTCCACGCCCAGCACTGGCGCAACGCCATCTACGGACAGCAGCGCAACGCCCCGCGCCGGCAGCGCAACGCCGTCAACAGATAGTAAGGCAACACCGCGCAGCGGAAGCTCAACGCCCCGCGCAGGCAGCGCCACACGCCCGGGCAGTACAAACGACGCGGCTGGTGAATCGCAGCCTGATTCTAACTCAAGTTCGGATGACGCAACTCCTCGCCCTCGCACCACACCGAACACTTCTAACCAGTAACCCTGGCCAAATACACCCCACCCACGAGGGTTGCCCGCAATGGGCAACCCTCTTTTTTTGCGATCTCGCTTGCACCGCCGTCGTACCATCGGGAAAAAAACCGTCTCAACTTTTTCAACAAAGGCTTTGTGTGATGAAACGGCAGATTCGACTATTCCTGGCAGCAGCCACCATTACGGGTGCGATCACCACAGTGGACGCGGCAACAACGACGTCATCACTCACCATAACCAGCTACAATATCCACAGCGCCATACCAAATGAGCGGAGCAATTCGGAATACGTTCCCGGCTGCGAGAATCTCGCCAACATCGTCGACGTGTTGACCACCTGCGGGGCTGAAATCATCGGCCTGCAAGAAGTGAGAAACACATGGACGCTGCCTGTGAAGGGCAAAATCGCCTGCCCTTTAAATTTCCCGGTGGTCCTCGCCAACCAGATGAACATGAACTTTGCCTATGGCAGCGCCCTTGATTCTGAGAGTGGTTACCCGGAAAACCGCGGCTACATTGAATGGGGGCAGCCGGACCACTGGACCAACAACGACGCAAAACATGGCGAGTACGGCAACGCAGTTCTTACAAAGTTTCCCCTGGCAGGGCAGCCGCAGATCGTAGCTTTACCCAAAGGCAACGATGAAATGGCAAAGCAAAAGGGCGACGAGCCCCGCATCGCCCTGCGAGTTGAACTGAAAGACGAACTGCCGGGCTTTGGCCCTATCGTGGTGTACAACACCCATTTCCAGCATAACAACGGCAACACGCGCCGGCTGCAGATGGAACATCTTCTCCGCCTGGGAAAAGCTGACGCCTCTACCGCCACTGTGTTTCTGATGGGTGACTTTAACCATTACCCCCACGAAGGCGAGCCGGACCTGCTGGGAATGGTAAAAGCCGCAGGCTTCCATGATCTCGCTGCGGACTATGCGGCCAAAACCGGAACAAAACCCGCCGCCACCATGCAGGAAGCCCACCGCCCCGAACGCATCGACTACATCTTCTGCAGCAAACCCGTAAACGTCACCAATGTTACCGTACTAAAAAGCCAGGTCTCAGACCACCTGCCGGTAACGGTCACCGTCGAGCCGAATTAACTTACAAACGGCGACAAGATTCTCGCTATGCCCACGTTCTCCGTTCTTTCTTTTCCGTTCTCCGTTACTTATCCGGCACATACTTCCCTGTCGCATCTACCGGCCGCGCCACAAACTCAAATTTCTTCGGATATGGCCGCGGGCTTATAAAGGTCAGGCCGATGCTTGTGTACTCCTCGTACACCAGCGGTTTACTGTCGCGCTGCCAACCGGATCTCCTGCTGAGATCGTAATGATAGGCTGCTCCCTTGTCGCTTGAGCCACTGGATGACATCAGGTATGAAAGGCTTACGGTGCTGCCGTCATCCTTCATGAGAAAGGGTTCTTTCAGCGAACCGTAGTTTCGCTGTCCTCGCATAAGAATCGAAAGCATGTCGGGGTTGGGCGAAATGAAATCAGTATTTGCGCTCCTCACCTTGTAGGCAATCTGCTCCACTTTAATCCGGTTGTCCCAGAGGACCACTTCCGCGCCTGAGGTTACTGCTTCGCCTTCTTTAGGCAATGGCAGCAAAACCGTCTGCAGTTCATCCGGCGGGTAGTTCTTTTGCCTGTTCAGCGTCGCCACGACTTTCACTGGCTGATCTATTGCCGTCAGGTCGCCGGAGAAGCGTATGAAATACGCGGCAGGTTCACCCATGCTTGACCAACTGCTGATCCCCCACTCGTGCAGACTTTTGCCATATAACAAATCAATGTCCGACACTCCCCATTCCGGCTCCGCGCGGCCTTTGTGGTTTATGGCAAAAACGGCCATGGAGTGATAGGGGTCCGCACTCTCCTCATCAGCCCGCGGGAAAAAATCCGGCGGCAGTGCATCCGAAACCGGAACCGCTTTTCCAACCGGGCGGGCAACTACAACCTCCTCGCCGTTGCTCGTGCGGAAGTCCACGTGCACGTCCTCAATGGTCTTGGAAACGACATTACGCAACGTCACTTCCAGGTCACGATCGGCAACCGTTTGCGGCAGCGGCGCCGGCTCCGGCAGCGGATCAACCTTCTGCCAATACGGATTTTGAAACACCATAGTTTGTGTTACTGTGGAATTCTCATTCCACCCTTCGATAAACTGCAATTCCAGTTCCCTTGCAAAAAACGGAACGTCCCGTGCCGTCAGCGTCACGTAGGGTTTAGCCTCGGTAAGTTTTCCATGAGCGTAAACGCCCGGGCCCGATGAGAGGTCAATGCTGCTTTGTGAGCTGTTAAAGCTCTTTCCCTGAACGACCCTGTAGTATTTCATCCCCGCGTCTTCAAGGGCAGTGTCTATCTTTCTGTCTATATCCCACTGGTTCGCGGTAGGGAGCCATGTCTTTGGATATTCGACGCGCATAATCAGCCTGACATCGCCGGGATCAATGCTGCTGTAGGTTACCTCGAAAGGCGCAGACGGGAGGTAGCCGGAAAAGAACCGCATCCGGATTGCCTCGGGAATTTTGCTCCAGATTGCATCGCGCCAGTTCGGGCCACCTATTGTAAACTTTGTATCTTTATCCGTAAGCGTCGCCACATGGCGCAACGCCACCTCGTGATTTACAGAGATTCGCTCCCCCGTCAACTTTTCTGTTCTGGAGCCAAACATCAATGCGAAAGCGCTGACGATCAGCACTAGAATTATGGTCGTTACAACCGCAGGCCAGATCCAGTTACGCTTCTGCACGTGCTCCTCCTCGTTGATCACAGCAAGTACTCCGAAACTGAGTCTGCCTGCAGCAGGCCGTCGGCTGTCAAGCGCAGGTGGTCAGCATTGATGGCAATCCAACCGCGACGCTCGAGCTCCTGCAGCCTTTTCGCACGCGTCAGCCGGATGTCCTGGCCCAGCCTCTCCGCCAGCCAATGAAGGTTTACGCCCTCTGTCAGGCGCAGGGCCATCTGGAGATTTTCCACCAGCGTAATGTCGGGGTCATCACTGTCGACCGACCGCGCGAAAAGCCGCCCTTCCGCCACGGCGCGCGCATAATCACCGGCGCTGCGCGGATTGGCGAACCGGTGCCCACCGATGTAGCCGTGCCCGCCGGCGCCCAGGCCGATGAAATCACCCAGGGTCCAGTACACGCGGTTATGGCGCGACTGATGCCCCGGCTTCGCGTAGTTCGAAACCTCGTAGTGCTCATACCTCGCCGCCGTCAGCCGGGCATGGGTATGGCGAAACATCTCGATCCGGATCGCTTCGTCAGCCTCGCTGATCTGCCCCTTCTTCCACTGGCGGTAATACTGGGTTCCCGCGTGGAAGGTCATCTCGTACACACTGATGTGGTGCGGATCAAAGGTAATCGCGCGGTCAAGATCCGCCCGCCACTCGTCCAGAGTCTGGCCCGGCAGCGCGCAGATGAGATCCATCGCCAGCGCCGCGCCTGTGGCTTTCGCGAGCCGGATAGTCTCTTCGGTGTCTTCGACCGTATGGCGGCGGGCCGTTGGATTGAGCAGGCGCGGATTAAACGTCTGCACGCCGATGCTGAACCGGTTGATCCCCGCCGCGACCATCGTGCCGTAGTCTTCCGCGGCGATAGTCGCCGGCTGCGTCTCCAGGCTGATTTCGGCATCAGCCGCCAGTTGGAACTCACTGCGCACCGCGGCGATAAACTCCGCGAACTGCTCCGGCGGCAGCAGGCTCGGTGTGCCGCCGCCGAAAAAGACTGAGCCTACAGGCCGCCCCGCCAGTTCCGGGTGCTTCGCATACCACAGGCGCAGTTCCGCCAGGCAAAGCTCCAGCCAACTGTTAAAATGCGGGTGGCTGCGCTCGGGATCAGTAACTGTGAAAAAGTCGCAGTAACTGCACTTCTGCTCGCAGAACGGCACGTGCACATAAATCCCCAGCGGTGCTGAAGCTGCTTCATTCACTTTCCGGCTCCACGCTGGCCCGCTCATGGTAGCTCTGATCCAGTTGCGTCGGGAGGGTCGTGCCTACATCCGGCGGCGGAGCCGTCGGCGGCAGACCTGTGCGCTCAACTTTTGCGTTCACCCTGTAAATCGTTGTGTTCCCCTCGCGGAAAATTGCTTTCCCGATGAGCGGAAACTTGATCTCGTTAATCGCCGGATACTGCTGCCGTTCATGATCTCCCAGCACCACGAATTGGATACCTTCTTCCTGCAGCATCTTCAGCGCGCGTTCGGGGTCGACCTCGTTATAAATTTCCGCCGCCTTGTCGGTACGCCGCAGCCGCTCCCCTTTCGGCGCCTTCGGGTTCGACGGATCGCCGGGATATCCAAACGGATACCCGCGCCAGCCCCACGCGTGGCTGAGCCACCCGGCAAAACTCGGCCGGCCAGTCATCGTGCCCATGCGACCACTATAGGTATACTGGCTGCCTGCCGCTTCCAGCAGCGTCGCCGCCGGCGGCAGGTTCTGGCGAATCCAGTTCATGGCCGCATAGTCGTCCGGATGCAGAAACGCCAGGTAGCGCATGCCGTCCAGCGCCTCTTCCAGGTTCTTCGGCCGGGCCGCCTCGCTGAACAGCCGCGAAGGCGGAGCCGTCTGCGGGCTGTCTTCCGCACCTTCCCAGTGCCCAAGCCGGGTGCTGCTTTCAATGCGGTTCAGTGTGCCGAGGAACATGTACGGCAACCCTGCAATAACGATCGGCCCCACCAGCCACACCGCCCTCCGGCACCGACGCCCGCGCGGCGCCATACGGACGAGCATCCGCAGGCTGAGCACCGTCGCCACCGCCATCAATGTCCACAGCCCGTAATAGATTTTGAAGACGGTGTTCAGCCGGTTGATGGCGCCTTCAAAAATGTCGTCCACGTAAAACATTTCCGTGAACCACGTCATCACGCAGAAGACCAGCAGCAGGCCCCACACCCATCGCGTTAGCGGCGGCAGGTGGCGCGCTACCAGGGCGATGCCGATGATGACGGCCGCCATGAACATGATGATCGCCACCCAGCCCTGCCACAGCGCCATGAGCACCGCACCGGCAGCGACCGCAATAAGCACCAGCGCCGCGCTGCGCGCCCGGTTCTGCTGAGTGGCCGGATCCGTGGTCACATACTCAACCGCCTCTCGCCGGCGCCTGAACGCCGTCACGACAAAAAACGCTACAGGCACCGCCGCCAGCAGCAGCCAGTGCCCCAGGAATTCAAAGAAGCTGCTGCGGTGCATGGCGTCCACGGCCTTGATCAGCCGCCCCGGCACCTGCACCAGCTTCTGCACGCCATCTTCGGTGATGGTATCCAGTTCCGGCGGCGGTTGCGGCGCGCTGAAGTTCCTGATAAACGGCAGGAAAAACAAAAGCACGCCGAGCGCCGCCGTAATGCCCGCAATAAACAAAGCCTCAAGGGCATGCACTACGCGGCCGGCTGTCACGTTTAGCGTGGAATGCCACGCATACGGATCACGGCGGCCCGTGTTGCCGGCCCACAGCGCCAGGGCCAGCACCCCCGTAAACAGCGGCACATCCCACGTGTTGCTTGCGCTGAGCGCCCCGCACACCAGCGCCGCCAGGAACAGCTCATCAAATGCCAGCACCTCGTAGCGCCAGATCGACCGGTACTGCCGCACGCTGCGAAACACCTGTACGGCCAGGTTCCACCCGCACAGGTTGATGAGCAGCGCCGACAGGTGCGCGTGGAGGTCGCCCAGGATAAAGCTGAACGCCGGGAACTCGTTAATCGTGTCTTTGATGGCGCGGCTGCTGCGCCAGAACTCGTAGTTCTGCCACCACGGGCGGTCCAGGTACCACAGGTCTTTACCGCGACCATCAATGAAAGTCATCTTCAGCGACGAGATCATCTGCAGGAAGCCGTCGAGGTTGCTGGCCAGCACCACCAGGAACATCAGCAGCAGCCCCCACCGCACGCGGCGGGTCAGGTTATAGCCGACACCGAAGGCCAAGGTTATCGCCAGGGCAAAGGCGCCGGCCATGCCCAGGTTGAATCCTATCTCCGGGCGTACGCTGCAGAACTTGATCAGCACCGCCCACAGCATATGGCCGAAGTAGTAGTAGTTCAGCGTATGGCCGCTCACCCAGGCATCGTGGGGCGGAAACGCGTGAGACGTCAGCAGGCTGTTGAGCACCGCGAAATCTGTAAACTTCTCCGCGGCGTGGTCGATCATCTGGCCCGGCAGCGGGTTGGCCACGTGATAGCTGATGTGTGGCACCTGGGCCTTCACAGCCACCATCGCGGCAAACGCGGCGGCAAACAGCACCTCGGTGATGATGATGTAGCGCTTGTTCCGCCGGATAAACAGCATCACGTCGCGGAAGTTACGCGCCAGGCACACCAGCGAAATAATGAGCACGGCAAACCACGCCGCCGACACGGTACCGAAGCTGAAGCCGAGCGCCGGGATTCGCCCGGCGGCGTGGGCCAGTAGCCACGTGATGTAGGTAATCAGCAGCAGCCCAAGCCCCTTGCTCAGGGCATAGCCGCGGTCGTGAAGACGATTGCACGCCGAAAACGCCAGCGGCCAAGCCGCCAGGGCAAACAGCTGCATAGCCAGGTACCAGGTGAAAACGATTAACATAGGTCACGACACTGCGGCGACATGGACCAAACGCAACCGGGAAGTGCCGGGGTCGAAGGGGCGGACGGGGCGGTTGTGGGAGCACCATAAGAAAAAATCATTTTATTTTCCGTGTAAGTCATTTGATATCAGCAATCTAAGGCCGAATAAATGGCATTATTTAATTTGCAAGTCCATTGGTATCAGTGATTTATGCGGAGAAATTCGGCGCACTTTTTCGGGTTTTTGCGGATGTCGTGAGTGGATGCTGCGGGTGGTGGGTGGTGGTAAGGTAGACAGGTTTGCGCGTAAAGGTGTGGTGGCGTGGCAAAAACGTCGAGGGGGGTGTGATGTATTGTGATTTGCATGCTCTCTGCTCCATTAACAGGATTTAATAGCGTTAAGTAAGCAGAGGAAATTGGGATAGGGAATTCCCGCATGGACCCTTGGGAACCCTTAGGGGCTCTTAATCTTTAGCCGCAAAGAAGCGCAAAAGGCGCAAAAAGGAAACAGCTGGATGTGCTACCCCTGCCGGGGTAGGGAGTTGGGGGGATGATTACCGGAGGTGGCGGAGCATGGCCGCTGGCGCGTCCAGGCTCCTGACTTCCGGCTACCGCTGTGTTTTCCCTCCGGGAAATGTTGAATCGCAGATTCCAACGGATTGCCATGGGGAATCGCAGGTCTTAGATTTACGAATTCGTGAACGTGTTTCCTGGGGCCAGAGAGGGTGCGGCAATGGTGCGCTCCGCGCACAGCCAGGGCGGCGCCAAGTCGCCGCACTCCAGGACGGTGGACGCCGGCTTAGCGATTGCCTGTTGAATGTGAAAAGGCTACTGGGGCGCTCCGCGCACAGCCAGAGCGGCGCCAGGTCGCCGCACTCCAGGGCGAGTGCTGCGACATAACGTTTTCCCCCTCTTATGACCTTGACTTTTTATGCGAGGCTTTGCATCCTTGGAGTCAGTGGCACTAGTGCCATACAGGGTTTCCTTCCCGCCCCTTATGTCTTTGGTGCTGATTTTAACTCAGGAGGTTTCCTGATATGTATAAGTTATTATCACAGCTTACGTTATGTGCGGGGGTGGCTTCATGCCTTACTGTTGCCGAAGGGGCGGTGGCCTTAATTGAAAGCTTCGAAAACCCGGCTGATCCGCCAGCCTGGCAGTCAGTATCGCCCCCCAACCAGACAGTAAACGCAGCAAACGGTGCCAACGCGGCAACCCCTTTATTTTCCAATCAACACGTAACGCTTGGCACGCAATCTGGCGAGTTCATCACCACGTGGACGCTGCCGGGCACCGCCGCCAGCGGCAATCCGCATGTTGCTGGTGACCCAACCTTGTATTGGTCAATCCGATACAATGCCGCCACGCCGTCATCTTTTGTAAGCAATTCGATTAGCGTGACTACCGGCCAATTCACAGCTGACCTGCACAACGGTAATCCCTACCCGCTGTCGGTGGCCTTTGTGTTCGACAACACGCTGGTTACCAACCAGCTGAAGCGCGGTCCGTTTATTGAAGTGCCGCCGAACAGCAATGGCACCTACAGCTGGGACATGCAGAATCCAATTGTCTGGGTGACCGGGGGCACGAATGACTGGGGAGCGGGAACCAATGCCCGCCTTCGCAGCATGGTTGTTTACACCACCTCTACGCCCACCATCGCCGAGAGCCATTTTTTCGTGGACAACATTCGCGACGAGGCCGCCCAGACCGATGTAACTCCGCCGCAACCACCGGTGCTTTACTCTGCCGAGCAGGGCCCGGCCGCGGGTAACCTGGTGGTGACATGGAAGGCGAACACGGAGTCCGATCTCGGAAACTACAATGTGTACCTCGGCACGGATGCAGATTTCCAATCGGTGACGACGAACCGTATGACCTTCCCGACGACGCCCGCCGCTACGGTGCCCGCAGGTACAAACACGGTAACCCTGACAGGCGTGCCAACAGACCAGAACGTGTATGTTACAGTGCGCGCGATTGACACTGCGACACCAATTCCCAACACATCAGAAGCAGGCGTGGCGCTGGGCGCCAGGCTGCGTGGTGATGGCGGCGCCGTAGATGACCATGTGATTCTCGACTACAACCGCAATGCACCCGGCTCTGCCGAGTTCACGCTGGAAGGTTACCTGCACGGCATAGTGTACAATGCACGGGCGCTGAGCTCTAACAACCGCTACTTTGACAGCGCCTCGGCCGCTGCGATAGATGCTGCGGCGGAGGTCCTTCTGCCCAGTGCTACTGGCATAACGGTGTGGGGTAACCTGCTGGACGGCAGCAGCACATCAAGCGTGGCGTTGACGACAGAATCGGTAACAGCGCTGACGGCGTTCCTGGCCGTGCCGACAGCAAACCTGTTTATCAGCGGATCGGGCGTGGCTGAAGATCTCAGCTTCCGCGGTCCAGTGCAGCAGGCTTTCCTGGCGACACAATTGTCGGCAGCGCTGCTGAACGCGAACATCGCCGATGGCAACATCACAGCAACGCCGCCATTGGCAACTTTTGGAACGGCAATCACTACAGCCGGCAACTTTGATAACATCAGCGCCTACAACGCGGCCAGCAACGAATCCCTGGCCGCGCTCGGCGGCGCTACCGCTACCGGGCAGTACAGCGTATCGGCTCAGCCTGATGCTGGCGTAGTGCATACCAATAAGGTCGTATTCCTGGGCTACGCCTTCGAAAGCGCAGCGGGCGGTGACAGTGGTACGAGCGAATTGATTCGCCAGCAGCTCATGCAGGATGTCATCACCTACCTGACGGGCACGCCGGTTAACGATTGGCAGTTGTACTGACAGCCGTACTAACCGCTTTCTAAAGCGCTGCATTGTTTAGTAATGTGGTCCAGCTCTCCCCGGGACGATGAGCCCCGGGGAGTTTTTTTATGTTGGTAAAGCGAGGTGCGGCGTAAAAGCGAGAGGCAGCATTCTGGAGTGCGGTGACCAGGGACCGCTCTGGATGTGCGCGGAGCGCACCACATCCCGTTTATAGACAGTTGGAGCGGAATTCTGAAGAGCTAGCTGACGGAAATTTGAGGAGATTAGGCGTCCCTGCAGGACGCGGGGTGTTGGAGACGGTATCCCGGGGCGGCAGCGTTTGGCCGCGGTCGCGTCCATACGCTTTGCCCCGGGCTATCATAGTCGTCCCTGCGGGACGGGCGTGCATTTGTGAGAGCGTAGGGATTAGCCACTGACACCTGGAGGTGCGCTACGCGCACAGTAAGAGCGGCGCCAGGTCGCCGCACTCCAGAACGACGGTCGCCAATTTGGCGAGAGAATGCTAAAGTACAAACGGCTAAACGGGCCGCTCCGCGCACAGCCGACCTGCTCCCTCTGCGGGCTTACCGACGGCCATCGATATTCGCAGATTTCTCGGCAAAATGCGCAAAATGGCATTCGGCTGACAAAAAGGCTCAATTCAATGCATGATGTTGCACTGCAGGGGTTACTTAACCTTCGAAGCAAAAATTACCTCAGGTAAAGGTGGTGCAGGTAACATGAAAAATGCTATTTTGATACTGTCTGCAATGGTGGGCCTCGCAGGGGCTGCCAATGCGGCTGAAGTGGTAGAAGACTGGTTCATCGGCGGCGGCAATGGTACCGCCTCTGGCAATACCTGGCTTAACGCTGATAACCCCGGTCGCGGTCTTGATTTCATCTCTGCCGCAGCTGCCCAGAACACAAAGGGAGAAGCTGTAATCGTAATTGGATCGGGCGTTGGTGCGACAAACAACATCGAGATCCTGGCTGCTGATGACGGCCAGAACCTGGGCAACTTCGCTATGTCAGACACGGGTGATGCAACACTTCCTCACTACCGTGTGGCAACCAGTGAAGATGGCTACATCTTTGTAAACGGCTACGCTGGCACGGTTCAGCGGTACACGCTGGCTGGCGGCGCGCCTGTGGAAGTGGTAGCTGATGAAATCTATGCGACATTAACGCCTGCAGTTACGGGCAACTCACGTGCACTTGAAGTTACGGGCAGTGTAGCTGCCGGTACGGCGAAGATCTTTGTAAGCAAAGGCACCACGGTCGTCGTGTTCGGCAACAGCGTAGCTACTCCGGATACGTTCACAAGCCTCGGCCAGTTTACGGCTCCTTCATACACGGGAACGGACATTGCAGCCCTGGGTTCTCATGACGGTGTTACGCTTTATGCTTCCACAGCTTCCAGCGCCACGCCCAACGATGTGGTGAAAAAATTTACGATCAGCTATTCCCCGTTTGCAGCCACGTTTGATGGCGACGTTGCGGGCTTTGCAGCATTCGTAAAGCAGGGTCTTGCTGTAAACGCTGATAACTCACAGATTACCATTGGTGAAGGTGGCGGTGCGGAAGACGGTTTCGCAATTGCAGCCGTCCGTGACAACGGCCTTACATTTGAAAACGTTCCACCCAATGCCGCACTTAGCGTTGACGCCGATGCAGTATATGATGCTGGCGCAAACGTGTTGAACGCCGCAAGCACGGTTGTGGATGTTGCCATGGATCCGGCAACCAGCGAAGTTTATGGTTACTCGCCTGGCAATGGCACCAACGGCGGTGTGGCTAACATTCGCATCGACATCCCGTCGAACGTTTCTAACTGGACCATCTACTAACGAACCAGCAGCAACTTACACGCTGGTAAAGTAACGCCGGCGCAGAAGGGCATTAAGGCCTTCTGCGCCGGCTTTTTTTGTATTTGCAGACTGGTCATGGGTGGCATTGCAATTATTTTGCACGGGTAAACTATTATTAGAACCCGATCGGGATGAGTATTACGTGGGAGACGGTGACTAGTGTTTGAGGTGAAACATTCTTTGGGTTCGACAGTGCGGAGTTTGAGATTTGCCGTGGCGGTGGCGTTTATAGTATGCTCCGCATTGCCGGCCGCGGCGCAGCTGCTGAACGAGGCGGTATGGTTCCAGAGGCCGGTAGGGCAGGGTGTGGTCTGGAAATACTACCACTTCAAGAACCTGTTTGGCGCGAGGCAAAGCGTATCGTATGTGGAGATCGACCTCAACAACCCTAATGTAAACCTTGGCATCAACTACCGCGACAGCTACGTGGGCCCGAGCCCGGGCACCAGTAGCCCGGATTATCCGCGGGCGCTTCCTAGCACCCTGGCAGGCGAAATTGCCGGGGCCAGGGCCGCCATCAACGGCACCTATTTTAATACGGCAAGTTACGATTCAACCCAGCCCACGCTGCCATGGGGCGGCGGAACGACTTTTCTTAAGGCCGGCGGCACCACAGTCCACACCTTTGACGGCGCAAATGTGAACCAGCACGCCATGGGGATTCTCTTTAATAACAAGAGTGATCTGATTATCTCGCGAAAATCGCTGGCGTGGCAAAACCGGGCGCCGGCGTGGCAGAACATGATGGTGTCGGGCCCGGTGCTGGTGAACAACGGAGTCATTGAAACTTACAGTTCTGATAACAGCCACGCCAACCTGAGGCATCCCCGCTCGGCCGTGGGTAAGATCACGAGCCAGAACAAGCTGATTATGCTGACGGTGGATGGACGGACAGGGGAATCCGCGGGCATGAGCTGCACGGAGCTGGCGCAGGTGATGCAGGCGCTGGGGTGCAATTACGCCGTGAACCTGGACGGCGGCGGTTCGACAACCTTGTGGGCGGCGGGTGAACCTTTCAGCGGCGTGGTGAACTACCCGTCTGATAATGGCGTGTTTGATCACCTGGGGCAGCGGCGTTGCGCCAACATCCTTGCCGTGACTTCGACCAATCCCACGAAACCGCAGTTTGATGCGCGGCTGACGGGCCTCAGCTATAACACGCTGACGCGAAGCGGGGAAACCCTGGAAGTGACGGCAACCTATACAAACATCGGAAGCGCCACCTGGACGGGATCGAACGTGAAGGTTGTGCCTAGCCGGCCAATGGCGAGGGTGAGCCCGTTTGTGCCGAGCGGGCAGGAGAATACTTTCTTTACGATGACGCCGGCGAGCGTGGCGCCCGGGCAGACGGCAACGATCAGGCTGAACCTGAAGGCGCCGACGGTGTTCTCTAACCGCAATTACGAAGAGAACTTTGCGCTGTGGAACACAACGAGCGGGTATTTTGGTCCGGCTGATGGCGAGCTGAAGGTGCTGACGACGGTGCGTCCGGCCATCGTGGGTGCTCCGCCGGTGCTGGTGGTACAGGGCACCAGTGAGGGGCCAAACAATCAATGGTATGTGGAAGGTACCGGCACCTGGGGTAACTCGAGCGTCAGCTTCTCTGCGCCGGGCGTGGCCAACAGCGGCACACAGCGTTATGTGGCGGCGACATCCACGAACCGGTATGCGGACTTTAAGCCGATTTTTGATGTGAAGGGTCTCTACCGGGTGGAGGTGGCTTTCCCTTACAGCAGCAATAACATCGATTCCGTGAACTACTCGGTTAGCCACCTTAACGGCGGCCAGGGCTTTACGCTGAACCAGAATAGCAGCGCGCTGGCTAACGAATGGCAGCTGCTGGGGCAGTTTCCCTTTGGAACAGGTTCGAATGGCAACATGGGAGTGCATTACGTGCGGGTGTATAATGCGACTGCCACCGGGAACCGGTTCTACTCAGGAGCGGTG
>JAKFFN010000384.1:0-2854 GCA_036675025.1 Candidatus Sumerlaeales bacterium | reverse complement strand
CACCTTGCCGTCGGCGTTCATCTCCTTAACGCGACCGCGAATCTTCGTGTGACTCTCGACGGGTTCGCAGCAGCCATCGGGGACTCTTCAAACTACCGCGATTGGATAAACGTGGCACTTGCCGAAGATGGATCGCCGGCACGTGCGGATTTTCCAATGGAGCAGAAAATCTCGGTTCGTGGCAAAGTGGTAACTGAGGATGATGTGCCCGTCAGCAATGCAATGGTGCGCATGCACCAATCTTCAAGCGGTGAAGGTGGGCCCCGGCAGGTAAAACCTGATGGCACGTTCACATTGTTTATGAGACCTTTTTCTGACGGCCATATTGAGGCGGAGGCCGGGGGATTTGTGAAAGCGGTGCTGGATTCGGTAAGAGTTACCAATCAGCCGCTCGACGGGCTGAAGATAGTGATGAGAATCGGGGCAACGGTGCAAGGCCGCGTCACCGATTCCAGCGGCAAGCCGGTGGAGGGTGCCGAACTGCAGGTTACACATCAATACGGGAGCTTTGGATACATCCATAGCGCAGAAAAGTCGGGCGCCAATGGCGATTTTATAATTACGGACTTACCGGAAAATGTGGAACTCCAGGCGAGCAAAGAGGGCTACGCCCAGTCAGAAAAAGCGACGCTAACGCTTGAACCGGGCGAGGCGCGTTCAGGCATTAACCTGGTGCTGAGAGATACGCTTAACCATACGATATCCGGTACAGTTGTTACACCCGACGGTAAGCCTGTTTCAAAGACATCCGTCTCCATTTTTCCATCACACGGCTATAGTTCTGCGGTTACAAAAGAAGATGGTTCATTCACCTTAGATGGGCTGCCACAAGGCACATACGACCTGCAGGTCTCAATGCCGCGCCATAAGGTTGTCCGCAGCATTAAAACAGGAACGAAAGACCTGAAAATTGTAATCGAGCTGCCGGTTAAACCGAAGGCAACGGTAACGCTGCTGGGTACTGTGGTAGATGATATCACTGGCGATGTCGTGAAAGATTTCGAAGTGGCGCCGCTCCACTCTACGATTCAGATCGAAAGACTGACGGAGCCGGGGAAGTTCCGTATAACCGGGATCAGTGAAAGGCACATCCACTCGCTCACCCTTTCCAGCCCGAACCATGAGAGCCAGGTGCACAACACCGAAGCGGGATATGACGGAGAAATTATTGAGCAGGAATTTCGACTGACAACACCGGGCGGCATCACGGGTCGAGTGGTTATGGCGGGTAGCGGCGAAGCTATGCCAAACTTAACAGTGGTCACTGATGGAATTATCTCCCGCTTTCGCCAGCACAGCGAAACTCCCGTGAGGCACACTGTTACTGACGCCGATGGCAAGTTCACGCTGGCGCCGGTTCCTGCCGGTAAAAATGGCATTAGAATCCTTACGCCGGCACCTTACGCAGAAGTAAAAACTGAGGTCACTGTGAAAAGCGGTGAGATAACGGAACTTGGTGACGTGGAGATCGGCGGCGGCGGAACACTGCGTGGTCGTGTTGTGCGGGGTAAGCTGCAGGAGCCAGTCGTTAATATTGAAGTCCAGATCAGGAGCGTAACGAACGACGTAGAATTTGAAACGAACTTAAAAACCGATAATGATGGTCGATTTGAAGTTCTTGGCCTGAAAGACGCGCGCTATGACGTCTTATCGGGAAACGTACGAGTGTCTAAAGAAGTACAAGGCACGTCAGCGGTAGATGTCGTTGTGGTACTTGGCGGCACGACCATTAAAGGTAGAGTTACCGTTGGCGACGGTCCATATGATGGTTGGGTCACCTTCAGTTCAACAGAGGGCAGCTTCCAAAGCTACACACGGACCGGGGATTACACTGTAGAAAACGTGACTCCGGGTCAGTATACGGTTTTGCTAAGCTCCCCTGGCGGTGAGGCTTACCAGGAACAAGTTACAGTTCCGGACCAGGCGGAGTTTCAGAAAGATTTTGCTATTCCCGACGGAAGGATTCGGGTTACACTTATCGACGAACAGGGCAAACCAGTATCGGGCGTTAGCATGGACCTAACTGGTGGCCCGCTGGATGGCACCAGACAACCCATAATAACTTCCACCCAGCCAACAGGCGCTGATGGTACATACGTATTCACGGGCCTTGTACCAGGAACCTATACGCTCACCGTCGGCACGACAACCCAACGCGGACAAGGGATTCAGCAGGTGCAGGTAGTAAATGGTCAGACGAAAGACGTAAAAGTGCAAACGCGCCAGTGGCCAAATTAAGCAAGTTGGCCTGTTACGGCTTATAAACTACCCGATAGATTACGCCGTTCTGGTCATCGCTGATAAACATTGCTGAGCCGTCGGGTGTGATGGCCAGGCCGGCGAGGCGGGCGTATTGGCCCCACTTGTCGTCGTCCTGTTCTACGAGGAAGCCGCTGATGAACGGTTCGATCTTGTGGGGTTTGCCCTGATCGTCAAATTCGATGCGGACGACTTCGTAGCCGCTGGGGGGCTTGCGGTTCCAGCTGCCGCGCATCGCCACGAAAGCGTCTCCGTGGAGTTCTTTTGGGAAGTTGCCTTTCTCATAGAAGGCCATCTGCATTGGGGCGCTGTGGGCCATATAACCTAGAACGGGCAGCGTGGTGCTGGATTCGACAGCATCAATGGTGAGCGGCGGAGGAGGTTCATCCTGGGGATTGCGAATGCCTTCTCCGACGATGTAGGGCCAGCCGTAAAACTTTCCCTCTTCCAGCAGGTTCAGCTCTTCCTTCTGGGCGTTGTCGCCGAGCCAGTCTACGCCGTGATCAACGCCCCAGAGCGCTTTAGTTGCCGGATGCCAGCCGAAGCCGATGGTGTTGCGAAGACCGCTGGCGAAAACGGTGCGGGTTGTGCCGTC
>JAKFFN010000003.1:0-16802 GCA_036675025.1 Candidatus Sumerlaeales bacterium | reverse complement strand
ATGATGCTACCCAATATAATCCCCAGATCCTTAGTGACGGAGCCAATGGTGCGTTCATCGCCTGGTATGACGGCCGTGGTATCGTCTACGGGCAGCGAGTTAACGCAGACGGCGATTTATTGTGGACGCCCCAGAACGACACAAATGGTGTTCGCCTCAATGTTCTACTAGGAAATCCCAGCTTAGCATCTGACGGTGCAGATGGTTTTGTTGTTACATCTAGCTCCAGTGACGTTTATGCTCAGCGAGTAAACAGCAGCGGGGCCAGTCAGTGGGGCAGTAGTAATGGTATTGCCGTCAGCATCGCGCCAAATAGTCAGACCTCTGCCCAGATAGTCGGTGATGGCAATGGAGGTGGTACCATTGTATGGCAGGATTACCGCTCCAATACGAACTACGACATTTATGCATCCCGGATCAGTAGTGCAGGCGTTATTGCCCACATGGGTCCGCCGGCAGCGCCGACAGCTATCAACATAACAGCCTCGCAAGACAGCTTGTCACTCCAGTTAACCTGGACTGATAACGCGACCAACGAAACTAACTACAGGATAATGCGCACTGTTAATGGGGGTCCTGCCACACAGATTGCCACTCTGCCAGCAGACAGCAGCAGTTACACCGACGAAGACGTTGACAAATGTAGCTCTTATGCGTACACACTAATTGCCTATAATTCATTCGGTGAAACACCTACATCAGTAAGGAACTTCGACAACCGCCACAACCCCACCATCACCCTCACCGGCCCGGCAACTGTTTCCATCCCCTTTGGCTCAACTTACACGGATGCAGGCGCTACGGCTGTGGATGCTTGTGGCGTGCAGCTTACACCTGGCGTTACCGAAAACACCGTAAACACCAGCGCCATTGGAAGTTATGTAGTCACCTACGCGGTGACCGACGCCCGCGGGAAGACTGATAGTGAAACTCGCGCGGTGAACGTGGTAACGGCCGATCAGGCCATCACCTTCGGTGAGCTCTCTGACAAGACCTACGGCGATGCATCCATTACTCTCGGCGCCAGCAGCTCGTCTGATTTGCCGGTCAGCTATAGTGTCGATGGGCCGGTCACTTTAGACGGTTCCGTTCTCACGATCACCGGTGCGGGCAACGTTACCGTCACATCCAGCGCGGCGGGCGATGCCAACCACAATGCCGCGGAAGATGTCGTCCGCGCATTCAGCGTCGCCAAGGCCAACGCCAGCATCAGCGTGATTGGATTCACCGGCACGTACGATGGTCTGCCCCACACCGCCACTGGCACTGCCAGCGGTATTGAATCTGTGCCGGCCGATCTCACGTCGCTGCTGACCATCACCGGCACGTTCACGCAGCCGCCGGGCGGTACGTCTACCTGGTCCTTCGCAGGCAACGATAACTATAATGCGGCCAGTGGGTCGGTTTCGATCACGATTAACCCTCACACTCCTATTCGGCCTAAACCTCCTGTGAGACCTTAATGGTCTCGGCCAAGTAGGATGCTGCAACCCCGGGCGGACTCCCCCCACGCCGCCCGGGGTTTTTTTATCGAGTTGTGGGTGGCGGTTGGCTGCAAGAGCGGCTGGATAAGTGCGCCCGCGACAAGTGGTCGACGGGAACGTCGACCCTACGAGATAGGCACCGCATGCTGTCTTTAGTGGCGACAACGGTTGTTTTCCAAGAGCGCCAGCAAGCGGGCGCAGTCCGAGAAGGGGCGTTTTATGTTTGACGGCGCTGCGCGGGGTTGGGGCTTGGTGCGAGTTGGCGATGAAGCCGGCGGGCCGCCGGCGCTCCCAGTAGGTGCGGTTCGAGAGAGAACGTGAGACGGCCCGCTGCCGGGTGTGCGTCCTGGGGATAGTGGTCGACGGAACGTCGACCCTACGAGACAGGCACCCGCATGCTGTCTTGCACGACAGCTATCTATACCGTCGCCGGCTCTGCCGGCTGCGGGCTTGGGATGAACGCATCCGCGTAGATGCTCTTCATGTCCATTCCCGCCAGGAAAAACTTCTTCTTCAGCATCTTCACCAGGTCCGGGTTGCCGCACAGGAAACCGCGCCAGCCTTTCAGGCTCGGGTATGTGGACAACACGATCTTATCAATGGCGCCCACGTTGAGAGTCGTGTCATCCTCGCCGCCGTTCATCACGCACGGGCAATATTGAAAGTTCGCGAACTCGCCCGCCAGCGCCGCCAGTTCGTTGCGGTGGTAGAGACCGTCCGGGTTCAGCGCGCCGTGGAACAGCACCATCTGCCCTGTGTGGCCGCGGCCCAGGGCATCGCGGATGATACCCCAAAGCGGCGCCAGGCCAGTGCCCGTGCCCACCAGCAGCATCGGCTGCTGCAGGTCGCCGTCGGTGTAGAAGCAGTCACCCGCCGGCGTTCCGATCTTTACGGTATCGCCCACCTGCGCCTGCTCAAAAATGTATGTGCTCATGCGACCGCCCGGGATGCGGCGGATGTGCAGCTCCAGCACGTCCTCCGCCGGAAGGCTCGCCAGCGAATAGCTGCGCGCAACGCCGTCGGGGCTGAACAGCGTCAGAAACTGGCCCGGCCGGTAAGTGTAATCTATCGGCATTTCCAGGTGCACGCGCATCACCGCCGCGCCCACATCTTCCAGCGCGATGATCTGCGTTTCGTAGTGCAGACCCTCGCCCGGTGCTTCCAGTTTCATGTCTGTGGTCGGCTGGCAAGAGCAGCTGAGGAAATATCCCTGCTCCTTCAGCGACGGCTTCAGCCCGACCTGCGCCTTCACCGGCACGTCGCCTTCCACTGCCCGCATCATGCAGCACTGGCATGCGCCGGCGCGGCAACTGTTCGGCACGCTGATGCCCTCCCGCAGGAGGGCATCAAGCACCGTTTCATTTTCGCCGACTGCATATTTTTCGCCGGCAAGCTCGATGATGTTAGCCATTTTCAGGATGTCCCGATCAGGACGCAGCCGGAGCCTGGGCCGGGGCAGCGTCGCGGTTCAATACGTCGTTGCGGGCGCCTTCACATACGCTCACCACGGTCTGGATATCCGCTTCAGGAGCACCCACTTCGCGAAGCGTCTCAACAAGGAGCTCCACCACGGCATCCACGTGGCTGTCGTTCAGGCCGCGCTTCACCATATCGGTGTGGCCATCGCGCATGTTCTTGCCGGTGTAGTTGTTTGGTCCGCCGGTTACCATCGTGAGAAAAGCCTTCTGCTTGGCCGCCTGCACGTCCATGTCAGTGTCTTCAAAAAACTGGCTGATGCGGTCGTCCATCAAAACCTTGCGGTAAAAAATATCCACGGCTTTATCGAGGCCTTCCTGGCCCCCCAGGCGTTCATACAGCGATGACATAGCGTCCACTCCGGTTAATTATTAGTGATCTATCGTAGGCATTTTCTGCCTCACCTGGTGGCATAGTAAACACACTCTGTGGTTTAATTCGGATAAATGTATCCGCTTATCGCGATGTCTGCGGAGGCGTCCTGATTCCGCCCTGACAGCATTCACTTGACACGCGGCAACGCCGCCCCGACTAATTCCTGCACGCACGACACCTGCAGCCGACAAAAGAGGCTTTATGTTATCCAGCATCATCCATAAGTTGATTTTTGCCGCGGCTCTATCGGCAACAGCCATTGCCGGTGCGCAGGAGACCACGGCACCCGACATTCTACTTATCACGCTCGACGATCTCGGAATCCAGGTAGGCACTTACGGCCATCCTTACGTGCGCACGCCGAATATCGATAAGCTTGCAGATCAGGGCATCCAGTTTGAAAATGCCTGGGTTACTCAGCCCGGCTGCAGTCCGTCGCGCGGCTCTATCATGACGGGTCTCTACCCGCACCAGAACGGCCTGGTCGGTCTGGCTCACCTTGGCTACAAGATGGATAAACCCTATCCAACTATTCCAGCACTGTTGAAACAGGCCGGGTACCATACAGGCGTGGTAGGGAAGGTGCACGTAGCCCCGGGTCCGCCCTTTGATTATGACGTACAGCCCGGCAAAAAGCTGCAGGCGAAAAACCCAGCCGCCTATGCGGAGCACGTGAAGAAGTTTCTCAAGCAGACCGGCGACAATCCCTATTTTCTCAACGTCTCATTTGTTGATCCCCACCGCCCATTCGTCAGGCAGGTAAATGGGCTGCCAGAAAAGCCGCTGACCGCGTCTGAAATAAAACCGCTGCCTTTCCTGGGTGACGTAAACACCACTGCCGTGCGAGAAGATGTAGCCGGGTATTATAATAACATCATGCGCGCAGATGCCGGTATAGGCATGGTGCTGGATGTACTGCGGAAAGCAGGTCGGCTCGATAATACTCTCATCATTCTCATCGGTGATCACGGCGCCCCGTTCACCCGCGGAAAAACCAGCGGCTATAATTCCGGCTATCAGATTCCGTTTCTTGTGAAATGGCCGGGTGTTTCAAAGGCCGGAACTCATAGCAAAGCCCTGGTAAGCACTATTGATATTCTCCCGACTTTCCTCGATGCCGCCGGGTTACCCGAACGCCCCGAACTGCCTGGGCTGTCGCTGCGAAAGGTAGTGAAGAATCCTGAGCACCCACACCGCGATTATATGTTTGGCGAACACACGGCGCACATACCGTATGATTTCTTCCCGCGACGCACCGTGCGCAGCCAGCGCTACCAGCTCATCCATAACCTGCTGAGCCCGCGCCCGAACCCGGAAGATGGCAGTTATGAGTGTGCCGCGTGGGACGCCGTGATGAAGCACGACCAGGGCAGCAGCCAGGCAAAGGCGCTCTTCCAGCGTTTTGCTCATCCGCCCGAGTATGAACTGTACGATCTGCAGAATGATCCCCACAGCTTCGTCAACCTGGCTGATGATCCGGAGCATGCGGAGACACTTGAGCAGTTGAAACAGCAGATTGCCCAGTGGCAAAAGCGCACCGGAGATCGCGTCCATGAACCTGGCGTATTGCAGCAGCAGGAAGAGCACTCGAAACAATTGCATAAGGCAGCCATGAAGCAACCCAAGTACCGGCATCATCTTATCACGCGAGGCAAGCTGCCGCCTGAGGCGAAGTAATATCTTTAGTAATACCGTGCCACCATGTACCGTAAGCACCAGACTCGTTCCCCACAAAGGATAACTCTCAAATGTCTCTACAGCTAATAAAATCCGGCCTCATTGCGGCGCTTCTGGCTGCAGCAGTTTCTACTGCGGCCGCGCGCGAAACTACTGCACCTGATATACTCCTGATTTCGGGTGATGACCTCGGCGCGTACCTCGGCTGTTACGGCGACCCTTTCGTGAGAACGCCGCACATGGATAAAATCGCCGCTGACGGCGTGCGTTTCGATAATGCGTGGGTGGCGCAGGCCAGCTGCAGCCCATCGCGCAGCGCCATCATGACAGGGCTCTATCCTCATCAGAACGGGCAGATCGGCCTCGCGCACCGGGGTTTCAGCATGTCAGGCGACTTCCCCAGCATACCGTCTCTGCTCAACGAAGCCGGCTACTTCACCGGCCTGGTGGGCAAGCACCATATCAAGCCGGAGTCCTCTTTCCCCTACAAATTCCGCTGGGATGTAAACGGCGTGAAGAACCGTGACCCGGACCTTATCGGTGAGCAGGTAGCCAGGTTCCTGACCGAAGCCGGCAATGAGCCATTCTTCCTTCACACTGGCCTGCATGATCCGCACCGGCCTTTGCTGGAGCAGGTCGAGGGATATCCTGCTGATCCCCTTACTTCCGGTGAAGTCGAGCTTCTCCCTTTCATGAAGGGCCTCGAAGACGTGCCCGGTCTGCTGGATGATGTGGCCGGCTATTATAACTGCATCATGCGGATGGACGACTGCGTGGGCAGCACGATTGACGCGCTGAAGAAGGCCGGCCGTTTCGATAACACAATGATCATCGTCATTGGCGATCACGGCGCGCCGTTTGGCCGGGCCAAAGTTACGAGTTATAACCCCGGTCTGCGTATCCCCTTTATTGTAAAGTGGCCAAAGGTAGCGAAGGCGGGCTCGGCAAGCACTGCGCTTGTCAGCACAGTAGACATTCTGCCGACCATGCTTGATGCCGCGGGGGTCAAATACGATGGTACCCTGGCTGGCACGTCACTGCGGCCGGTGGTAGAGAATCCCGACGCAAATGTGCGCGAGTTTATGTTTGGAGAATTCACGGCGCACCTGCCAGCCGACTATCACCCGAACCGCACCGTTCGCAGCAAAAAGTTCCAACTTATCCATTACCTCCAGGGGGCAGTGCCAAATCCTACGCCCGGCATCGAGGGACTTGACGAGCGCAATGCTATCAAGAACACAGATCTTGGCACCAGCCGCGCCCGGGCCGCTGTGGAGCGTTACATGAATCCGCCGGAATATGAGCTTTTCGACCTGGAAAAGGACCCGGAGAATTTCGTGAACCTGGCGGGCCAGCCGGAATATGCCGAGATTGAGAAAACGCTTAAGGCGGAACTCATGAAGTGGCGCAAAGAAACAAAAGATCCGCTGCTTGAGCCGGGCGCGGTAGAGCGGCTGGGCAGCGAGATCAAGTCCACCCTGGACCTCACCTACACCGGCGCCCTCGACCACAAAGAAGAAGAGCAGAAATCGAAAAAGCGGCGCAAACGTAACTGAATAAAGTCCTTTATCCATTGATCTGGATATAAGGATTTAATGGACCACGTTTCTGCCAGCTCACTCTTGCGCGCCGTAGCCGACCCAGTTCGGCTGCGGCTGCTGCATCTTCTGCACGCCCAGGAGCTTAGCGTGGGCGAGCTCGTGCGCATTCTTGAGCTGCCGCAGTCGAGCGTCAGCCGCCACATCAAGGCGCTGCGCGCTGAAAATCTCCTTCTCGACCGTGCCAGCGGGCCCACCACCTATTACCGCGCCACGCTTAACGCCGATCTTGCCAACGGCCAGGGTCGGCTGCGCCAAACCTTTGCGGAGATGCTGCCGGCCGACGAACTGCCGGCGGCCGACCGCGAGCGCCTGGACCGGGTCCTCGCGTTGCGCGCCGCCGAGCACGGGCAGTTCTTCAACCAGATCGGCCTTCAGTGGGATGCCTTGCGCGAATCCTGTTTCGGCACATCGTTTCACCTGGAGGCATTTCTCACCCTGCTTCCCACAGAGTGGACAGTAGCTGACCTTGGCACTGGCACCGGCTACCTGCTGCCGCATCTTGCGCGGCATTTCCAGCGGGTGATTGCGGTGGATAGCAGCGCACCCATGCTGAAGCTGGCGGAGCAGCGGGTAGTAGAAAACAATCCCAATCTCAAAGTCGAGTTTCACGAAGGGCGTCTTGAAGCGCTGCCGCTGCGCAATTCAGAAGTCGATCTCGCACTGCTCATTCTCATGCTGCACCATCTCATCAATCTGGATGATGCAATAGCCGAGCTGCACCGCGTCACGCGCCCCGGCGGCCAAATTCTTTTGGTCGATTTTTACCTGCATAACAACGCGGCCTTCCAGGCTCGCATGGCTGATGAACGCCCGGGCATTGATTGTGTAGATCTGCACGCAGTGCTTGCAGAAGCGGGCTTTGTGGAAATCCGCCAGCATTTCATCGGTCAGCCGAATCTGCCCGATCATGAGCTGGCACCGCTACCCCGGCTCTACGCCGTAACCGCCAAGCGCCCCGGCAACACCACAAGTTTACCAAACAAAAAAACGAAGCAACAAACGAAAGGAAACCACGTATGAGCGCGACACAAACCGCTGACTACATCGTGAAAGATATCTCGCTGGCCAAGTTCGGCCGTGATGAGATCGCCATTGCTGAACACGAAATGCCCGGCCTGATGGCTGTGCGCAAGGAATACGCAGACAGCAAGCCGCTGGCTGGCGCAAAGATCACCGGCTCGCTCCACATGACCATCCAGACAGCTGTTCTTATTGAGACGCTTGCCGACCTTGGCGCTGATGTGCGCTGGGCTTCCTGCAACATTTACAGCACGCAGGATCACGCCGCTGCGGCCATCGCAGAGCGCGGTATTCCTGTATTCGCCTACAAGGGCGAGACCCTGGAAGAATACTGGGAGTACACTAAGCTTGCCCTCAGCCACGATGAAGGCGGCCCCGACCTGATCGTTGATGACGGCGGCGACGCAACCCTCCTGATCATTCGCGGCGCCGAGCGCGAGCGCGAATTTGCAAAGACCGGCAAGAAGCCGGAAATCAGCACCGCCAACGAAGAAATCCAGATCATCGACACGCTTCTTAACAAGACTCTCGATGAGAACCCCACCATCTGGCAGAAGATGGCTGATAAGATGCAGGGCGTGAGCGAAGAGACCACGACCGGCGTTCATCGCCTTTATGAAATGGCCCGCGAAGGCAAGCTGCCTTTCCCCGCCATCAACGTAAACGACAGCTGCACCAAGTCAAAGTTCGATAACCTCTACGGCTGCCGCGAGAGTTCGGTAGACGCTGTGAAGCGCGCCACCGACGTAATGATCGCCGGCAAGAAGGTTGTTGTCTGCGGCTATGGCGACGTAGGCAAAGGTACTGCCCAGAGCTTCCGCGGTCTCGGCGCCACGGTCTACATCACTGAGATCGACCCGATCTGCGCCCTGCAGGCTGCCATGGAAGGCTACCAGGTTGTCACGATGGACGACGCCTGCGAGTATGGCGACATCTTTGTCACCTGCACCGGCAACTTCGACGTTATCACCAAGGAGCATATGTCCCGCATGAAGCACCAGGCCATCGTCTGCAACATCGGCCACTTCGACAGCGAGATCCAGGTGAATGCACTGTTCAACGACCCCAATCTCAAGACCTACGAGATCAAGCCGCAGGTCGACCAGATTGAATGGCCTAACGGCAAGCGCATCACCATCCTCGCCCGCGGCCGCCTGGTAAACCTGGGCTGCGCCACCGGTCACCCCAGCTTCGTAATGAGCAACAGCTTCACCAACCAGACCCTCGCCCAGATCGAACTGTGGGTAGAGCGCAACAGCGGCAAATACGAGCGCGGCAAAGTGTACGTGCTGCCGAAGGAACTCGACGAAAAAGTCGCACGCCTCCACCTCGACCAGCTCGGCGTAAAGCTCACAAAGCTAACCCCGCAGCAGGCAGAGTACATCGGCGTAAAGGCAGAAGGTCCGTTCAAGACCGAGCATTACCGCTACTAGTCTAGACCGTTTCAAAAGCAGTATTATAATAAAACAGGTGGGTTCTCAGTGAACCCACCTGTTTCTGTTTTTACTACCTGTTAGTCTTGCAATTTTCCAGGTTGACCCGGCTGTTGTCGCGCTTACCTCATCCGCCCGTGGCCAGCTTCGTGAGCGCTTCGCCCAGGTCGTGGATTGACTTGTACCTGTCTTCCGGCTTTTTCTCCAGGCACTTCAGCACGATCTGCTGCAGCGCCAGCGGCACTGTATCCGTCATTGCCGGCGGCAGCGTATGGAGGTGGTGGTACTCGATGTTGCCATCGAGGAACGGCGGGCGCCCCACGGCCATCTCGTACAACGTAGCGCCCAGGCTGTAGATATCCGCGCGCGCGTCCACGTCGGTCCCCATGATCTGCTCCGGCGACATGTAGAGCGGCGTGCCGATAATCTGTGAACCCGACCGCGTGGAATCAGCACCTGCCAGCAACACCTTAGCGATGCCGAAATCCGTCACCTTTACCTGGTTCGTATTTGTGATCATGATGTTGGCCGGTTTAATATCGCGATGCACGATAGACTGCTGGTGTGCGTAGGCCAGCGCATCACACACCGGGCGAGCAATTCCTGCAATCTCATACAACGGCAGCAGTTTTCGCTCCGCCAGCACCGTCTTTAGATCCACGCCTTCGATGAACTCCATCGAGAGCAGCTTCTTGTTTCCGTATTCAAACATGTCGTGGATGCGCACGATGTTCGGATGCGACAGCCGCTTTGCGGCACGCGCCTCACGCTTGAAGCGCTCCACCGCTGAAGGATCCGTGGTCATGTAATCGTTCAGGATTTTGAGAGCTACTATTTCTTCCAGTACCTTATCGCGGGCTCGATACACGATGCCCATGCTTCCGCGGTTTACCTCTTCAAGGATCACGAACCGTGAATCCTTTAGAGTAAGAAAAATCGATGGGGTCAGACTGGCCTCGCGGTTGCCCGCTTCCATGCGAATGATCTGTTCGATTTTCTTCAGGCGCGTCGCACTGTCGCGGAACTCAGCGTCGGCATTAACCAGGTGCTGAAATACGACCTTCGCATTCAGGAGCTGGTCAGTTTCTTCCATGTCAGAGGCAAGGCGATAGAGGATGTCTTTGATCTCATCGCTGGGCGGCAACTGCTGGAATTTCTGCCACGCCAGGTAATGGAGGCCCTTCTGCCAGAAGCACAGGCCGAGAATCTTGAGCGAATGCACCCGGTACGATTCGATCTGCACGAGGCGCTGGAGAATGTTAATAGCTTCGTCCACACGCTCCAGGCGCACCAGCAGTTTTACCAGTTTAAACTGTGTCGAGGTATCATCGCCATGGGCGAGGCGCCGGCGATATAGCTGCACCAGCGATTCCACTTCCTCGTTGGTGCCAGTATTCTCCGTTACCCGCTGTTCCATCTGCCGGATCGCAGTATCTACACCTTCCTTCGAGCCCGAAGGACCCGCCACTGGCTGGGTGGCGTTGTCATCCTGGGGGAATCGCGTCAGGAACTCATCAAAAAGTCCGTTGATCTTTGAACGGTCAGCGCTCGTCTGCTCCGAAAGCGTTTTCATTAGTGCCCTGGCCGCATCGCGCTCACCCAAAGTAATCAGTATGCGCGTGGTGCCCTCGACCACTTCGAAGTCTACCGGATTTGTACGGGCATACTCCTGCAGCTCCGAATAGGCCTTCAGATAAATTTCATAGGAACCGGCCGAGCTGGATTTGTCCTTGATTAACGAGAGCGCCTGCGTGGCAAGCGGTGACAGTTCTGCACGCGTGATCATTGCGACTGCGGCACCTGCGGCGGCTGGCTGGAGCTCCGGAACGGTAACCGAAGGGCCGGGAGTAACCGGAGTAGAGATTGTTGGTATGCGGGGACTTGCTCCTGGCTTCGAACCAGATGCTGCAGGCTTGGGGGCTGCCGTCGGCGGAGTCGCACGCCGAACGGCGCTGCTTCCCGATGACCCGGCTGGCGGCGCAGGAGATGGCGCAGCAGCAGACGGAACATCCGCACGCCGGCGCGCTGCCGATGAATCTGATCGTCCCAGAGGCTGACTACTTACCGGCGTCAGCCCCGTAAGTACTTCCGGGGTTGCGCTCGGCCGCTCATCCGTCTTTGACCTGCGCCGGCGCCGGCGCGCTGCAGCTGCGCCCTGGGCGCGCTCACGCGCTGCCTGCACGGTATCACCTTCTCCGCCCAGTGTTAGCGTCAGGCATTCCTGTTTCCGGCTTGCCATGTCTTCCGCGGTTACTTCCACCATGCCGTCAGCGTTAATCTGGAAAGCGACCTGCACCCGCGCGCTTCCCGCTTTGCCGGGCGCAATGTGCGCGAGCGTAAACTTACCCAGCGACCGGTTCTCCGAAGCTTTTTCAGAATCGCCCTGCAGAACATGGACAGTTACCATTTCCTGCCCGTCTTCCGTGGTGGTAAACAGCCTGCCAGATTTCACCGGTATTGTCGTGTTCTTTTCAATTACCCGCGTCAGGCGGTTGTCTGCCACTTCCACACCCAGGCTGTGGGGCGTCACGTCCAGCAGAATGACTTCTTTCAGTTTACCGGCAAGTACGCCTGCCTGCGTAGCGGCGCCGAGGGCAACAATCTCATCAGGATTCAGGCCCTTAAATGGTACCACGCCAAAGTACTCTTCCACCATGTCCTGCACCAGCGGAATGCGCGTAGATCCGCCCACCATGATAACCTTGTCAATGTCAGTGGGTTTCAGGTCGCAATCGGCAAGTGCGGCGCGGCAGCAATCAAGCGTCTGTTCGATATAAGGCTCGATGAGGTCTTCAAAATCTTCCCTGTTCAGGGTCATGTCCAGGTGCAGCGGCGTTCCATCTACCTGGGCAAGGAACGGCAGGTGAATGAGCGCCTGGCGTGAAAGTGACAATTCACACTTGGCCTTCTCAGCCGCTTCCGTAAGCCGGCGCTGCGCCATATCGTCCGGTTCAAATTCCACACCGGCGCTTTCGCGAAACTGCTCCAGCAGGTGCTGCACCAGCATGGCGTCCAGGTCATCGCCGCCCAGGTGCGTATCGCCCTGGCTTGTAAGAACTTCGAAAGTGCCTTCGGAAATATCCAGCACCGTAAGGTCAAACGTTCCGCCCCCGAAATCGTATACGGCCACGCGTTCGCTGCGTTCTTTCCCGAGGCCGTATGCCATTGCGGCGGCAGTGGGTTCGTTTACCAGTCGTAATACTTCCAGGCCGGCCAGGCGTCCCGCTTCGCGTGTAGCCTGCCGCTGGAGATCGTCGAAGTAGGCAGGCACCGTAATGATGGCCTTGTCCACGTCTTCGCCGAGATAATCCTCAGCCGCCTGTTTCAGCTTTTTCAGGATCATCGCAGAAATCTGTGCCGGCGTGTACCCATCCGCGCCCATCTTTACGACAAGCTGAGCATCTTCAGTGGATGCCAGTTCATAAGGCGCATAGAGGCCCAGCGCTTCCACATCCTGCGGCGTACGACCCATGAGTCGCTTGATGCTGTAGATTGTGCGAGAAGGGTTTATCGATCCCTGGCGGCGAGCCACGTCGCCCACCGTAACTTCCCCATCCGGCATAAACGAAACCACAGAAGGAGTCTTGGTGCTGCCTTCTGAATTCGTAATGACTTTGGGAGCTTCGCCTTCGAGTATCGCGACCACGGAATTTGTGGTTCCGAGGTCTATTCCTATAATGTGTTCATTGCCTGACAAATACGTGCTCACCGCCCTTTCGCACAGAAAAATAGAGTGAAAAGCTACACACAGGGAAAATGTCTAACACTGCTGCCCCGTGTCAAGGTTTGCTTAGGGACATCAGCGTACGAAAAATTCGGAACAATCTTATGGAACATGTAAGACATGTCAGGCGAAAGTGGTGCGGCTAAAAAAGTTTTACGGAGAAGATATGAATTAAAAATTGACTAGGGAGATGTAGACTCGTGTAAATTAATTTGCATTTAGAGAATTTGTCTTTAAGTTCTCCATCCCATCCCGATAGTGTAAAGTATGTTAAACCTGGAAAAAATCGAGTTTGAAGGCTGGGCCCACTGTCTTCGTCTGTCAAACGACACCATTGAGCTTGTAGTGACCACCGAAGTTGGTCCGCGCATCATCTACATGGGCTGGAAAGATCGCCCCGGTAACCTGTTTTACGTGGAACAAGAATCGATTGGCCGAACAGGTGATGAAAATTTCCAGCTTTATGGCGGCCACCGTCTCTGGCACGCGCCTGAAATCAAACCCCGCACGTACGTACCTGACAATTCGCCCGTTGCCCATGATTGGGACGGCCGCACCCTGCGCCTGGTGCCGGATGTGGAGCAGCTGACCGGCCTGCAGAAAATCATGGAGATTCGCCTCCACGAAACTCTTCCTACCCTCTCCATCAATCACCAGATTATTAACCACGGCCCGTGGGAAGTAACTGCGGCGCCCTGGGCTCTTACCGTACTCAATCATGGCGGCACCGCCATTATACCCCAGGAACCCTTCGTCCCGTTCCCTGATGCGCTGCTGCCAGCCCGGCCGCTCGTCGTGTGGAGCTACACTAACATGCAGGACGAGCGCTTCCACTGGGGTCCCAAATATATCTCCATGCGCCAGGATCCCTCTCGCAATGAGCAGCTTAAGTTTGGCGTACGCAATTCCGTTGGCTGGGGCTGCTATGTGATTGATGACACCGTGTTTATTAAAGGCTCGACCCTGAAGCCCGACGCCACTTACCCGGATTTCGGTTGCAATTGGGAGCTGTTTACCAATTCCCGTTTCCTTGAACTGGAAACTCTTGGTCCGCTGCAGCCCCTTGCCGCACAAGGTGGAATGGCAGAACACCTGGAAGAATGGTCCCTCGCACGCGTTACTCAGCCGGCAAATATGGAAGAAATCTTTCAACACGTACAGGATCTGAACGCTGTAGTCGTGTAGCCGCGCAGTGACGACCGGCCGCAATACCCAGCTGCCGGCTGGTCAGCCTCCATCTACAACCGCGAAAGCCATAACGGCGGTCCGGTGGACCCTCGCCGGAAACATCGCCCAGCGCCTGGTAACTTTCGGCGCCGTAGCCCTGCTCGCGCGTATCCTCAGCGAAACCGAATTCGGCGCCTACCGGCAGCTGCTCTCTGTGCACCTGGTGCTGTTTGTGCTTCTGCCCCTGGGATTTGATCAGCTTTATGTGCGCGAAGTTCGCCATCGCCGCAGGTTCCTGCTTCTCCTGGGCGGTGCTCTCACATTTTCTGCAGCCGGTATTGCCGTTTTTGCCCTTACCGCCCATCCGCTGCTAGTGCGTTGGCTCAGCTTCGGCCCGTGGGCGGCGCTGTTATGGGCCGCGCCGGCGATCGTGGCCCTGCAGGCCGCGAAACTGATCTATAAAACAGACCTTGCCGCCCGACTGGCCTACCGGGAAATCAGCATCGGAGAAACCTTATACGCTCTCGTATCTGGATTGGTGGGTGTAGGTCTGGCGCTCTTATCGCCGGCGGCATGGACTTTATACCTCGCCTACGGGTTGGCGGAGGTCACAGAGCTCATCTGGGTGTCCAGCCGATCCCGGGTTTCCTTCCCGCCTATCCTGCTTTCCCTGGCAATGCTGAAAAGGCGCGGCGCCCGCTGGGCACGCTTTGGTTTGTTCCATTGCGGCAACCAGGTTTTTAACGCCCTGGGCAGCAATGCACCGGTCATCATCTTCGGCGCCAGCCTGTCCAAGGCAGCCGCGGCAGCCTTCAGCATGGCAAACTGGCTCATCACCATTCCCATTTATATCCTTATCGGTGCGCTGCACAAGGTCGCGTTTTCCGCCCTGGCCGGCCGCGACAGGCATGCGCTAATGGCGCCTGTGCTTCAGATGCTGCGATTGTCGGCCGCGTTCATCGTACCGGTGTTGATATGGGTGGCAGTTATGGCCGAACCCATCGTGGCAATTGTGCTTGGTGATAAATGGGTCGACTCCACAGCGCCCGTTGCGCGGCTGCTATCGCTTTACTGCATTTTTGCTTCTCTCTTCTCGCCGATCTCGTCGCTGGATATCCTCCTCGACCGCCCGGACTACGGATTTTACTGGAACGTTGTCGCCACGGCCATTCGCGTGGCCGCCGTTATCCTCGGGCTGCGCTATGGCGTCATGCATGCTGTTGTGGCGTATGCGCTGTCATCCGCAGTGCTATGGTTCATCTGGGGAGTCATGCTTGCCTCGCTGCTTGGCGCCGGCCAATGGGTTTTCCATAGCGCCTGGCTGCGCCTCTCACCGCTCTGGCTGGTTCTCGGGCTGATGCTCTGGGGAACAACAGTCCTGTTCTCGCACCCAATTGCCACCCTTGCCGCATCGGTCATTCCTGCAGCAATTTACGCTGGCGCGCTTATCACTCTCAACCCGGACATCGCCCGGCAAGGCAAGCGCCTCCTTCGCCTGAGCTAATCCATATCGCAAAAAAAAATAGGCGCCCCTCGTGGAGCGCCTACTTAACAGTTACATTTTCTTTTAGCGCTGTTGCGTTTTCCTGCGGTTAATTCACTACCGCAGTTCGATCATAAACGGCATGACCGCCAGCACCTTCTCCTGGTTGAACATCTTCGTAATGCTCACCGCCTGCATCAGCACCTTTGAGAGCCCATCCGGCACCGGCAGTGCGCCCAGCATCATGTTCATGCCCAGGTCGCCACTCTTAACAGCCGAGCTGCTCGTACCCAGCGCCTTCTGCAGGATATCTACAAAGCTCTGCTCTTTCGGGTAAGCGATAAGGCGAACCTTCTCATCTGGCGTCAGCCCGATCAGTTCCTTAGTTTCGATAATGGCTTTATCCAGACCGCCAAGCTCATCCACCAGGCCTACTTCTTTGGCCCGGCTGCCCGTCCACACGCGGCCCTGTGCCACTTCGTGAAGCTGTTCGTACGACCGGCTGCGACCCCGCGCCGCCTTGGTCACGAATTCATCGTACGTGCGCTTCATCATCTCTTCGATGACCTTCGTCTCTTCCGCGCTGAAGTCGCTCGTCTCGGAGAACATTCCGGCGTAGCGGCCCTTTGAAATCGTCGTCTTGTTTACGCCAACCTTCTCGTATAGGCCCTTCAGGTTCGGCTTGCCGCCGACCACGCCGATGCTGCCCGTCAGCGTACCCGGCTGCGCAATAATGCGGTTTGCACCCATGGAGATGTAGTAACCGCCGCTGGCAGCCACGTCGCCCATGCTGGCCACTACCGGCTTCTTCTTCTTAAGCTCTTCGATCTTCTTCCAGATCAGGTCCGACGCAAAAGCGCTGCCGCCCGGGCTGTTCACCCTGAGGATCACTGCCTTGATCTTGTCGTCTTCCTTCAGCTTTTCCAGTTCCTCGATAAAATCCGTCGAGGCAATTTCGCTGTCTGAACCGATGCCCGAACCACCATTGGTGCCCAGGGTAATCGGGCCAACGGCATAGAGAACTGCCACCCGCGGATAATCGTCGTCATCATCATCGGACTTGGAATCGGTGCTCATCATGCTGAGCAGGCTCAGCAGGCTGATGTCACTGCTCTTAGAAGACTGGGTAGAGGTTTTATAGTCCGAAGAGTCCACGATCTCCAGCTTGTCCTTTTTCAGGCCGTCCAGCACTTCATCCGCGTAAGCAACGCGGTCCACCAGTCCCATTTCCCGCGCCTTGTCAGCGCCGATGGGTCCGGCGTTAATAATCTCATCAGCCTTTTCTGCCGTCAGCTTGCGGCTGCCGACCAGCATGTCTTTCACCTGCGCGTAAACGTCATCCACAATCTCCGTCATGTTCTG
>JAKFFN010000029.1:0-2880 GCA_036675025.1 Candidatus Sumerlaeales bacterium | reverse complement strand
CGGGTACCGCGGAATTTATTCCGTAAAGTGGACGACGCTTAACCGGGTGCCGTCTAGCTTTCGTCCAACGGAAACTAATTAAAAAACTTCGTCGGCAGAATGCCAACGCTACTTTCCGGAGCCAACGCTACTTTCTGAGCCGGCGCTACTTTCCGCTCCGACGTTACACGCTGCGCTACTTTGCCGCTACGGCTTCCTGTTCGCGGTCGAAGTTCTCGATCAACTCGGTAATCCGCGGGATCACCTGGTCAAACGGTACCAGGGTATCCAGCAACTGCCCGCGCACGAAAATCTTCGCTGCCTTGCCGCTCGCCACCACCCCTATGTCGGATTCCGCCGCCTCGCCCGGGCCGTTCACGTAACACCCCATCACGCTGATTTTGATCGGGTTCGTCCGCTTCTGGTTAATCTCCTCGATCTGCAGCGCGATTTTCGTGGTGTCGAAGCCCACGTCCTCGCGGCCACACGTCGGGCAGGCCACCACTTCCACGCCGTACCGGCGCAGACCCAGCGCCTGCAGAATTTTGAAGCCCGTGCGGATCTCGTCCTTCTTCTCTTCCGTTGCCCGCGCCGCAATGCTCACCCGCAGCGTATCGCCGATGCCATCCAGCAAAAGGCTGCCGATGCCGATGGACGACTTGATGTTCGAATTGTCCTTCGTGCCCGCCTCCGTCACGCCCAGGTGCAGCGGGTAGTCACACTTCTCCGCCAGCAGGCGATACGCCTTCACCATCAGCGGCACGTTGCTGCTCTTCACGCTGATAATCGTCCGCGTAAAGCCATGGCTTTCCAATATCTCGATGTTCCGCAGCGCACTGTCCACCAGCGCTTCCGGCGGATACCCACCCTCCGGCGGCATCAGGATACCTTCGTTTATGTGCGCGCCATACCTGATCGCGATATCTTTTTCCAGCGACCCATTGTTCACGCCCACGCGAATCGGCAGGTCATACTCGTTCGCCCGGTCCAGCACCGCCTTCACGTTTTCCTCGCTGCCGATGTTGCCCGGGTTAATGCGAATCTTGTCCACGTACGGCGCCGCTTCCAGCGCCAGCTTGTGGTTGAAATGGATATCAGAAACCAGCGGAATCGCCACCCGTTTGCGGATCTCCGGCAGGGCGATGGCTGCCTTGCGCGTATCCACCGTCAGGCGCATGATCTCGCAGCCCGCCTCCGCCAGCGCGTTGATCTGCGCCACCGTCGTCTCTACGTCAGCGGTGTCGGTCGCGGTCATTGTCTGCACGCGGATAGGGTTATTGCCCCCCAAAATATAGGGGCCAACTTTGACCTCGCGGCACTTACGCCGGGGCGGTAAAAGACTCTCGTGGTTCATGGGTTTACCGTACCGCCAAGGGTGGTGGGTGTTCACCGGGGCGCCTGTGCGCCCGGCAAGGCGGCTGCGCTGCGCGAGAAAGTGAGAAGGGTGAGAAAGTAAGAAGGAGGGGGTGACCGGGCGGGATGGAGCTGGGTCCGCCTTGCTGAAGTTTTCCACATGGCAAAAAAAAATTAATAGGTAATTCCGTAAGCCTTTCGTTTTCAGCGCGCTTAGTCGATATATTAAGTACATAAGTGTTGTGGATGCGCGAGTGGAAGGGAAACTGCATTTCGGTTGGTTGGCAGGGGGTTGTAGTCATAATAACCGAAAGGCATACCATATGGAAATTGCAGGCGCTATTCCCGCACGGATGCTTATGAACCCTTAGCGACTCTAAAAGATGTTTGGCTTTATGGCAACAGGCACGGGTGGGGGCACCCGTGTTACATGGGGGGTGCCATCTGGATTGCGCTGCGCGGCTAACTTCGGATTAAAATAAACAGCGGGAGTGGCCGACGGGGACGTCGACACTACGAGATTATGCTACGTCTATTACCAGCAGGGTGAAGTAGCATCGCCGCAGCATCGTGTTGAGCAGGGTGTTCACCGGGTGCTTGAAATCCGGGCGGCGGCGGTAATCGAACGCCTTCACTTTTCCTGTTTTGCCGCTTCGCGCCAGCGCTGCCTCTCCCCGCTGCTGCCAGAACTCCGCCGGCATCAGCCGCTCGTTGCCAAAATCCCGCGTCGGGTAATTCCTGTTCGGCATACTCGCCACCACCCGCCGCGAAATCCGGATTGATTCCGCCAGGAACCGCTCGATCTCCTCATCCGGAAAATGCTCCAGCACCCCCTGGCTCATGCTCACGTCGAATTCCCTATCCGCAAACTCCGTGGCGAAACCATCCCCCACCACAAACTCCACGTTCCCCCGCAGCGACGCCGCATGCCGCTTCGCCTCCTCAATCACCCCCGCCTCGATATCAATCCCCACGCTCCGCAGGCCCAGGTGCGAGAA
The DNA here is from genome assembly GCA_036675025.1 of Candidatus Sumerlaeales bacterium. Taxonomy (GTDB): domain Bacteria; phylum Sumerlaeota; class Sumerlaeia; order Sumerlaeales; family Sumerlaeaceae; genus JAKFFN01. The sequence goes on along the minus strand of JAKFFN010000029.1, from coordinate 550 downwards.
AAAGATCGCCAGGTTCGCCCCGCCGCAGCCCACTTCCAGCACGCTCTTCGGGTCCCCCGCCAGCACCTCGCGCACCATCGGCCCGTGGAGCGAAAGAAAGTCGAGATATCCCTCCAGCGATTGCCCCGCCAGGTAAGCCGACCAGGTTCCCGTTTCTGTAGATTCTCCCGCCATTTTGTGCGTCCTGTCCTGACCCGTCAGGCCCCAAAGTACCGGCACCCGATCAGTATAATATTAAGCTGTTGCAACCCCATAAAGGGTCACCGCCGCAAGTCTACCTTTAACTATGTTAGCCGAAGCAAATTGACTCCAGACGAGGGTTGGAGGCACTGGGTGGAGCATCCATGTTACCTAGTAGCAATGACGTTGGAATGTGCCCTGGGCGTCCACTTTACGGAATAAATTCCGCGGTACCCCGCAAGCTGTCGCTGAAGTCTGCTTCGCATTTTGGGGCGTGGTATAATATGGGGATGCGGGGCATGCTACCCCAAAACGGCGCAATGTCCCGCGATAAAACTACAGCCTGTTAGTAAAGCGTCCAGTCACCCAC